>CAZEBI010000008.1:25668-31215 GCA_964510355.1 uncultured Nitrospina sp. | reverse complement strand
CTGTTTGCGGTATTCATGGAAAAAATGCGCTCCGTCTTTATGGATATGCCAGTGCATGCCTGTAGTTTTTTTGTCGTACACTTGCATGCGGTAGAGCCCGACATTCCTGATTTTTTTATCCACACTGCGGTTGATCACGATGGGAAAAGTGATGAACCGTCCCGCATCATCCGGCCAGCATTGCAGGATCGGGATCATTCCCAGATCGACATCATCATTCAGGTGAACGACTTCCTGGCAAGGAGCGGTTCGCACGAGTTTGGGTGGAAACTGTGCCGCCTGCAAAAGCATGGGCAGAAGTTTGGCTTTATCGAGCAAGGTGGTTGGCGGAGGAATCTTGATATAGCTTTCAATGCGTTTGGCAATGTCTTCAATATTGTGAACCGCCATATTCATGCGCTTTGTACTGCCAAAAGCGTTGATCAATACCGGCATGGAACTGCCTTCGACATTTTCGAATAAAAGGGCTTTGCCACCACCGGGTTGTTTGGATATGCGGTCGGTGATTTCCGTAATTTCTAGAACAGGAGAAACGGGTTCTTTAATCCGCAGGAGTTCTCCCTCAGCTTCCAGCCGCTCTATAAATTCTATTAAAGAAGGGTATTTCATAAAATCCCGGTAAAAAATAAACGACTTGGCATTATATCGTAGCCTGAAGCGAAACCCGCGAATTTTTCTTAAAAAAATGGGCTACCCTGCGGTTTCCCTGCGCACTGTCTGGTGGTAAGATGCGGGCATGTTACGATTCATCATCAGGCGAGTTTTATTTGGAATACCGGTTCTGGTCACGGTGGCAACGCTCACCTTTTTCATCATGCATGTTGTTCCGGGTGGGCCGTTTGATACAGAAAAAATCCTGCCCCCGGAAATCATCGCCAATATAGAAGCCAAATATCATCTCGATAAACCTCTTGCCCTGCAATACCTCCTGTATATGAAACAATTGGCCCAGGGTGATCTGGGGCCGTCTTATAAATATTTAGGGCGCGATGTGGCTGATATCATCCGCGATACGTTCCCGGTCTCCTTTATACTGGGGCTCTGTGCGGTTCTGGTTGTTCTGGGCCTGGGTGTTCCCGCCGGGATGGCTTCGGCCTACTGGCAAAATTCGTTGCTGGACCGATCTATTCTTCTGTTTGCGGCGATGGGAATTTCGGTGCCCAGTTTTGTGCTCGGGGCGATATTGGTATGGATTTTTTCGCATCATTGGCATTTGCTTCCCCCCGCTTTATGGGAAGGGCCGCGTCACATGATTTTACCGGCGTTTGCCCTGGGTGCGGGTTTTGCCGGGTATGTCGCCCGGTTGACCCGAACGACAGTGCTTGACGTTTTGTCTGCGGACTATATCCGCACCGCACGGGCCAAAGGGCTGACGGAGCCGGTGATTTTATTCAAACATGTTTTGAAAAACTCGATCTACCCCATCGTTTCGGTGATGGGCCCGCTGACCGCAGGATTGGTCACAGGTTCTTTTGTGATTGAATACATATTTTCGATTCCCGGTATGGGGCGGTTTTTCATCACCGCTGTGACCAATCGAGATTACCCTTTGATCATGGGCGTGACGCTGGTTTACGCGGTGCTTATTATTGCGGCGAATACGCTGGTGGATGTGCTTTACGGCTGGCTGGACCCGCGAGTGATTTTGAAATAGGCATATTATAAAAACCGCACACGTTCCAATAATGAAAAAAATAGAAATTTTAAATAATGTTTTTGGCTTCGATTCTTTTTTGGGCCTCCAAAATGAAGTCATCGACCATGTGATTGCGGGCAATGATGCTCTGGTGCTGATGCCAACTGGCGGGGGCAAATCCCTCTGCTATCAGATTCCGGCATTATGTCGGGATGGGGTGGGCCTAGTGATCTCTCCGCTGATAGCTTTAATGCGTGATCAAGTGGAATCGCTCAACCAGTTGGGTGTTCGAGCATCCGTCTTAAACTCAACGCTCACCTATGGGGAAGTTAAGCAAACCGAGCAGAAATTATTAGAAGGTTCCCTGGACTTGGTCTATGTGTCTCCTGAAAAACTGCTTACGCCGGATTTTCTCGATCATTTAGGGAAATGTGAATTGAGCCTGATTGCCATTGATGAGGCGCATTGTGTTTCGCAATGGGGTCATGATTTTCGCCCGGAGTATCTGAAACTAAACATATTAAAAAAGCTGTTTCCCAATGTTCCCAGATTAGCATTGACTGCAACGGCTGATGCCCCCACTCGCCGCGATATTGTAGAGCGTTTAGAACTCAAAAAGTTGTTTGTTTCCAGTTTTGATCGACCCAATATTAAATACACAATTGTTTCCAAGGACGACTCAAAAAATAAGCTGATAAAGTTTATTGAAACGTATCACTCAGGGGATTCCGGGATCATCTATTGCATGTCCCGCAACAAGGTTGAGACAATCGCTAAATGGCTGGTTGAAGAAGGGTTTAACGCATTGCCTTATCATGCGGGGCTGGCTAAAAATCAGCGCGAAGCCAATCAGGATAAATTCTCTAAAGAAGAAGGCGTTATTGTGGTGGCCACCATAGCTTTTGGTATGGGGATCGACAAACCTGATGTCCGCTTTGTGGCGCACCTGGACCTGCCAAAAAGTTTGGAGTCCTATTACCAGGAAACGGGCCGGGCTGGACGAGACGGACTTAAATCAAATGCATGGTTGGCTTATGGGCTTGAAGACTTATCAAAGATCATCGGTTTTATTGTTTCATCAAATGCCCCAGAAGATCAAAAGAGAATAGAGCGGCAAAAACTGGATGCCCTGCTTGGTTTTTGCGAAACCATGCAGTGTAGACGGCAAGTTCTGCTGCAATATTTTGGTGAAAGCTTAAAGGACCCGTGTGGTAATTGTGATACTTGTTTGGAACCCGTTAAATCGTTTGACGCGACTGTAGCGACACAAAAGGCTCTTTCATGCGTTTATAAAACAGGGGAGCGATTTGGAGCGGCTTACATCATTGATGTGTTGCTGGGAAGTGAATTGGCACGAATTTCCACATTGGGTCATGACAAAATATCGACCTATGGTATTGGAAAAGAATATTCCAAAAATCAATGGCGATCCATTTTTCGTCAATTAGTCGCAAAAAACTTGTTGGTTGTTGATATAGAGGGTCACGGGGGTTATAGCTTGGGAGAAAATTCCAGGTCGGTTTTGCGTGGAGAAGAAAAAGTATTATTAAGGGAAGAGCAATTCAGTAAAACAGCGGGCCGCTCGAAAGGGAAAAGTCGCAAACGAACAAGAGCTACGCTTGATAACGTAGAAGATGAAGCTCTTTTTCAAGCGTTGCGCGCTCACCGCAGAGAAGTGGCCAGCGCACAAAAGATGGCTCCGTTCATTATTTTTCACGACACCACACTGGTAGAAATGGCGCAAAAAAGACCCACGTCAATCGCAGAGTTTGGTCAGCTGCCCGGTGTTGGAAAAACCAAGCTGGAGCGTTATGCGGCGGGTTTCTTGCGGGTGATCTCTAGCGAGGCGTAAAAGAATCTTACATGACAGAAAGCTCACGAGTCCCAAAAATACTATGAACAGGTTTTCTCTTATTGCCAAATTGAGTGCCGGTTTTCTTGTGCTTGTTTCTGTTATGGCGGTGCTGGCCCCATGGGTGGCTCCGTATTCTTATGAAACACAAGACACGCTACGCACTCTGGACTTTCCCAGTCTGGAACATTGGATGGGCACCGACCGTTTGGGTCGCGATCTTTTTTCACGCATGATTTATGGCGCTCGGGTTTCATTATTCATCGGCATATTTACCACCTTGCTTGCCCTGGTGATCGGAACGGTATATGGAGCCATTTCGGCTTATGTCGGGGGTCGCACCGATAACCTGATGATGCGGGGGGTGGATGTGGTTTTTGCGCTCCCTGATCTGCTGCTGATCATTCTCATCACCGTGTTGATGGGGCGGGGAATGATGGGGGTTTTCATTGCTCTGACATTGGTGAGCTGGGTCACGATTGCAAGGTTGGTGCGCGGAGAAGTTCTGCGTATCAAAGAGTTTCCTTATGTGCAGGCGGCTCGTGCTCTGGGTGCGGGGCCCGCACGAATTTTGGCGCGGGAAATTTTCCCCAATATCCTGGGCATTCTGGTTGTGACTTTGAGTTTTCGTGTGCCTGTGGCAATTCTGGCCGAATCGACATTGAGTTTCATCGGCTTAGGGATCGCTCCCCCATCGAGCAGTTGGGGGAGCCTGGCCAATGATGGCTGGACGGCGATCAAATTTTATCCGCACCTTATCTTGTTTCCCTCACTGGCAATATTTTTGACGATTCTTTCGTTCAACTTTTTAGGGGAGGGTTTGCGCAAGGTTTTTGACCCGCGATCATCGAGATGAGAAGGGTTCATCCGGCCAGCAAAAAAAATGCTGCAAATGATGCCCTTCCAGCAGGGGGGAATTACTATAACTTACTGAATTTAAACGGGGTGCCGAATGCAGAAAATATCACGTTGACAAGCCTGAAAAACCATTATAGAGTGCCTCTTTTTATAGCCGAGGGGCTAATTTTTCGTCCTATTTGTGGTAAAATTTTAGTATGAACCGGATCAAAGAGGATTTGATTTGTGAAATCATACGGTTATCCCAGACGAACCTGCTGGATAAAAAATGTTCCAATATGAGCTGCGAAGCTAAGGAGCAGGTTGCTGTGGATTGGGTCCGTAAAAATGCCGCAGATTATAGAGTGGATTTCCATTCTCGCTTGGATGTTTATTCCGCATCCAGGCTGGGTGAGATATTAAAAGATCTCGCTGAGACGAAAAAAGATTTGAATGATATTTTGGTAGAGATTAAATCCAGGGGTTGAAGATGGCAGAAACTTCCGAAGAAAAAGATTTGTCGCCGGCCGAAAAGGCCAAACTTGCGGCCACCAAAAAGGCGGCGGCGGCTAAAAAAGCCGGTCCTGTGGGAGACCCTCTTGTCGATAACGGCGATGGGACGATCACGGACCCCAATAGCGGTTATATGTGGAAGCGGACGGATGCCTGGCTGGATATGAAGAAGTTCTATACGTGGCCCGAGCACCAAGAATATGTGGAATGGGTCAATAAGAATAAAGATCAGTTTGGGGGGTACAATAATTGGCGCATCCCCAATAAGGCAGAGGCGCTGACCCTTTTTGACAAGACCGGGGTGAAGTCTTTAGCCGATAAAAATGGGACGAATTATCCCATCGACGCAATATTTGCTCCCGGTGGTGCGTCCAATACCTGGATCACCGAATGTTCCGATGAAAAAATTGTCCGCATGGATTTGAAGATAGGGGTCGACACGCCTTATCCGAACCAGGATGTCTGGTCGTCCATGCGCTTGATTCGTAAGGAGGGGGAGGCGGCGCCTTCTCCAGTAGGAAAGACAGCAGAACCTGCGGCTGAGAAAACGGCTGAAACTCCGGTTGAAGCTCAGGCCGAAACGAAGCAAGCTGTTGCAACACCCGCCAAACCGGGTGTTGAAAAACCCATCCCAAGAAAAGACTTTTCCTCAGAGGAAAGAGCCGCAATGTTAAAAAGAGCAAAAGCTCATGCGGCAGTGGTGAAGGCC
>CAZEBI010000008.1:17049-25658 GCA_964510355.1 uncultured Nitrospina sp. | reverse complement strand
AGGGTTAAAAACCCTCACTTTTCGCGTAGCCACTGTTTTATCACCGCAGCGACAATATCCGGATTCCTTTTAAATAATTCCGTTGCAACTTTTTTCTTAAATCCTTCGCTTGGTACAACCGGCTTGGTGTTTAAAGGGCTATTTGCGGGTGTTTTTTTTGGTGTTTTTGCCGTTCTGTTTTTTTTTCTGGGCCGGGTTTTTTTCTTGGGTCGAAAAGCCAGCCAGAGAATAAATGTCAGCAAAAGGGCGAAGGCAATCATGAATATAAAAAATGTCATATTCAATCATCCTCAATATTGAATTTGATGATGAGATCGCCTCGTTTTTTGCCCCAACTTATGGCTGCGCCTTCTCCGGGTACACGTAGTTCTTCTCCAACCAGAGTGGCTTCTTCCACTTGAATGGTTGTGGTGGCGTTCAGGGTTTCAACCTCAAGGGGGCCGCCTTCTTCTGCCAGCTTGGAGGAGATGGTCACTTCTGCAATGATATCATTTTTGACCCGCTTGAACTTGGGGTGGGATTGAATGCAAACTTTTAAAAACAGGTCTCCTGGTGGGCCGCCGTTTCTTCCTGCCCCGCCTTCCTTGATGAAGGCCAGAGTGTATTGGTCCGCCACACCCGGAGGAATTTTCACATTCAAAGTGACAGGACGGACGACCAGTTGTTTGCCCTGGCAGTGTGGGCATTCGTCACCTTGGCATTCTTCGCATTGTACGTATTTTTCATAAGTGTAGGAAATCGTCCCCCCCAATGCCGCAACAGGAAGCGGAACATCGACCATGAACTGCAGATCAAATCCACTGGTTGGCATATTCGGGTCAACGGGTTCCGGTTCCTGAGCAAAAGGTTCTTCGTACCTTTGTCGGTTGCCACCGGATTCCTGCCTGAATCCACCGGGGTTCCAATCGGGTTGGCTCTTGGGTTGCCGGGGAGGTTTCTTTCGATAGGTCCGGTCATACTCTTTTCTTTTTTTCGGATTGCTGAGTACTTCATACGCTTCGGAGATGATTTTGAATTTGTCCTCGGCGGCCTTACTGCCTGAGTTGGTATCGGGATGGTATTTTTTCGCCAGTTCACGATACTTTTTTTTGATATCCGCTTTTGTCGTTTTGCGGGTGATGCCGAGAATCTTGTAATAATTTCGAGTGGTGGGCTGGGCCATAGCGCTTTATATTTTTGATGGGTCGGAAGATTTGTGTGAGATCATTTTATCAATTTGAGTACGCCAGTTCAATCAGCCTTTATTTAATTGACAGGCTGTAATGATAAAAGGAATCATTTTTGTTGTAGCCTTGCGATACATAAAGATTCTGCGCCAGGATATTTGAAACTTGAGTGGCTAAATCAATTCTAATCGCTCCGGTTTCTTCGGCGTGTTTTCTTGCGGCTTGCATGAGGTTTTTTGCGATGTTTTTCCCCCTGGAACCAGGGCTCACGAATAAATCATTTAGAATCCAAATCCGCTCCATTCCCACTGAAGAAAAGCTGGGGTAAAGTTGAGTGAAGCCAACAATATCCGAGTTGTCATGAGCAAGAAGAATTACAGAATCTTTGTTTTTGAAACGAGAATTCAGAAAGGCCGTGGCTCTTTTAATATCTGTCTCCTGTTCGTAAAAGACTCTATATTGATCAAATAGGCTTGCCAGTTTTTGGATGTCACTTACATCTGCATGAGTTACCTGCATGCCAAACCTCGAATGGTGAGCGGGTTGTTGAAGGATTCGCGTTTTCTGTGTAGGCACTACCCTGATCTGATGACCAATGCCGACGGGAAAAATACGAAAAGAAACAGTATAAGTCGAGCTCAAGTCAGTTCGATCCTATGCTATATTTTATAATATTTATGCTTTAAGGATATATAATAAAGAGCATGAAATATCCTGCAATTTTAAAATCTTATAATCTTTACCAATTTCTTGGTTTAAAAAATTATGCCAGCGGCGATGAAATTAAAAAAAGATGCTGGCAATTAGCTCGGAAATACCATCCGGACCGGGCTCAACCCACCGAAGAAGAAAAGCAACATTTCATCCTTTCCACTGTGGCATATGATTTTTTGCGAGATGAAAAAAAACGCCGTTCTTATGAACAACTTCTGCAACACAAGCAGGAGAAAAAAATGCGTTTCAAGAGCTCTGAATTTGCTCGTCAGCGCAAGAAAACGCATAAACATTTCTACTCTGCCCGCATGGCCGTTGATCATGATTTCAACAGGTTTGTGGATGAATGCAGGAATAACTTTGCCAAATTCCTGAAATATGGCAGAAAGATAAAACCCCGACCCAAAATAATCTCTCGGAACAATATGGATGGAACTGAGTTTGATGGTTATATTGAGGAGGGCCTGAGTGGTTTCGAAGATTTCATAAAATCGGTTCCTAGAATAACTAACCGAGGGCTTTGATTTTTCCTGCTGATAAAGTTTCTGGATTTTTTGTTTCTGGACAGAACGAACCATTCTTTCATTACACTAATATTTTTTTATGTTTGCAAGAATCCTGAAATTCAGTGTTTTGGTTTTTCTCCTTATTGCTCCTGCGGTAATGGCCCAGGAAAAAGTGGAGGTCCTTTCCCTTAAAAATAGACAAGTTGAGGAGGTGATTCCCATCATTCGTCCGTTGTTGCGGCGTAACGAGACGGTTACGGGAATGCGTCACCAACTCATTGTGCGGGCTTCTCCCAGGACATTGCGGGAGATTAAAAACCTTCTCGAAAAAATCGACACCCAACTCAAAAATTTAAGAATTACTGTGAAACAGGGAACACAATCGCAATTGGATGAATTGGAAGCGAGGGTGGATGCAGATATTCCTATCGGCGAAACAGGCCGGGTCATTATAAACTCTACAAGTGAGGCGACAAAGGGAGTCATTATTAAAAATGGAAAAGGGTCAGTGCGGGCAAGGTTTTTGCGGAAAAAATCTTCTTTGGATGAAATGAATACGCAGGTCGTCACGACCCTGGAAGGAAACCCGGCGGTGATTTATTTTAGTCGGCGCATACCACAAACGAAAACTTTTAGCGCAGGCAATAAAGTCACTCAGTCTATTCAATTCAGGGACGTGCGCACCGGGTTCACGGTATTGCCTCGTATTCGCGGGGATCAGGTTGTTCTGGAAATTTCACCGCAACGATCCAAAATAAGAGATGGCGAAATAGAAACGCTTGGTCTCGATACGGTGATAAGAGGACGAGTTGGGGAGTGGATCGAACTGGGAGGGGTGCGTCAAAGTCGAAATAGACAGGGTTCAGAAATTGCCGGTAGAAATTCGTCCAGACAGATAAAAAAAAGCAGCGTATTTGTAAAAGTTGAGGTGCAATAACCCGGTCTCGGGATGGACGGGTTGATTTTTAACTGCCAGTCGTTACATCAAAAAATAAAAAATTACTGCAGGGATAGAAGCTCCGGCTAACGACGCAGCAATACTTTTAAAGACAAATGAATCCGTGGAGCTATGTGTGTCAGTGACGGGATAAGCAATTTTAACCTTTTCCATGGTTGTGTAGCCTCCGAGGTAAAAAAATCGTTAATTACTACCTTTACGGCAAGTTCCATGCCAAACTTTAGCTCACAAGGTGACAGATGTAAGTCTTTTTAAACAAAGAGATTTGTTGGCCCTAGCGGTTTTCCTTCCAAGGTTCTTTTGTTTAAGGGCATTGGCAAATTTCCAGCCGGTGTCAATATTTTGTCTGCTGGGTTGAAGTTTATAAGCTGAATGATTATCAATGTGATGCGATACCCCCCCCTCCATCAAAAAGGAATAACCATGAAGCAACGGATAAGTGAAATTCTTGAACCACAATCCAAAGACGATTTTCTCAGCCGCAGTTTCAATATTTTTATTATTTCCCTGTGATCATTCTGAATGTTCTGGCGGTCGCTCTGGAAACAATACGGGACGTTTCGGAACTGTATGCCGGGCCTTTCAAAGTCTTTGAATGGTTTTCTGTGGCGGTGTTTTCCATTGAATACGTACTTCGTCTCTGGACTTGTACGCTGAAACCGGGATTCAGCCGTCCGATCCGGGGGCGGATTCGTTATATGCTCACGCCTGCCGCGATCATTGATCTGATGGTTGTGGTCCCTTTTTATTGCCGTTCTTTTTTGATATGGATTTGCGCTTCCTCCGGGTCCTTCGGCTGTTCCGGCTTTTTGCCTTATTCAAAATGGCGCGATACTCTCAATCTCTGCATCTGTTTAAGACGGTGCTGAGGGATACCAAGGAAGAGCTATTGATTGTTGTTGCCGCAACGATGGGGTTGCTCGTTTTTGCTTCGGGGGTCATTTATTTTCTGGAAAACAAAGCTCAACCCGAGGCTTTTTCGAGTATCCCTGTGGCGATGTGGTGGGCGGTCTCTACGATGACGACGGTGGGTTATGGTGATGTTTACCCTATCACTAATGTGGGTAAAATTTTTGGGGTTTTATTTCTATGCTGGGTTTGGGAACTTTTGGTCTTCCTGTTGGAATCATCGCGTATGGGTTTATTGAGGAATTACAAAAACAAAAAATGCGACCTTTTCAGTGTCCTCATTGTGGCGAAGGGCTCGATATCCCGATTGATAGAAGAGGTGTGATACGCTAGATTATCGTGAATCGGTCTGCAAAATATTGTTTAATATTAGGTTGCCTGGCTCTGGTGTTAAATGCGGAGGCCAATAGCTCTGATATGGTATATATCGCTGAACCCCGTGCAACCGGTGGATTCTACATCGACCGCTATGAAGTGACGCAGGCGGAATATTTCAACATCATGCGTGTCAATCCTTCCTACTTTAAAGGGCCGAACCGACCTGTCGAAAAAGTGACCTGGAACCAGGCTGTAGCTTTTTGCGATAAGGTCGGCAAGCGACTGCCCACGCAGCAAGAGTGGGAAGTGGCTATCCGGGCAGGAACAACATCTCCCTATTATTGGGGCGAAAATTCTCCGGACCGCTATGCCTGGCACAAGGGCAATGCCGACAAGCAGACTCATGCTGTAGGTGAAAAGGAACCCAATTCATGGGGACTCTATGATATGGCTGGAAATGTCTGGGAGTGGACCCAAAGCGACCACGAACAAAGTGGCAAAGTGGCCCGGGGCGGATCATGGAGAAACGGAGCCGGAAGTTTAAAGTCCTCACACAGCATACCCAGTCTTCCCATCTATAAATTTCATTATATCGGCTTCAGATGCGCCACCACTAGGCGTGGGGCCGACTTGCAATAGCCCTGTTGGCTAGCAAAGCGTTGTTGCGGCTCAATCAAGCTATTGCCCGTTGAGTCCGGCTTCGTGCTGGTCGGTTTTGGAGTACTGGCTTAAAAGAAATTTTTGTTTTTCTGGTGGAAGATTTTTAAATTTTTTATAAGCGTTACGCAGTGATTGTTTTTTTGTCTCAGGCAGGTTTTGGAATTGCGCAAACGTGTTACGGATTTTAATTTTTTCGTCCGGGGTTTTTTGTTTCCAGTTTGAGAATTTTTTCTTGAAGATTTTCCGTTGCTCCGGGTTTAATGCATTCCATCTTTTAGCGCCATCGCTCAGGCGATTTTGTTTTGCTGGCGAAAGGTCATCCCATTTATCTTGCAGTGGGGCAAGAATCTGTTTTTCCCCGGAATCCAGTTCATCCCATTTGATGTTGATTTCCTGTCCCAGGCAGGGGCTTGCTGAAAATACGAGCAGGATCAGTAATAGAAATATATTATTCATTGCTCTTCCATTTCTGGAGAAACTCCAGATTTTCGTAAAACTCAACCGGGTCACTGGATATCAGAATTTCCATGTCTTCCAGGCTGTTGTTGATTTTCGGTTCGGGTTTGGTATAGATCAGTGCAATAAAAATTAACGCAGTGACGAAACCTAATAAGGGCAGAAAAGCCCACTCGGGGAAGTCACTTTTTTTCTCTAGTGAGGATTCCAAAGCCCGATACTGAAGTTGTAATAATTTTTCGCGGGTATCGGCATCCAACTCATTTGCATCGGTATTCAATGGATGGCGGGATAAACCTTTTTGTGGATCGTCTTTTTCGTTCATGGTGAGTGTGATCTTTAAAAGAACTCTTAAAGCTTTATCAAAAAACTAATCCAAGTGCTATGATGGTTTGTTTGTAAGACAGGTGTGTAGCCTTGCTAACCCATAGTAACTGAAAAAATGGCCCGAAGCGTATCAAAAAAATCCGAGAAAAATGAAGGCGAGAGCAATTCCCCTTTCTCTCTTTTGACAAGCGATGACCTACATCTTTTTAACGAAGGCAATCATTTTTCTCTCTATGAAAAGATGGGTGCGCATATTATTGCAGAAAAAGGGGGTACTTATTTTTCTGTCTGGGCCCCCAATGCGGAGCAAGTTCATGTCGTGGGCGATTTCAACGGCTGGGAAAAAGGCCAATATGTTCTGACGCCTAAGCAGGAGTCTGGTATTTGGGAAGGGTTTTTTCCCGGAGTGAAGAGGGGTGATATCTATAAATATCATATCCAGTCTCGTCATAATGGCTATCAGGTTGAGAAGGCCGACCCTTTTGCGGTGTTTTGTGAAACACCTTCTAAAACCGGAAGTATTGTCTGGGATCTGGACTACTCGTGGCATGACAAAAACTGGATGGATCAGGGTCGCGAGCGGCACAACTTTCGCAACAGTCCTATCTCTATTTATGAGATGCATCTCGGGTCCTGGATGCGCAAGCCCAATGATTCCCCGCTCACCTATCTTGAGATGGCTCCACTATTAACGGAGTACCTCAAGAAAATGGAGTTCACCCATGTTGAGTTCCTTCCTGTTATGGAGCATCCCTTCTACGGTTCCTGGGGCTACCAGTGTACGGGATATTTTGCTCCTTCGAGTCGATACGGAACACCCCAGGATTTTATGTGTCTCGTGGATACTCTCCATCAAAATAATATCGGGGTGATACTGGATTGGGTGCCTTCCCATTTTGCTGTCGATGAGTTTGCTTTGGGAAATTTTGATGGGACCCATATTTATGAGCACGCCGATGACAAACAGGGTTTTCATCCTGACTGGGGCAGTTATATTTTTAATTATGGGCGCAATGAAATAGCCAGTTTTCTTATCAGCAACGCGCTGTATTGGCTCGATAGGTTCCACATTGATGGGTTTCGTGTTGATGCGGTGGCATCCATGCTGTATCTGGATTATTCCAGAAAAGAGGGGGAATGGGTTCCGAATGTTCATGGAGGCCGGGAGAATCTGGAGGCGATCGGCTTTTTACGAAAATTTAATGAGCAGGTGTATAAAAATTACCCTCATACCCAGACCATTGCTGAGGAGTCTACGGATTGGCCCGGGGTCTCAAAGCCTACTTATACAGGAGGACTGGGGTTCGGAATGAAGTGGGATATGGGCTGGATGCATGACACGCTGGAGTACATGCAACAAGACCCCATTCATAGAAAATTTCACTATGAACGATTGACCTTCAGAATGTTGTATGCCTACCATGAAAATTTTATTTTACCTCTGTCTCATGATGAAGTGGTGCATGGCAAGGGTTCCTTGCTGTCGAAGATGCCTGGAGATGACTGGCAAAAGTTTGCCAACCTGCGGTTGCTGTTTGGGCATATGTTTTCCCAGCCAGGAAAAAAACTCGTTTTCATGGGAGGAGAATTCGGGCAGTGGGCGGAGTGGAACCACGACAAGAGTCTCGACTGGCATCTTTTGGAGTATGCCAACCATAAGGGGCTACAGTCCTGGTTGAAAAGCCTCAACCACCTCTATGTAAATGAACCGGCGCTGTATGAAAACGAGTTTTCTCCTGACGGATTTGAGTGGATTGATTGTAGTGACTCCGAACAATGCGTTCTCGTCCTCATGCGCAAGGGAGCGGGTGAAAAAATGATTGTGGCCTTGAATTTCACGCCGGTTCCAAGGCCGAACTATCGCGTCGGAATTCCGTGTGAAGGGGCCTGGCAGGAAATTCTCAACAGTGATGCCAAAGAGTTTGGCGGGGAGGGAGTCGGCAACCCCAGCCCTGTTCAAAGTGAATCCGTTGCCTGGCACGGAAAGCCTTTTTCTGTCAGCCTGATGCTCCCTCCGTTAGCGGCGATCTTTCTGAAGTGTCAGGAATAAATTCTAATTCATGAATAAATTTATTTGTATACACGGGCACTTTTACCAGCCGCCCAGAGAAAACCCCTGGTCAGAGGTCATCAATCGGCAAGAGTCGGCACATCCCTTTCATGATTGGAATGAGCGTGTCCATGCTGAGTGTTATGCCCCCAATGCACAGGCCCGAATTCTCGATGAAAAAGGTTCCATCATCGAAAGGGTCAACAACTACTGCAAGATCAGTTTTGACTTCGGTCCCACGCTGCTGAGTTGGATGGAATGCAAAGCTCCCGATACCTATCAGGCGATTCTGGATGCAGATAAAATCAGCCGGGAAAATTTTTCAGGACATGGCTCCGCAATGGCGCAATGTTATTCGCATATGATCATGCCTCTGGCAAACTCGAAAAATAAATACACTCAGGTTTACTGGGGAATCCGGGATTTTGAATTTCGCTTTAAGCGTTTACCGGAAGGAATGTGGCTCCCGGAAACGGCGGTGGATTTGGAAACTCTCCAGATCATGGCGGATTTGGGTATTTGCTTTACGGTTCTGGCCCCGCATC
>CAZEBI010000008.1:0-17028 GCA_964510355.1 uncultured Nitrospina sp. | reverse complement strand
GGCGAGTTGGATATCAATCAGCCTTATAGCGTCAGACTAAAGGCAGGCAAAACTATTAATATTTTCTTTTACAATGGGGCTTTGTCACAATCTCTGGCGTTTGAAAATATTTTGCAGGATGGAAAATGTTTTGCTGAAAAATTGATGCAGACGGATAACGCCAGTGGGCCGCAATTGCTCAGTGTTGCTACCGACGGAGAAACCTATGGGCATCATCACAAATTTGGTGATATGGCATTGGCTTTTGCCCTTAAATATATTGATGACCATGTTGATGCACGATTGACCAATTTTGCGGAATATCTGGAAAAATTTCCGCCGCAAAAAGAAATTAAGATTATTGAAAAAACTTCCTGGAGTTGCGCTCATGGGGTTGAGCGCTGGAACAGTCATTGTGGATGCGAGACAGGAGGTCATCCGGGATGGAACCAGAATTGGCGAGGGCCACTCCGAAAAGCCCTGGACTGGTTGCAAGAGAGAGCCGATTCTATTTATGTGGAAGTCGGCAAGGGTCTGTTTAAAGACCCTTGGCAGACGAGAAATCATTATATTGATATCCTGAACAATCGTTGCGATTCAGATACGTTTTTGTTTGAACAGTGGGGGGGGGCATTGGCGCAATCCGAAAAAAGAATTGCGCTTAAACTTCTGGAGATGCAACGCCACGCGATGCTGATGTATACCAGTTGTGGCTGGTTTTTTAACGATATATCAGGAATCGAAACGGAACAGATTCTGTTGTATGCACGAAAGGCGATTCAACTTGCCGAAGAACTTTCGGGCGAGATGCTGGAGCCCCGTTTTCTGGAATTGCTTGCGCTGGCAAAGAGCAATATTCCTGAGAAGGAGAATGGTTACCAGGTTTATAAAAATGGGATCGAAAAAGCCGATCTGCAAGTTTGAAAATTCAGTCCATCCCCTGATAATTATAATGCCTCAGAAACCTGAATCTCGATGTAGCGGAATCCTCCTGCATATTACTTCCTTGCCATCGAGTTTTGGTGTGGGGGATTTTGGGCCTTCTGCGTTTGAGTTTGTTGATTCATTAAAACAGGCCAGTCAAGCCCTTTGGCAAATTCTTCCTATCAATCCTCCCTCATTCGGCAATTCGCCTTATAGTTGCACTTCCGCTTTTGCGATCAGCCCTTTGTTTGTCAGCCCTGAACTCATGGTCCGTGACGGTTTGCTGGAAAACTGCGACATTGAGTCTGCTCCCGAATTTTCTCAGGGCAGGGTGTATTATTCCGCTGTTCTGGATTTTAAGATTCATCTTTTATCGAAAAGTTATGACCGGTGCAGAAAAAATATAGATGAAAATGAGTTTAAAATATTTTGTCTTGATAACGCCTATTGGCTGGAAGATTTTTGCCTCTTTTCTGCACTCAAAAGCCATTTTGGTGGGCACGCGTGGAGTGAGTGGCCCGAAGAGATCCGAAAAAGAAACCCCGATGCGGTTAAAAAATATTCTGAAGTATTGCGAGAATCCCGGGAGAAAGAAAAGTATTTTCAGTTCGTTTTATTTCGACAATGGAAGGGGTTACAACAATATTGCCAGGATAATGCTATTCGTATTTTTGGTGATGTGGCCCTTTATGTGAACCATGATAGTGCGGATGTTTGGGCTTATCCTGAGTTCTTCAAACTCGACCAGAACCTGAAGCCTGTTGTCGTTGCGGGTGTTCCGCCAGACTATTTCAGTGAGACGGGGCAAAAGTGGGGGAACCCGGTCTTTGACTGGAATGCTCTTCGGCAAAAGCATTTTGTCTGGTGGTTTGAAAGAATGAGGCATAACCTGAATCTGTTTGACCTGGTGAGGATTGATCATTTTCGTGGTTTTCTTGCGGCCTGGGAGATTCCTGTCGATGACGCAACTGCAACAAACGGTCAGTGGCAGGAGTGTCCGGGGGTTGAATTGTTTTCAACATTATTGAGTAAATTTAAATCCCTTCCTGTTGTTGCTGAAGACCTGGGTATCATCACCCCGGATGTCCGGGATGCAATGGGGCGGTTTGGATTTCCCGGAATGAAACTTTTGTTGTTTGCTTTTGATGGGGATATTTCACAAAACCCTTATGCGCCGGATAATCATGTGAAGAATTGTGTCCTGTACACCGGAACCCATGATTGCAATACTGTGCTCGGTTGGTTTGAAGACGAGATAAACGGTGAAGCCAGAATGAAGTTGGAAAGTATTCTGGGGAAAAATATTGGTTCAGATACGGTGGCGCAAGAAATGATGGGTTTGGCAATGGGTTCAATTGCTGACACGGTTATTCTTCCTATGCAAGACGTGTTGGGCCTGGGTTCGGATGCGCGCATGAATTGCCCTGGAACCGCTGAAAATAATTGGGAGTGGCGCCTGCTTCCAAGGCAATGGTCAAATGCTGAAATAAAAAAACTTGCTAGCCGGGTCAAAGCTTGTGGCAGGGAATAGGAGTTTTTTTTTCAGCTTTGTGATTTGACGGGGATGTTCCAAATATCTTCGGCATATTCTTTTATGGAACGGTCACTGGAAAACTTTCCCATCCGCGATACATTGATGATGGATTTTCTGGTCCAGATATCGCTATCCAAATAGGCATTGCCTATCCTCTCCTGAATAGCGCAGAAAGATTGAAAATCCGCCAGGACCATATACGGATCACCATGATCCAGGAGGTTTTCCAGAATAGGCTGGAAAAGATTTTCTTGTGAGGGGAAAAAGAAACCTTGTTGAACCATATCCAGAACTTCTTTCAATTCCAGGTTTTGCGTATAAATCTCTCGGGGGTTGTAGCCGGAGTCTTTCTTTTTTTGTACCTCATCGGTAGTCAAGCCGAAGATGAATATGTTTTCTTTGCCCACCTCTTCCATGATTTCAATATTCGCGCCATCGAGTGTTCCTACAGTTAAGGCGCCATTGAGAGCCAGTTTCATATTGCCGGTGCCCGATGCTTCCATTCCGGCTGTTGAAATTTGTACCGAAAGGTCTGCGGCGGGAATAATTTTCTCCGCCAGGGTCACTGAATAATTAGGCAGGAACACGACTTTTAATTTTCCCTGCAAACGGGTGTCTGCATTGATGGTGTCGGCAACGCTGTTGATGAATTTGATGATCAGCTTTGCCATGGTATAGCCTGGAGCGGCTTTGCCCGAAAACATGATGGTGCGTGAAACTTTAATGTTGTCGGGGTTGCTACGCAGGCGATTATAAAGGGCTATGGTGTGCAGAACGCTTAACAGTTGTCTTTTGTATTCGTGGATTCTCTTGATTTGAGTTTCAAATAAGGAGTTTGGGTCAACTTTTAAATTTAAAGAATCCTGAATATGTTTTGCCAGATATTTTTTATTATCCGCTTTGATTTTTTTCCAGCGTTCGATCAATTGTGGATCATCGATATGATCCTGTAGACTTTTCAGCTTTGGTAAATCCCGGACCCATGAATCTCCAATATGGTCCGTGATCAAATTGGCGAGTTCCGGGTTGCAGGCTTTCAGCCAGCGTCGCGGGGTTATGCCGTTGGTTTTATTATTAAAGCGGGAGGGAAACATTTCATGAAAGTCAGAGAACACTTTTTCCCTGAGTATGCTCGAATGCAGTTCGGCAACTCCATTGGTGGAGTGACTGCCAATGATGGAGAGGTTTGCCATGCGAATATACTTGGTATGATTCTCTTCAATGAGAGACATTCTTCTCATTTTTTCCAGATCACCTGGATATTTTTCCTGCACCTGATCCATAAAAATTTGGTTGATTTGGAAAATGATGTCTCGATGTCGGGGTAAAACCCGACCGAATAATTCTAACGACCATTTTTCCATGGCTTCGGGAAGAAGGGTGTGGTTGGTGAACGCGAAAGTATCGACGGTTATTTTCCATGCCTTATCCCAGGATATTTTTTCAATGTCTATCAGGATGCGCATCAATTCGGCAATGGCCAGCGCAGGGTGGGTGTCATTCAATTGAATGGCAACCTTGTCGCTGAACTGATCGAATGTGGTGTACTGCTTTTTATATCGTCGGATGATATCGCTCAGGGAGGCGGAGACAAAAAAGTATTCCTGTTTGAAACGCAGTTCCTTTCCCAGAGGGCTATGGTCTGCCGGGTAGAGCACTTTGGAGATTATTTCGCTCTCATGCTTGTTTTGCACGGCTTGAAAATAATCCCCGGCCTGAAAAAAATCCAGCTCCAATTCCCGGCTCGATCGTGCGCTCCATAAACGCAGGTTGTTGACGGTATCGTTTTTATATCCGGGAATGGGAATATCGTGAGCCATGGCCATAACATCCTGGGTATCGACCCACTTATGTTCCATTTCGCCTTTTGCGTTCTGAGTGGACTCCACATGACCATAAAACTTGACCTGGAATAAGGAACGGGGCCTCGGGATCTCCCAGGGGTTTCCCACCCGCAACCAGTTATCAGCTGTTTCGGCCTGATAACCCCTGATTATTTTTTGATAAAAGATTCCGAATTCGTAACGAATTCCATAACCATAACCCGGAACTCCTAAGCTGGCAATGGAGTCGAGAAAGCAGGCCGCAAGTCGCCCAAGGCCGCCATTACCCAGCCCTGCTTCGACCTCTGAACCTTCCAACTCATGGATGTTGTGACCGAGTTCTGCCAAAGCTTTTTTGTAGTCATCGTAAATCCCAAGGTTGATCAGGTTATTGGTCAGCAACCTTCCGATAAGAAATTCCATCGAAAGGTAATAAACCCTTTTTACCTCGTTCTCATAATAGGATTGCTGGGTATGCAACCAGCCGTTGACCAGATGGTCCCGTACAGATAGAGCCAGACTGATGAAATGATCCATCTGTGTTGCGGAGAACTTGTCATCGACCAGGGTGTATTTCAGGTGGTGCTGAAACCAGAGTTTGAGCGATTCCCGGGTGATTTTTCCTGTAGTATTTTTAGTGTTGTCAATCATGCCTTTTTGCTTAATTCCCGCTGGCCTGAGCTTGCTGGCGTTCCAGAGCGCGTAATCTTCGGGCTTCTTTTTTGTTTATTTTGGTTTTTACTTTTTTCTCTACAACCGGTTCTCCTTCCCAGCCAACTTTTTTCAAGAACTCTTCATAGTCACCATGAAAATATTCTGCCCGACCTCGGTGAAATATGATCAGGTTTTTAGCCAGAGCTTTAAGAATGAGTTCGGAGTGGGTGACAATCACCAGAGCACCGGCATAATCGTTCAGCTCTTCGATCAAGGTTTCAATCGATTCTACATCCAGATGATGAGTGGGTTCGTCCAGGAGTAATAGGTTGGTAGGGTGAGAAATTATTTTTCCCAGTAGAACGCGGCTTCTTTCTCCCCCGGATAGCACGCTCACTTTCTTTTTGCTCAGGTCTCCCTCAAACATCATGGCTCCACATATACTATGGGCGGCTTGCAAGGATAGTTGCGGGTTAGAACGGAGTATCTCGTTGAGCACCTGATTGTCGGGTTCGAGCCGGTCAATATTGGTTTGGCCAAAATGACCCAGGCAGGCGGTGGGGTGAGTGTTGATGGCGCCTGCGTTGGGTGTCAGTTCTCCCGCCAGGCAATTTAACAAAGTCGACTTGCCTTTTCCGTTGGCCCCAATTATTGCTATGCGGTCCTTTTTGCCAATAGAAAACGAAATATCTGAGAATATATTTTCATCCTGGTTGTTGCTGTAGGAGAAAGAAATATTTTTTATATCCATGACCGTTTTCCCAGGGCAGGGGAGGTGGTTGAACTTGAACCCCAGGTTCTTCTCGGTTCCCAACTTTTCCATGGTTCCCATTTTTTGCATCATTTTTAATCGGGATTGGGCCATGGTGGCCTTGGATGCCTTGGCGCGAAACCGGTCCACAAGAGCTTGCATTTCTTTGCGCTTGCTTTCCAGGTTTTTGCGAGTCAACTCATAGGCTTCTTCTTCCTGGATCATTAGTTCATAGAATTTAAGGGTGCCGCCCTTAACTTTTCTCGCTTGTTTGCGATGCAAGCCCAGTGTGTGGGTGGTGACTTTATCCATGAAGTCACGGTCATGGGTGATGAGCATCATTTCTCCGGGCCATTTGTTCAGATAGTCTTTAAGCCAACGCAGTGAAAGGATATCGAGATAATTGGTGGGTTCATCAAGAAGAAGCATATTGGGGTCGCCCAATAATGCTTTACAAAGGTTGATCCTGACCTGAAAACCCCCACTGAAAGTGGTCGGGTCTTTGTGGAAGTCCGGCTCCGAAAAACCCAGGCCGGAAAGGATGATCTCCGCCTTATAATGATCCCATTGTTTTTCCGGGGGCAGGGCGGTAATGCATTCGGCAAGAACCGTAGGTTCTGTGAAGTGGATATGTTGCTCCAGCGCTCCGATCCTATAACCTTTTGGGTTGGAAAGAGTCCCGGCATCGTATCCTTCCTTCCCTAGAATCATTTTGAAGAGAGTTGATTTCCCTGTACCATTTTTGCCCACCAACCCGATACGTTCGCCTTTGTTGATAAGAAAAGACACATCCTCAAACAGGATTTGTGGGCCATAAGATTTTTCGATGCTACTGGCTATGATCATTCTGAATTAAAATAAAAAAGGGTGACCTCGTAATACAACTCAAATAATAGGGTGAGTGAATTAGGAAGGAAAAAAAGGAACCTCTAAAAACTGGTCGGGATGAGAGGATTTGAACCTCCGACCCCCTACTCCCGAAGCAGGTACGCTACCAGGCTGCGCTACATCCCGTCAGTTTTAATTTTTTTTGTAGAAGAATTTTTTGAGGTATTTCCAGATAACAATTGAACCGACTCGATTTAATACGGATTTTAACCAGGTGCTTCCTCCCAGACATTTCTGGCAATGAGGATGCACGACTTTTAGTTTTTGAAACCCTTCCACAGCATCCACAACGGGTTGGGTGTTCAGGATTTCAGTGATTGAATTTTCGAAGACGTTTCCAGCCTTGGTTTTGCCATCATAATCTACACAACAATAGATTAAATCCCCACTGCAAAGAATGGCGAAATGATCGGTCAAGGCACTGCAATAACCGGTTTTAGAAAGGACCACCTCGCCGCCTTCGGCGAATGCGTTGCCCCAGGTATTGAGAAGATAGGTCTCGAAATGGATGTTTGGCGCAACCTCGACCACATTCCATTTGAAGGCGGAAAGTTTGTCAATCTTTCGTTCCACTTCCAAGCGCTTTTCTTCGTTGAGGGGCGGGCAGATTTTGTGAACCTGCTGAGCCCAGTAGCGAAAAGTTTTGCGTAGTTCCTTGGTGTTGTTGATGACACTCATGGTGCCGACATTCCAGTCCTCCCCCGGCACTTCAGCTTTGATAGCAGTGTTCAAAAAATGGACTTTTATTTTTGGCGGTTTTTCCTGTTTCAGGCAACCTTCAATGAATCTTAAAATACGATCGTGATATTCATCGAATTTCATCCGCCGGGATTTTCGAGTTTTATACGATTCTTCATCGGGGGTCTGTAAGGAGATGTTCACCTGCGATGCGGTAACTTTTTCCAGCTTTATCGCCATCTCTTCATCAAGATAAGTGCCGTTGGTGGTGATCCCGGTCTTCACACCCAGCTGCGCCGCATAATCGAGGATCTCGAAAAATCGTGGATGCATGAACGGCTCACCCATCACATGGAAGGTGATTTTTTCCGCCATATTGTACTCGGCGATTTCATCTATGATTGAGCAGACCCTTTCAAAATCCATATACTCATAATGGCGGGTCATTTCCTGCTTGGGGCAGAAAGTGCAGTCAAAATTGCATACGTTGGTCAACTCAATATGAATGCGTTGCAACGGCAACTGTACGAGTTCGCCAAATCGACCGGGAAAATTTTTGGTAGCGGGTTGGACCTGAGTCAGCATGGATGGAGTATTGTCGGAATCAATTATTTTGCGTTTTTGAATAATTATAACGGTCTATGCTTTCGCTCCAAAACGTGTTGTTGGTCACGTTGCGCGCGACCTTTTTTGAGCCGCATTCAGGGCAAGAGACCTTTTTTTCACCCACTTCGGACATTTTCATCTCTACGACGAAGTCTTTTTTACATTTTTCGCAGGTGTGATCGTAGTTAGGCATGACCGGATCCTCTGATTTGCATTAAGTAACTAAGAATACAATAGTTTCTGATTCAAAGCAATGAATCCAGCAAAGTTGTTCCATTTAAAGAACAGGTCCACTGTGGGGAAGCCAGCTTTTTTGATGAGTTCCCGGTTTTCTTCCACGGTCCAGGGCATGAGGACATTTTCCAGGGCCTCGCGTTTTTTGGAAATCTCCAGATCGGAATATCCCCTGTCCCGTTTGAACTGATGATGCAATTGGGTGAAGGTATTGTCCAGTTCGGGAATATCGCTTTTTATTTTTTCGATGAGAATGAGAGAGCCTCCGGGGGTCAGACTCGCAAAGATATTTTTCAATAGCCGATCCCTGTTTTCCGGTAACACAAATTGCAAAGTGTAGTTCATCACCACAACAGATGCGTTGTGAATGGAAAGCCCCTGGTTTAAATCGGCCTCAATGAGTTCGCAGGGGATCGGTGATTCTTTGAGTGTGGTTCTGGATTTTTCCAGCATGGCTTGCGAGTTGTCGATGCCAAACAGGGCAATTTTTTTGTTCTTGTCAATCGTTTGAGCCAGCTTGAGCAGCAAGGTGCCGGTGGAGCAACCCAGGTCGTAGACGGAAGTATTTGCCTGGGCGAATTGGGCGCACCAATGCACCGCCAACGACTGGCACTCCTGATACATCGGAACGCTTCTCTCCAACATATCTTCAAATACATTTGCCACCGATTCGTTGAACTCGAAAGGGGGGTTGACTGTATCTCGATTGAATAATGTGTCTCGTTTGGAGATGGGGTTCTCTTTTTAATAAATTTGAAAACCAAATCCCCCCCCTTCGTGGAAGGGGGGGGCTTAATGGACCCCTCTTTTACAAAGAGGGGCTGGGGTGATTTGTAACGGTCCATTCAATATGTAGACTGACGGTGGTCAAGGCCCCGGCAGGTCACTGCCTGCAACCGGCCCGGATTTTGATTTCAAAAGAAGTTTGTTGATTGCGTTCACATAGGCAAACCCGCTGGCTTCAATCGTGTTGACTCCAGCGCCTTTTCCTAATACCTCCCTTTTTTCATGTTGAACACGAACGGTTACTTCTCCCTGGGCATCTTGTCCTGTGGTTTTGGACATCACCTGATAGTCCAGAAGTTTGCAACTTAAGCCGATGATTTTGTCGATGGCGTTGTAAATCGCATCCACCGGGCCATCGCCGTTGGCGCTGGACGAATGGTTTTTGCCATCACGGTCGATCAGAACCACTGTTGCCTGGGGCACTTTTCCGGTTTCAAAACCGCATTGCAGAGAACCCAGTTTGTAGGTGTGCTCTTCGGAATACTTTTGTTTGCGGACGAGGGTGTGGATATCGTCTTCAAAGATTTCCTTTTTTTCATCCGCAAGAACTTTAAACTCCTGGAATACCCGGTCCAGTTCGTCCTGTTCTAAGCTGTATCCTAACTCCTGCACCTTGTGTAACAGTGCGCTACGTCCCGAATGTTTGCCCATCACCAATTCCGATTCCTCGCCGCCGATATCTTTTGGGTCCATAATTTCAAAAGTGTCCCGGCGCTTGAGAAACCCGTGCTGGTGGATGCCGGACTCATGCGCAAAAGCATTTTTACCTACAATGGCTTTGTTGCGTTGCACGAAAAACCCGGTCAAACTGCTGACCAGTTTGCTGCAAGCCTGAATCTGTTTGCTCTCTATCTCTGTGTACACGTCGGAGAAAAAATCTTTTCGAGTTCGAATAGCCATGACCACTTCTTCTAAAGCAGTGTTCCCGGCGCGTTCACCAATGCCGTTGATGGTGCATTCCACCTGCCGCGCCCCTGCTCGCACCGCAGACAGGGAATTGGAAACCGCGAGCCCGAGATCGTTATGGCAATGCACGCTGATAACGGCTTGGTCAATATTGTCGACATGTGTTTTCAAATACCGGATGAGTTCGGCAAATTCTTCCGGGATGGTGTAACCCACGGTGTCGGGAATGTTCACCGTTGTGGCTCCGGCACTGATGACCTCGCGTATGACAGCGGCGAGAAAATCTTTTTCTGTCCGAGTCGCATCCATGGGGGAAAACTCCACATCATCGCAATATTTGCGGGCGAAGCGGATGGCCTTCACACCCATTTCGATGATTTCTTCCTTGGCTTTTTGCACCATATGCTCGCGATGAATTTTGGAGGTAGACAGAAAAATATGGATACGCGGCGATTCGGCTTTTTCCAAAGCTTTTGCTGTTGCCTCGATGTCCTTTTCCAGTGCGCGTGAAAGTCCGGCGATTTTTACGCCACGGATCTCTTGGGCAATTTGTTTGACCGATTCGAAATCCCCCGGAGAAGCAACCGGAAAACCCGCTTCGATGACATCCACTTTCAGCAGAGCCAGTTGCCGGGCGATCTCAAGTTTTTCCTTGATGTTCAAGCTAGCGCCGGGGCATTGCTCTCCGTCTCTCAACGTGGTGTCGAAGATAATGAGTTTTTCAGGTTGCATGACTATAAAATTTCCTTTCACCACTCAGCGTGGGGCTAACGAGCAATAACTTGCTCTGGTTTAAAAAAAGATTGTCTCGGCTGAATGGGCTCTTGCCTGGTTGTGAGTAGCTAGTGGGGCTAGCGAGCAACAGCCATTTCTGGCGAGCAAAGAGCGCTTAAAAAGTCTTTGCTAGTCGGGTCTGCGAGTTATGCTCATCATTTGCCTTCATGCCCCGAATGGGGTATCACGCTGGCGGCGGTTCGCCGGTCAGTCGATGGCGTTGAGCACCTTGAACTTGGCCTTTTCGAGTTTTTTGACCAGAGAGGCTGTCTCGCACAGGTCCAGACGAAAAAAGTAGACCTGCTTTTTTTTGTTCTTGGCATAGGGAGCCATGCCCACACTGATGATGTTCAACCCGTGATCATGAATGATCTTGGATACTGCATCAAAGTTTTTTGGATCTTTATCCATGACGACATCTACTCTGGAGCTCGAATGAATGATGCCCATTAAATCTATGAACAGCCCCAGCATATCCAGAATGGAGATGATGCCTACCAGTTTATCACCGTCTACAACGGGAAGTGACCCGATCTTGTTTTTATAAACCAGAAGGGCCGCATCCTCTATATTGGCATCGGGTGCCACGACTTGCGGATCGCGGGTCATATAATCCACAACTTTCATTTTTTTCGGGTCGAGAGCTGTTATTCGGGTGGAACCGTGATTGTTGTGAACAAAGGCCCCGCGGATATCGCTTTCTGTGATGATGCCTTCAAGCTCCTTTTTCTGGACAACCGGCAAATGGCGTATGGAGTGTTTGACCATCAAACCCTGCGCTTTATCCAGACTGTCCCCAGACTTGATTGTGATGACCTTGCGGGTCATTATTTCATCGACGATCATTGTGGCCTTGTCCTAAAAAGTGGGTTGAAAATATTAAGCCATTATAGCGTTAATTTGAGAAATAAAAACAGTTAACTAAGGGGGTGCTAAAAATCGCCTTTGTCCTGTTTTGTCCTCGGATCTCTCCGAAAAACTTAGGATGCCCTTTTTGGGGTAGATGTGCGGGAAATCCGCCACTTTGCAGGGGTTTTCAATTATAATGAGGGTGGAAAAAATCCCCTCGACATTCACCAGTGTCAGACGAGGATAGCATAAAACTTCCTGTTGCATTTTCCGTTTTCTGCTGTAGAGAATTTTTATTCTAATTGTAAATAATATACGCCTTATAGTGTATATTATTTACTCTATATTGCGAGGTTTTCTCTGAAACCCCTTAAATCAAGGGGTTTTTTCAGGCACGGGTTTTGCTTTCTATACAGGTTCCCTATCGGAAACACTTGATTTTTCGGTGGGTATGTGAATAAAAATACCTTTTAAATTCAATGAGTTAAATAAAATATGACCATTTTTCCAAAAAAACAGGGACTTTACGACCCCGCTTTCGAAAAAGACAGTTGTGGGGTGGGGTTTGTCATGAATATGAAGGGTGAAAAGTCCCATAAAATCATTACCCAGGGGTTGGAAATCCTCAAAAAACTGGAGCATCGCGGGGCGTGCGGTTCCGACTCTGCAACGGGTGATGGTGCCGGTATTCTCATCCAGATCCCGCATCTGTTTTTTCAGGAACAATGCGAAAAAGCCGGGATCAAGTTGCCCGAGGTGGGGCGCTATGCGGCAGGAAATGTGTTTCTTCCTACAGGTGATGATACGAGGCGGGGCCAGCAAATTATGGAGCGTGCGGTTGTGAGCGAGGGCCTGGAACTTCTGGGCTGGCGGGATGTTCCGGTCGATAATACCACGATCGGAAGAACGGCTCGTTCTGCTGAACCCGTCATCAAACAGATTTTTGTCGGCGCGGGAACGGATGTCAAGGATCAGCTGGCTTTTGAAAGAAAACTTTATTGTGTTCGCAAGCGCACTGCATGGGGGGTGCGTCGAGCCGGGCTCAATGACAATAACGAAAACTTTTACGCCTGCAGTCTTTCGAGTAAAACCCTGATTTACAAGGGGCAGTTGATGGCTCCGCAGTTGGAGACCTATTATCTGGATCTCAAAGACCCGAATATGGTTTCAGCGTTGGCGTTAGCGCATTCGCGCTACAGCACCAACACCTTTCCCTCCTGGGGTCGGGCGCAACCTTTTCGCTACATCGCACACAATGGCGAAATCAATACGGTTCGGGGCAACAAGAACTGGATGTCGGCGCGTGAGTCGATGTTTGAGTCGCCCTTATTTGACGACATCGATATGATTCTTCCTGTCATCGCACCGGGTGGCAGTGATTCCGCAGATTTTGACCAGGCCTTGGAAATGTTGTTCTTGACCGGGCGATCTCTTCCGCACGCCATGATGATGATGATCCCAGAGCCGTGGAGCGGGCATGAAACCATGAATGACGATAAATGTGGCTTTTATGAGTTCCACGCTTCCATGATGGAACCCTGGGATGGCCCGGCATCCATCGCTTTTACCGATGGGGAAACTTGCGGTGCGGTGCTCGACCGCAATGGTCTGCGTCCGTCACGTTATTACGTGACAAAAGACGGGCTGGTTATCATGGCATCGGAAGTGGGGGTTTTGCCGGTGGATGAAGCCAACATCGAATACAAAGGGCGTTTGCAACCGGGAAAAATGTTTTTGATAGATATCAATGAGGGGCGCATCATTTCAGATGAAGAAATTAAGGCAAAAATTTCTACGCAAAAACCTTATACAAAATGGGTCGAGGAAAATCAGATCAACCTCAAAGATTTGCCGGCAACCGGGTTTGAGTTTGAACCCGATTTCTCCACGATTTTGACCCGGCAAGTTGCTTTTGGTTATTCCGTTGAAGATTTGAAGTTTGTCATTGCCCCCATGGTGGGTACTGCTATGGAGGCCACCGGGTCAATGGGTAACGATACGCCTTTGGCGGTCTTATCGCAAAAGCCGCAACTATTATTTAATTATTTCAAACAGCTTTTTGCGCAGGTGACCAATCCGGCTATCGATTCGATACGTGAGGAGTTGGTCATGTCCATGGAAGTGACACTCGGCAAAGAAAGAAACCTTTTAGATGAGTCGCCGGAACATTGCCGAAAACTGAAAGTGGAGCACCCCATTCTTAACGGTCATGAAATGGAAAAAATTCGTGGCCTGAACCAGACGGGTTTGAAAACGGTGGTATTGCCAATTCTTTTTCCGGTCTCAGAGGGAGAAGCCGGGTTGGAAAGGGCGCTCGATAAATTATGCGAACAGGCTTCTAAGGCAATCAAAGAGGGCGCTACGATATTGGTTCTTTCTGATAAAGGAATGGACTGCGATCATATTCCCATACCCAGCCTGCTTGCCACCGCTGGGGTTCACCATCACCTTTTGCGGGAACGGACACGCACGCGGGTAGGGCTGGTGATCGAGACCGGTGAGGCTCGTGAAATGATGCATTTTGCATTGCTGATCGGTTATGGGGCCGGAGCGATCCACCCCTACCTGGTTTATGAAACCGTTGCACAAATTTCTGCTGAAGGTGTGCTGTTGGAAAAACTCGATGCCGAAATCGCGATCTCCAATTTTATCAAAGCGACGAGAAAAGGGCTTTTTAAAATCATCGCGAAGATGGGGATCTCTACGATCCAGAGTTATCGCGGAGCGCAGATATTTGAAACTATTGGCTTGAGTGAAAAAGTGGTCGAGCGTTATTTTACCGGAACGCCTTCCCGCGTCAGTGGTGCCGAGTTGGAGGTACTGGCTAAAGAGGCTTTGGTCCGCCATGAAAAGGGGTTTGGCAAAGATATTTCCTCAGCTCTCAATCTGGGCGGCCATTATCATTGGCGTCGTGGTGAGGAGAAGCATATGCTCAACCCGAATGCTATCGGGCTACTGCAACATGCTACCCGCTCAAACGATTACGCCACATTTAAAAAATTCTCGGAACATGCGGATAAAGAAAGCACGCGTCAATGCACATTGCGCGGGTTATTCAAATTCACAGAGTCCACTCCCATTGCCATTGATGAAGTGGAGCCGGTAGAAGAAATCACCCGACGGTTCTGCACCGGTGCCATGTCCATCGGTTCGATTTCGCGGGAAGCGCATGAGACGCTGGCCATTGCCATGAATAGGCTGGGCGGAAGAAGCAATACCGGTGAAGGAGGAGAAGACCCGGCTCGCAATACCCTCGATGCAAATGGGGATTCACGTCGGAGCAAGATCAAGCAGGTGGCGTCCGGGCGATTTGGGGTGAACAGTTATTATCTGTCCAATGCCGATGAGATGCAGATCAAAGTGGCTCAAGGGGCCAAGCCCGGAGAAGGCGGGCAATTGCCGGGGCATAAGGTCAGTGAGTACATTGCCAGGATCCGCAATTCCACTCCGGGTGTGGCGTTGATCTCGCCACCTCCACATCATGATATTTATTCCATCGAAGACCTGCAACAACTGATTTTCGATTTGCACAACGCCAACCCGGACGCGAGGGTCAGTGTCAAACTGGTTGCTGAAGCGGGGGTGGGAACCATCGCGGCGGGTGTCTCCAAAGCCCATGCCGAAGGGGTGCTGATTGCAGGGCACGATGGTGGAACCGGGGCCTCCCCGCAAACTTCCATCAAACACGCCGGGCTTCCCTGGGAGTTGGGGCTTTCCGAAACCCAGCAGATCCTTGTGCTCAATGATTTGCGTGGACGGATTCGTGTGCAGGTGGATGGTCAGCTTAAGACCGGTCGCGATGTGGTGATAGGCGGTATTCTTGGAGCCGATGAATTTGGTTTTTCGACCACAGCATTGGTGACGATGGGTTGCATCATGATGCGAAAATGTCACCTCAATACCTGTTCGGTCGGGATAGCAACTCAAGACCCGACCTTGCGTAAAAAGTTCACCGGCAAAGCCGACTATGTCGTCAATTTTTTCAAGTTTGTAGCGCAGGAAGTTCGAGAAGTCATGGCGCAATTAGGCATACGAAAATTTGATGACTTGATCGGACGGGTCGAACTCCTTGAGGCAGAATATGCAAGGGAACACTGGAAAGCTCACGGGGTCGATGTAAGCCGAATTTTGTACAAACCGGATATGGCGGATGATGTAGCGATACGCAATGTTTGTACCCAGGACCTGAGCGGCGACCTGGATAATGTTTTGGACCATAAGCTGATAGAAACGAGTCGACGGGCTCTTGACAAGAAAACTCAGGTCTACGGAGATTTCACCATTCTTAATACCGACCGGGCTACCGGGGCGATGCTCAGTTATCATATTTCCAAATTACACGGAGAAGAGGGGTTGCCAGCCGATACGATCCAGTTTGGCTTCAAAGGTTCTGCTGGCCAGAGCTTCGGGGCTTTTCTTGCGCCGGGAGTAACTTTCGGTCTTGCCGGTGATGCCAACGACTATGTGGGAAAAGGGTTGTCCGGCGGTAAAATATTTATTTATCCGCCAAAAAATTCCACCCTGGTCCCGGAAGAAAATATTTTAATCGGCAACACGGTTCTCTACGGGGCTGTTTGCGGGAAAGCTTTTTTCCGTGGCATTGGCGGAGAGCGTTTTGCGGTACGCAACAGCGGCGCTCAGGCAGTAATAGAAGGAGTGGGTGACCACGGCTGCGAATACATGACCGGAGGAATCGTTGTGGTTCTCGGTTCTACAGGAAGAAACTTTGCCGCCGGGATGAGTGGCGGGCTGGCGTATGTTCTGGATCGGGATAATACGTTTCCCATCCACTGCAATACAAGCATTGTTGACCTGCTACCTGTTGAAGAACCTGAAGATGTGCAGCAATTGAAAGCCTTGATTGAGGAACATTTTCAGAGCACACACAGCAGTGTTGCCAAAAAGGTGCTTGATGAGTGGGAAGCGACCCTGCCAAAATTTGTCAAGGTTTATCCGGTAGATTACCGCAGGGTATTGGAAGAGAGAAAAAATAAAAAACAAGTTGCCTAGAAAGCGACTTTTAGAAAGGCGATATTTTAAGATGGGTGCAATAAAAGGATTCATGGAGTACGAGCGGGAGACCCCATCGGGTAGGCCTGTTGAGGAGCGGCTCAAAGACCAGAAGGAGTGCTACGTTCCGTTGCTGGACGAAAAATATCGGCAACAAGGTGCCCGGTGTATGGATTGCGGAGTTCCGTTTTGCCAGAGTGAATCCGGGTGTCCGTTGGGAAACCTGATTCCTGACTGGAACGATATGGTGTACCGAGGTCGGTATGAGGAGGCGGTGGAACTGATGCAAAAGACCAATAATTTTCCCGAGTTCACCGGGCGTGTGTGTCCGGCACCCTGCGAGGGTGCTTGTGTGCTGGGTATCAGCGAGCCGGCGGTGACGATTTGTAAGATCGAAGAGATGATCGCGGAAAAAGGTTTCGATATGGGGTTCATCAAGCCTTGCAAGCCGGAATCCCGGACGGGAAAAAAAATAGCGGTTGTCGGCTCAGGTCCGGCGGGGCTGGCTTGTGCGGATCAACTCAACTCGGTGGGGCATGAGGTCACTGTTTTTGAAAAGGATGATCGTGCCGGCGGGCTCCTGATGTACGGCATCCCTCATTTTAAACTCGATAAGAAAATTGTAAAACGCC
>CAZEBI010000007.1:30383-31615 GCA_964510355.1 uncultured Nitrospina sp. | reverse complement strand
TCCTTGTCAAGATTTATCCCCCCCGACTATGAAGCAAAAATTTATTCTAAACAGGCCGGGTATGCGTTTTATGGTGCTACCGCAGGAATCAGGGTGTTTGATAATATGTTCCTGTGTTTTCTGGGTGAAATGGGAGGGGCATTTACTTTAGTTTATATGGGTTTGTTCGCCTATATCTTGAAAAATATTGTCTTGAATAGAGAAAATAGTGCCTTTGATAGAGTGCAAGTCAGTTTGCTGTTGCTGGTGATAGCAGGGTTTCTTGCTCACTCTATGACTTTTGACAGCTTAAAGTATCCACACTTGAACTGGATATTTCATTCCATGTTAGGCCTGATGGCCCATTCACAAGCTTTTGGACAAACAGAAAATGATTAGATAGTGTGGCATGGAGATGCAAAGATACAAATGTTTGGAACAATTAAAACAAATGATTATCTTTCTGCGTAGCTGAATTTTAATGATCAATTTTCCAAGTTTTACTCTAAAACGTCTCTCCTCCTTCATTGTTAGGTTGTTAGGAGTCTATATTATTTTGTTTGTTATGTGTTTCTATGCACATGTGAACGAAAGTAATATAATTGCTGACCGGGCTGATGCTTTGTGGGATGAAGTGGCGCGGGAAGGGCCGTCTCGCTTAGCTAAGGTTGCTTCAATTCAAAAAATGGTAAGAAAAGTAAAGCCGAAAATTTTTAGCCCCTATACCGTTTTTAAATCGCTTTTGGGAGAGCGCGAATCTTTTAAGTTAGTGAATACACAATTGGCGGATCTTATTGAGAAAAATAAGAATGGATTGGCGGGTATCAGCTTAGCCTTGGTGGATGTTGAAAATGGTGACCTTAGCGAAGCTGACATGCATAGGGTTGACCTTGAAAGGGCTAACTTATCAGGGGCTAATTTGTCAGGGGCTAACCTCATTGCTGCCAAGCTCAATTTTACAAATTTCCATGGAGCTAGATTTTTAAATACACATGTTTTAAAAGCTGTTTTTAGTGGTGCCATTCTTAAAGGGGCTGACCTCGGACATGCTGTGGGGCTTACCTGTGAGCAAATTGGGTCTGCGGTGATAGATGAAAGCACTCGCTTGCCGGATTATATTTCGTTGGCAGGATCTTCGGAATCAACTTTCAAGTGCATAAACTTGAATAAAGGAAAAGGGGTGGATCTTAGCAGGGTTAATCTGGCGGGCACGTATCTTCGTGATGTGGATCTAAGAAAATCCAATCTTAGCC
>CAZEBI010000007.1:0-30283 GCA_964510355.1 uncultured Nitrospina sp. | reverse complement strand
GTCTCACCTGCGAACAAGTCAAGTCGGCGCTGATTGATAAAAAGACCCGCTTGCCGGATTATATTTCTCTTGAATGTGAGAATTATCAAGGTGTAAAAATAGTGGGTGAGAAGTAATTAATTTTCAAAACGAAAACTTCATTGACTATTGTAATGGTGAGTTACGCCCGATGCGTAGTGGAGAAGCCGTTGGCGTAATTGTTCCGTGCTGAGGTTTTTCTTTGGTCGCAGTTGATTCAGCATCTCCTCAACGTTTGGCCACTCCCAGAAATTCTCCTGAGCCTTTAAAATCATAGGGTGCTCGGTGCTGGTGATGTTATTGCCAATAAAGAGTTCTTCATGGATTTTTTCCCCTTGTTGTAAGCCGGTATATTGAATCTCAATGCTTGATTCTGCCGCACTGCTTTCATCCGTCTTCAACATATGTCCAGACAAATAAACAAGTTGTTTTGCCAGAGAAAGAATTGAGACCGGTTCACCCATATTGAGAGCAAAAACACTGCATCCTCCGCCAGAGTCGATAGAACCTGCTTGCAATACCAGTTGACTGGCTTCCGGGATACTCATGAAATATCGAGTGGTTTCTGGGTGAGTAATAGTGATGGGGCCACCCGAGGCAATTTGTTCTTGAAATAAGGGGATTACGGAGCCTGAGGAACCTAATACATTACCAAAACGCACTATGACAAAGTGCGTGACCTTCCTTTCGTCAAGGTTTTCTGATTTGTTTTTTTGGGAGAGCCCTTGAATCATTAGCTCCGCAATGCGTTTGGTTGCCCCCATTACACTGGTTGCGTGAACAGCCTTATCTGTGGAAATGAGGATAAAGTTTTCTACCTGTAGGTCAAGGGCGGCTTGGGCAACATTATAAGTGCCAAATATGTTGTTCAGCACGCCCTCTTCAATATTGTTTTCGATGAGGGTTACATGTTTGTAAGCAGCGGCATGGTAGATGGTCTCAATCTCGAAGTTTTTGATGGTATTTTCTACACGCTGTTTGTTTGTGATAGAGCCCAGGATGGGGATGATTTTAACGTTACAATTTGTGGTTACGCATAGGTTGACTAATTCAGTGTTGATTTTATAGAGGTTGAGTTCTGAGTGCTCAAATAAAACGATCAGGACGGGGTTCAGTGCCAGAATTTGGCGGCTGAGTTCAGAGCCTATTGATCCGCCGGCGCCGGTCACCAGTATCTTTTTATTGGTGATACAGGCTGCGAGAAGCTTCTGATTGGGTGCCACAACTTTGCGTGCCAGCAAATCGGTAATATCAATACCCCGGAGATCATTTATTGTAGTCGCCCTTGAGGTAATATCATTGAGTGAAGGTATAGTTCTAACAGTGACTCTTTTGTTTTCAAGGTATTTTAATAATTCTTTTCGCCCTTCGTGGTTTGTGTTGTGTGTTGCCAGCAATACCTCTAAAGAGCTTGTCTTTGCGCGAATCTTTTCGATTTCGGTGCGATCACCCAGGACTTTCAGGTTTTGGACATAGTGGTCATGTAAGGTGCGGTCATCATCAATAAAACCCAGTAGCAGGATGTCTTTGTTGTGAGCTAACGATGCAGCTAGCTCTATACCGGCTCTACCGGCACCGTATATCAATACATTCTTTGGAGTGCGAATGGTGGTGTTGGCATGATCTCTTGATGATAAGAACCAACGTACCGTCTGTCGGCTGCCGCCTATTGTCAACAACAAGATCATCCAAAAAAGTACAGGGATAGAACGAGGAAACCAATGTTCTACCACGCCAATGTATAGAGGGAGCAAAGCAATTGCGATCAACAACCAAAGCAAAATCAGCACTGTGATAGCCTGAACGATCGCAAGCATGGCCTTGTGTCCTATATAGCGGACTATTGCTCTATATAAACCAAATCGTATAAAAATGGGTAGCGCTAGAATGGGTCCTAAAATAAACAATAGCAGTTGGCTTTGATTTGGCCAGAACCACTCACCCAAGCGCAAGGCAAATGCCAGCCATAGGGATAAGGTCGTGAGAAAAATATCCGTCACGATCATCAAAGCCTGTTTTTTGTTGCGAGAAATGTCGAAAATGGGCATTTTGATTTCGGTTAAACCAATTGTTAATTTGTACTAGAGACTTTATTTGGCTGAGTTTTGGTTTTCTGCTAACATGGCTTACTCAGCATAGCATGGTGCATCTGTCGTAGTTATGCCTTAATAATTTTATCGGATTTTATATTACTACAGGCATTTCGGGTGTCCACGACCAGGTTTGAGTGTTTTACTATATCGCCATAATCGTAAGCCGAGTGGTCGGTTAGTATGACTGTCAGGTCATAGGAACTTAGTTGCTCCAGGGCGATACTTTTTTTGCCAATAAACTGTCTATATTCTCTTCGAGGTTTTATTTCCGGGATATAAGGGTCATTATAGTCTGTTTTGGCACCCTGTTCCTCCAGCATTTCCATGATTTTAAAAGTAACCGATTCGCGATCGTCATCTACATTTTTTTTGTAAGCCAACCCTAACAACAAGATATGGCTACCCGCTATGCTTTTCCCCACTTGTCCAAGTGCAAATGATATTTTCTGTATGACATAGTCGGGCATGGAAACATTCACTTCCCCCGCCAGTTCGATGAAACGAGTGGAGATTCCGAACTGTTTTGCCTTCCAAGTGAGGTAAAACGGGTCGATGGGGATGCAATGGCCTCCCAGCCCTGGCCCAGGATAAAAGGGCATAAAGCCAAAAGGTTTAGTGCTGGAAGCTTCGATCACTTCCCATATGTCGATCTCCATTTTATCAAACACGATTTTAAGTTCGTTGACGAGGGCAATATTTACCGCTCTAAAAATGTTTTCCATCAACTTTGTTGCCTCGGCAACCTTTGTGCTTGAAACCGGAACGGTTTTTTGAATTATGGATGAGTAAAGAGCATCGGTTATTTCCAAACTTTTCGGGGTGTCGGCTCCTATGACTTTCGGGATTGTGGCTGTTGTGAAATCCTTGTTATTCGGGTCTTCTCGTTCCGGCGAGTAGGCAAGGTGAAAATCGCGATCGGCTTTGAGGCCACTTCCAGATTCCAACTCTGGCGCAAGTACTTCCTGCGTAGTGCCGGGGTAGGTGGTGGACTCCAGAACGACCAGTTGTCCTTTGGTGATGTGAGGAGCGACACTCCGTGCAGTAGAGAGGATATAGCTCATGTCCGGCTCGCGGTTTTTATCCAATGGGGTAGGAACGCATATAAGTATGCAGTCAAGTTCTTTCACAATGGAAAAGTCAGCACCCCCCTGGAATTTTCCGTCCTGCGTCAGGAGGCGGATGCTCTCATCAGGAATATGTTTTATGTAGCTTTGTCCCTGGGATATCATGTCGATTTTTTTCTGGTCGATATCAAGCCCCGTTACAGAAAATCCGGCCTTGCAGAATTCGATCACCAAGGGAAGCCCGACGTACCCCAAGCCGATTACTCCGATTCTAGCTTGCTTGTTTTTTATCCTATCCAATAACACTCGATGATCCTTTAAGTTTTAATTTTGAGAGGTTTGAGTGGATATGAATGTGGCGAACTTACCTTGATCTTTATGAAACTGGATCAATTCACCAAAATTGACGTCACCGACCCCCTCACTATAGATGAAACAAAAGTTTTCTTCACCCTCTACATATTGTCGAACACTGATACCCCCTGATTTTCTAGACACTCTGTAGTTTTACACATTTCAATCGTCCACCCGTTAATATGTTATTCTCTGTGTCTACCCGCGTGACTTTCCAGGGCTCCGCATGGGGCGTATGGACTTGTCGCCAATTTCTACCATTGGCTTTGGCACGGTCTTTTCGCTAAGCCGTGTTCCTAATCCACTCGCAAGAATGACTGCTCTCATCTCTTAAGTTTCAGTTGGTTTGGGTCAAAAATTTAGTCGCAAGTAAACGGCAAATATTGTGTTTCTCTTAAGAAATATAATATGAGCATTTTATATTAGAACTGAAAGAAAAATAAATCAAAAGATGGTAATTATTGCGTGTCAGGCAACCTTATATTCGATTTCTTAGCAGATGCCCTCTTGCTAAAAACAAAGTTCCAGGCTAATAAAAGAGAGGGTGTAGCGATCACAATCAGTAGGGGTTCGAGTGGATATCTGTATCTTATCGAACCTATTGTGATCATATGAACCAAGGTCAGGTACGCTATAAATCCCAGGATTGGGGTCAAATGCCAAAATAAATCTCGCCTGGTTATCAAAGTTATAAAGGCGAACACAAGTACTGGCAACAAGGACAGGGTTGTAATTAGCGCTAGCTTATTACCCTTCACCACGGGCGTATAGGGAACTAGGCTCCAAATCCGAACGAATTTCACCCCAGCCATTTTGAAAAAATTGCCAGGATTGTTACGAATATATTCGATCGCAGTATTCCGCAGAGTGCGAGCAACCTTGGCGGTCGAAGAGGGGATTTGATCACCAAAAACGTTTGCAATATCATAGTCTATCTTGCCAATTCCACCACCACTCATATTCATCGGGTTATTGCCAGCATAAAGAACAATGCCGAAACCATGGCTAAGCCTCATAAAGTAGTCGAATTTCTGTGCGTTGTGATACCACCACGGTGACATAATAAGCGCATATAGAATTCCATAAATCGCAAGGTCGCGAAATGCCCGGGAAAGGCCAGCTTTTCGGATCACCAAGGTGTGCCAAAAAATCACAAAAGGGGCAAAGGCATCCATAGTCGGTCTGGCTAGGATCGACAAGATGAAAAGAGTTGATGCCAGGGCAGGCCTGTTTTTGTGAAGCGCGAGAAACGCTCCCAGAACCAGCGGAACAAATAGGCTTTCTGTCAACCCTGTCACACCGTAAAAAATAGCCATTGGATAAGCGGCCATCATGCCGGCAGCTACGAGTCCAGCTTTTTCATCTTCAAAGATCGCCCGGGCGAGCGCCCAAGCGAGAATTACGGAAATGAGGCCCGCTATTATCCCGACGAGAAGTGGTGCTTTCTCACCCCCTCCAAATAATGCGAGAAATAAAGGGTATAGAGGCATAATATTATGGCTGCTAATAACCTCACCCTTCAAAATATCCAATGCTGCAGCATGGTAGGTTAGGTTGTCTGGGAGTAGATTGGGGGGGGGTAAGGGAATGGCGGCTAAGCGAATGATAAGGGCAGCCAGCACAATTATGCCGAGTTTAATTAGACTCCGTTTGTGATTGATTAAAAAATCAGACAAGTTTTTAACTTTCCCAGTTGGCATTCCTAAACATGAGAACAACGGGTTTAATGTGGTCTCAATGCTCTTGTTTTGCGGAGAATTTCCAGTAACTCACGATCGTCTATTAAAGTTGCTATACCCTATAACCACAATAGTTCAAGGTCAACATCTTATTTCATGTTTTCCTACCCTTATCGCTGTCAGCAGGGTGATAATCGGGATTTGAGTTAAAGGAACTTTTACGGGTCATGGAGTCACGCGGATTTCAAAAGAGCCCAGACAATCAAGAGTGTTTGCAATGGTTTTTGTGTTGGTATTTTATATTCCGGGTTTGTGGACAATCGCATGGCAAACAAAAAAAAGATTTAAATCGATGGATGGGATAGGAAATGGCCACCATGCTTCCCTGCACTCAGAAAAATAATGCCGCATTAATGCGATCAGATTGTTGCACGGGTTGACATGTTCTCTGGCCATTACATAGTCATAGTCAATTCCCTGCGCAAGTGCGTTTTTTCTGGGGCCCAAATTTCTGCCGAGTCGCCATGCCAGCCCCGGGTCTGTGGGGATAAGGATGGAAAGTAAGCCGCCATTTTTGACAACTCGGCGCCACTCCTTAAGGACGAGATGGGGCTGATAGACATGTTCCAGTACATGCGTTGCGATCAGTCGGTCAAAGCTGTTATCTTCGTAACTCAATTCAGCGCCATTTTGTGTTTCAAATAACAACTTGCCTGAATGTTTTCCTGTAAGATTTTTTTTTGCAACTGCAAGTGTTTTGGGGTCCAGGTCGGTCAAAACATATTGATCGAAGCTGTGTCGCACAAAAGGAAGGTGCTCGCCGGGTCCTACTCCAACTTCTAGAACTTTTGAGAAATGATCATGTTTTTGAAAAGGTTTTTCCGTAAGACGGTGGCTTGCCTCCATCACAATAGACTGGAGTGGGCTGGAGTAATTCGACTCATGATAGACATCCGCAAACCTAGAACGGTAATCCAACCAAGCCTTATCCTCACTACTCATTTAGACCCCTGAAAAAGAAATTCGTTTAATGGTTATTTGGTTTAATAGTGGCTTGGGTTTTTCCGCTTGGAGCTCAGTTTGGCTTTCCATGCAACCTTCCCTGAAGAGGTAGGGACGGTATATTAGCCATATCGTAATTGACAAAACCCAGCAACATTTGAAAACCCATTATGACTGGTAAGGCTGCAAGCATTACTGTCCCCGCACTTGCCAATGCTCCCGGTTGCCCGGGGTCAATCCAATTGGTTGCACCAAAAACAATTCCAAACCCTAGTAATGGAATGCCAAATAGCAATTCGAGCGAGGCATAGTTAAAGTTTCTGATGAAATAATTATACAGGATCCGTTTGCTAAAATTGAGCAGATTTTTAAACAGGAACTGAGGGAATTCGCGAGAAACTTTCAGATTAGATTTTTCAGTGCTGTATTTTGCAGTCATAGGAATATCTATTATTACGGCACGCAAAATATTCAGTCGGAACAACATGTCGCTTTCAAAAAAGTAACGTCTGCTGATTTTGTTGGCTGGCAACTGCTCTATCACCTTGGCGCTAATTGCCGTAAAACCATTGGTAGGGTCAAATAAATTCCAGTAGCCCGAAGAAAGCTTGGTTAAAAATGAAAGGCCCGTATTTCCAACCAGCCTAATAAAGGGCATTTGCTTAACCGCCTCAATCCCAAAAAAACGATTGCCCTTGGTATAGTCTGCTTTACCATGAAGAATAGGGGCGATAAACTCAGGGATCAATGTCGGGTCCATCTGACCGTCACCATCAATCTTGACTATCACATCGGCACCGGCCTTTATCGCTGCCTGATATCCGGTTAAAACAGCACCCCCTACGCCCTGATTAGTTGGATGATATATCACTCGAATTCTCGGTTCGGAAAAGGTGTTTTCTACTAAGGAGCCACTTTTCTCAGGGCAGCAATCGTCCACGACGAAAATAAAATCTACTTCATCACTTATTTCCCGAATCAGGTCACAGATATGAGCCGAAACTTTATAGCATGGGATGACAACACCAGTTTTTTTTTTCACCAACATTGAGTTTTCTCAGAGTTTCACATGTTTACTTAGTAACTAGCGGATGTCAGCTTGCTTTTTCCAGTCATTGTCTCATAGCATGAATAAGCGGAACTGTCTACTAATAGCGGGAAGATCAGGTCAATGATACCTCTATACACCACCCTCAATGAGCTCATAGATTTCATTGCGACTTATTTTCAAGAGACCTGCTTACAGCTTGCTTTTACATTGGGTTTCTGCTAACTATAGTCTTGATATGCAGCACCTTAGCATATCACGAGATTTCAAAATCATTCTTGCCCTCAGAGCGCATTAAACAATTTAACATTTAAATGGACTTAACCCCTTCTTCCAAACCCGAGCTGACGATTTTCATCCCCGTCTACGATGAGGAAGGAAATATTGATGAGCTTTATGCATCTCTCGTTAAAGTCCTCAGCGAAATCAATAAACCTTTTGAGATTTTTTTTGTGGATGATGGGAGCCAAGATGGAAGCCTCGAAAAACTTATCAAAATTTCAAAATCAGATCCACGGGTAAAAATCATCCAATTTAAAAAAAATTTTGGGCAAACTGCTGCTTTAAGGGCTGCGATAGAACATTCCCAGGGGAAACTATTTATCCCGCTGGATGCTGACCTGCAAAATGATCCAGCCGATATCCCCAAACTTCTGCAAAAAATTGCCGAGGGCTATGATGTTGTGAGTGGCTGGCGAAAAAATCGCAAGGATCTCTTTTTATCGAGAAGGCTTCCTTCTATCATTGCTAATAAGTTGATTTCCTGGATTACCGGAATTCATCTGAATGACTACGGTTGCTCATTAAAGGTTTACAGACGTGGTTTTCTGAACCCGGAAGTTTTGTGCGGCGAAATGCATCGTTTTCTTCCTGCTTTTGCAGGCTGGCAGGGTGCAAAAATATGCGAAATTGAAGTGACGCATCACCCTAGAAAATACGGGGAATCTAAATACGGAATTTTCAGAACATTTAAAGTCATTATAGACCTGATTACCGTGAAGTTTATTACAGGGTACTCCGCCAAACCCAGCTACATTTTCAGCGCAGTAGGGATTCCACTTATGTTTCTCGGTGGCGTTTGTTTTGCCATACAGGCATATCGGGTTTTAATACTCGAACAATATCAGGCCACTCCTTTGATATTTCTTATGGTTGTTTTTACACTGGCGGGTCTTCAACTCATTCTTATGGGGCTATTGTCCGAAATTCAAATTCGACAGAGAAGAGGTCTGGGGGAAGGGTTTGTCTACGTCACTGAGAAATTGATCCATTCGCCCCAACCCAACACGCAAATATCTGAAAAAATAGATTAAATTCCCTGAATTCCCTCCCCTTTTTCACAAGAAACCCTAAGTTAAAATAAACGACTTCTCCCTTTATCTACAGGCTCTAATGACTTTTTCCTGGAGGACGAACTAAAAAGTGGTTCCACCCATGGTAAAATAGAAAATATTTTTCTTTGGAACTAATAAATTTTTAGGTGCTATCATTTTTTAATTGCAATGCCGATAACCTGAAGCCCTAACTTCTTTAACCACGAAAAATGTCCAAGGAAGTCATCGAATTTTGCAAACATCTGTGTAATTGATCTGATTTTTGGTATATGTTTAAACAATCTGTTAAACACCAAAATATCGCTATTCATAAAGAAACAAAACCCAATAAATCCATATGTACGCCACTCCAGACTTTTCATGCCCTGTTTTTCAAGTAATGGGACGGTCTCTGCATAAAGAAGCGGACATTCCGTATTATGGTCTAGCGCATTAGATATACGATAAATAAAGTAACGAATAAGTCTCCACAGAAAAAAATCGCTGACTGGTTCTCTGTATATGAATAAGCCTCCAGGTTTCAATATCCTTGAAACTTCTTTAAATAAATTTTCGCGATCGCCAACGTGATGTATCCCGCCAAGCATAACAGCTGTATCAAACATGCTGGTTGCTAATGGGAGAGTGGTTGCATCACCTTGAACAAATGTAATTTTATTATTCCCTTCTTGCTCACTCACTGCATAATTTAACATCACTGTTGAGATGTCAACAGCAACAGCATGCTCCATTTTATCTCCAAGCAGTATAACCGCCTCTCCCTTTCCACAACAAATTTCCGCGACATTCCCTAAAGAGCCCGCATTGTATCGAGAGATAGCCTGGATCAGGCATTTATCCAAATACTCCATATACTGTATGGTGTGGGGGTACGCTAAATTTTCGACATAAAGCTCAGCAACCTTATTATAATGGTCGGCTTGACTTTTGGCATCATCTGAGCAGAACTCTTCAGCAAAGAGGGGAATACCTTTATCGTTAATAACAAAAGAATTTGATTGATCCTGATTGACTAGAGTGTCACCGTCCTGACTTAACGCAGTTTTGGTAACAGGGCAGATAAAAAATTCAAGGTCCAGTTTTTGTCTCATCTCACACCACGCACTCCTGAAAACCAAATTTAAATAAGTTAGTCGTCCCTGAAAAACCCTGATTTTCGGAAATTTCTATAATTTTTGCACCTATTTTTCATCAAGCAACGGGTTTTGAACAGCCACCAAAAAGAAATAAAAGGAAAGAACTGAGGAGCTTTCAGGTATTGTGCCCCGCGCCGCAGAGGGTTGCGTTGATCAGGTCGCCTTCGTGACAAAGTAGGTAGTTTCTGCCTAATCGCCCATCGTTTTTCTTGTGTCCAATTACAGGCTACTTTTTTTCAGCTAAAATAAGGAACGAAACACCAAACGGGAATTTTATATATTGAGACAACCACACATCAAAGCTAAATATCATCGTCAAAACAATATTAGAAAAACCTCCAGTGATATTATTTTCACTTTCAATTGAATCAATTTTTAACACCTTTATTAATACCCTTGCAAAGTATATTGGCGGGAGTAAAAAGAAGTTAAAGTAAAAGTCACTTTTTATGTTAAATTTCCCCCCGACCATCAAATTTAAAATAGCTGATTTTCGATATCGCCTCTTATGATGAGAAAGATCATCCTGCTTACCCCAAAGAAAATCAAACATCGGGACGGTGATTAAAACTATCCCGCCAGGTTTAAGCGCCCGCCATATTTCTTTTACCGCAACATCATCATGATAAAGATGCTCAAGCACATCTGTTGCTAAAATGAAATCAATTGACGCATCAACAAATGGAAGATTGCAAATATCCCCCAGCTGAACAGTGGGTAAGTTCTTCTGTTCGCAAAACTCTACAGCATGACAACTAGAATCGATGCCTGTAATATCTGAAAAGCCTTCATCAACAAGCATCCTCAAGTTTGTTCCGGTGCTTGACCCCAAATCAACCACCTTGGCATTTTTATCAACCTCTTCATTGCGAATTAATTTGCTGAACAATTTCCTCCGACCAACAAACCACCAGTGCGTTTTCTCAAGAACAGTCTCTGCCTCATATATACTTTGTTTCATTGTTAGTTTTTTAGGGTGTGCTCTTGAAGAACCGCCCAGTTCCACAAAAACATTCTATGATCGCGCTTGTTTAGGTTGTGATCCTTCCTCCATATTTCAGCCATCTCAGCATTCGCATTATACTTTTCCCAGAGCGTCTTTGAAAGATTGATTTTTTTCACCCACTGCTGTAAGGGAATTCCAAAGCCTTTTTTAGGTCGATCGATAATGTTGTCTGGTAATTTCCCTCTCATCGCTTCTTTTAAAATATATTTCCGTACCTTACCCCGCTTTTTGAAGTGCCGGGGAAGTTTTTTTATTAAATTAACTAAATCTATGTCAAGAAAAACAGCGCGAGTTTCAAGACTATTACGCATCGAAGCCCTATCTACCTTTGTAAGTATATTATCTTGAAGGTAAAACCGGACATAAAACTCACTTGTTTTGTCTTCCAAGTGATCAGAGGCGCAATTATTCCAATGCTCGATAGCATCGCCATAAATATCTTCAATATGAACAGGTTTCTGAAGCAATTCCTGTAAGAATTCTTGTGTTAGCGGCGCCAACCATTTTGGGTTCCAAGTTGCAGAGCCGTCTCCAAGCCCAAGAAGGCCACGACGTAATTTAAAATCCAAGCTCATATTATTTCTTGATATGGGAAGCAAGTCCAAGAGTGACAGAATTCCTTTCCTTAGTCCATTTGGCATAAATTTTTCCAAAACATTGGAAATCTCAAGAGCCGCGAAAGTGTCATACCCAGCTAGAAGCTCATCTCCACCATCACCACTGAGAGCAACCGTCACATGCTTCCTTGTCATTCTGCTTAAAGCATAGGTTGGCAGAAGAGAAGGGTCTCCCATGGGTTCATCAAGCTGGGATAATGTTTCAAATTGCAGGTTTAGAAGTTCATCGCTTGAAAATTTTTCACAACAATGTTCTGTTTGAAACAAAGAGGCTAGCTGATCAGCATAAATACTTTCATCATATGATTGTTCGTTAAATCCAATGGAAAAGCTTTTTAATTGACGCGAGTTATTTTCATGCCTTAATTTTTCTGAAGCAAAATATGCAATCGAGCCAGAATCCAAACCACCACTTAAAAATATTCCAAGAGGGACATCTGAAACCATTCGCCGCTCAACAGCTTGCTGAAGTAAAAAACTAAATTCTTCGATTATTGTGGTCTCATCTACCCCCTCATTATCTTCTGACTCTATTCTGAACGACCAATAGCATTGAAGGTTCACGGATTGGGATACGATGTCGAATATCAAAAAATGCCCTGCAGGCAGTTTTTGAACCTTTTCGTAATATGAAAAAGGGGCCGGTATAAAACCATATGCCAGAAGCTTCTGAAGCGCCAATTCATTCACAGAACAACTAAACATTGAGTGCATTGACAAAGCCCTTAATTCAGAAGCAAACAAAAACCCCCAAGAAGCTTTAGACCAATAAACCGGTTTTTCACCAAAACGATCCCTAGCCATAAATATTTTCTTTTTAGCCTTATCATAAATCGAAAAGGCAAACATACCATTAAGGCGATTGGGTAGTTTTACCCCCCATTCTTCATAACCATGAATTAAAACCTCAGTATCACTATGGTCGGTGACAAACACATGACCTAGTTTTTCGAGTTCTAATCGCAGTTCTTTACTGTTATATATTTCCCCATTGTAGGTAACAGTAATAGCCCCCTTCTTGCTCTGCATCGGTTGATGGCCATCGGCTGGATCAATAACCGATAGACGTTGGTGGGTAAAATAAACTTGACTGTCCAGGTCTATATATGTCCCTCTTCCATCAGGGCCGCGATGCTTCAACGCAAATGACATATTTTCCAGGTCAACTCGCGACCCCAACCCACAGAATCCTGCAATACCACACATAGACGAAACCCTTATCCAGATTGAGAGATATGAATGAATTTTATCATAAATGGCTTTTGGCCTGTTGATTCAAAATAGAATCTGTTGAGCAGTTCACCTAAAATACCTGTCGTGACCAAGATGACACTAGCGAGCATGAGCAGAGAGAAAAGTAATGGCAATGGGGTTAAAATAAATGACACTTCCTCTACAATTTTGTAGTTATACGGCCCAAATACCAGTCAAAAGTATCAGAGTAAAAGAGTGCAAATTATACGCATAAACCGATATGAAATGGTGTTTTTAACCATAAAGCTTAACATCATTCGACACATGATTTCGGTAGGCTTTTAGAGAACAACCATAAACATTAAGTTTAAAATCAGTGATGTCAGAAATGATCTGGTTTTCGGTTTTACTGGGGATTTCCCTTAAAAAAAAATTATCTTTGTGGTCATTTTGCAACCCCGAAACAACATCGTGCCCCTCATCTAATTTTTTTATTAGTCGAGGAATATCTTCAGGATCGTTTTGATCACCACCATCCATAATGGTAATGATTTTCCCTTCGACTTGGTCAACTCCCGCCATTACAGCACCGCAAACCCTTCCTTGGGCCAACGCCACTTTATAAAGCGCATAGGAAACTTTCCGCTACAGGACATATCTCAACCGTTTTCTTTTACTCAGACCACACCGAATCGCATTAGACTTCAATAAACATCGAAATTCGTCATCGGCACACTGAATCCTTCATTGACTTTTCGGTTGAATGGAGCCATCGTTTGCGACAGACAAACCTAGCCTTCCCAGATAGAGAGATACGCGATATTCGATACGTTGGCTCTCGGCCCTAAAACATCAAACCACCACTGCAATTGATTCTCCGCCACTGAATAAGGAGAGGACTGAGCTTTTTGTTGCCGGGAGCCTTCTTTTTATATTTGGAGAGGATTCCATGTTGACATCAGACGGCCCACACCATACCTGCTACAAGTGCAACAGACCCATCCCCACATGGACTCAAAGGTTGCCATGGGTCTTCCGGATTTTCTGGTGCACAGCTTTGAACTCAACGAGAATCGCCAGTTCTTTTGTTACGTGAGTTTTTGAGACGTTTCAGCCAAACACAGAATCTGCCACGATCTTCTTTCAGAGCTCAACACATCAAATCATTGGAAATGTTCCTCAAATGAGTCCGCATGAAAATTTACTACACAGAGGTTGATTTGGTCTCTAATGAACTACTCAATTTATTCCCAACCAGGGACCAAGTCGTCCCATGTGTATTCACCAGTTTCTCCACTTCAAGATTGTTCTTTTCTGCTAGATTCATCATTTCCGCTTTCGTGAAATGATAAGAAATTGGTGCATGTATAAGATCAAAGCATGAACACCAAATCAGACTCAAACTGTTTTCGGACCAGAAAATCATATGATCAAAAAGAGGCAATAATTTAGCATAACGAGGAAGCACTTTCGAAGCAGGAAGATAAAGAAGCCGTATGAGCAAAAAAATTATCAATGCTGGAGGAAATGATATTCCCCGTTGCAAGGGCAAAGGAAAAATGTGAAGGAACTTTTTGCTAGGCTCAACAATATGTGTCATAAGAAAATTATTCTCATCACTATAAGCGCACACGCTAACCTGCCCGCCCACTTTTGCGCATTCTACAAGTTTAAAAAACCCATGCGCTTGATTAAAGACATGCTGCAATCCATGGTCGCAAATAGAGTAATCCGCCACCCCTGGTTTTAGAGGGTGATAGTTTAAATCGGATCGTAATAGTAGTAGCGACGGGGAGAATTTTTTTGTCAGCTCTTTAATCGCATAAATTTCAGAGCCTAATTCATTTACGATGATTTTTTTAGGCGATTTTTTTGCTAAATGATATGCCTCTCTTCCCCGGCCTCCACATCCAACAAAAACTATTTTTCCTGTCATTTTGTCAGGGTCAATCGGGATGAAGCGCCAAAACGTTTCTTCCCCTAGCAGGTCATTTTTATCTAATTGCTCCGTTGACCAAGAAAAAACATGGTTCCACTGGTATTCCCAGTTTTCAGAAACTGCCAACTGTTTATCCTGCCCCAAACCATCCTCCGGGGAATGACAAAGAGCGCTGGAATAACCAAGTGCGAGCAATTCGGACTTCTCCCAATCCTTTAAATAATTACCAAATTCTTGTTTGCGAAAAAAAATACCCACCTCTCTTAAAACTGGAAACTCTCTTTCACACTTGTCACAGATTAGAATCCCATTAACGATCTTTTGCTCAGCTACCTCGGCAGCCTTAATAGTTAAATCACCATGACAATCAACACATCTAAGCAAACAAACATCGCTTTCTCTCATTCCTCATCCCTATTCTTAGGTTCAATGCCATATAGCCAAAATAGAATAATCCTTCACGAAACTTTAATTCCATACCTAGGTTTTATTCGCCTTGGCTTGCCACGTTTTCTAAATTAAAATACATCCTTGATATCCCTATTAACCCCATCAAAAACAAAATGTGGGTGTCCCCAATAAGACACCACCCCAATAACAAAGATATAGGTAATATAAATAGGATAAGACAACCCGCCAATCGCCCTACCTCATTTTGAATACTTTAGACCTTTCAAACACCCCCCCTCCAATCAACCCAGACAGTTTAAAGGTAGAACTTTCCTGCTAATATTTATTTTGAGGAGAAACCCCAAAGAAAAATCATCACCAAACTCCACAAGGTTAAACTGAGGGCTCATTACTCTTCCGCGCAATCAAAAATTCAACAACAACCAACACAACCAATAGTTCGAGAATTGGCATTAACATTAAGGTGTACCTTGTGTCGATATAGTTCAGCGTAACCGAAAAAATACTTCGCGCCATAATAAAAGACAGGGTAAGAACCATAAAATCTCTGAAACGAGATTTTTCATCTTTGCATACAATCCATATTGAGAAAATAAATAAAAAATATAAAACCAACCGCCACCCAGTAATAAAAATTTTCCCTAGCATCTGCGCTGGATATTTCTTGACAAGTATGAGTTTTGACCAAAGCCCAGCATTGACAATATCCAATCTATCTTGATTAGAAATCTTCCCACCTAAGCCAACAGGCCAGGCAAAGCTGTCATAAACATTTAACCATAGTGCCCACAACCTTCGACTTGGGTTTAGCAAGTAAATTTTGAAAGGTTCTTTTTCTGCAGACTCTACAGCCAGGATTGCAAATTGTTCATCGATGTGTTTAGGAAAAGGTTCTCCTGTGTACTCCTTTAGCTCCTCAAGTAATACGTGCGCTCTAGCTTTCCCAAATGAAAATGCGTGATCATCAATGCGTATTGAGTCATATTTATTACCATGTAAAGGAAACATCACAGAAGCTACTTGGTAATGGTTTGTCACCCATGTGTTCACCCATTTCAAATAACCCGAACTGGACGGATTACGGTCCACCCATGACTGAGGCATAATACTTGTTAAGCCTACATTAATGTTTCGCACTGTCCAGCCTCCCCACGGCAAACCCAGTATTAGAGCAATTGCCAGTCCTCGTCGAATAGCGTCAAGCGGTCGATGAATGATGAATCCTGTTGCGGCAACGGGAACAACCAATAGAATTCCATCCAGTCGGATGAAAGTGGTTACGATTAAGGCAAGCGCAATGGGTATCACTCTAAGCTTTGATTCGTGAAGGGATTTAAGAAGTTCTGCAAATAGCCATAGTGCTCCGGCCACGGCCAAAGTCTCAGTTAAAATGTACCTTGGCCAAGCCACTTGAAGTGGTGAGATGGCAAGAACCAAGCCCGACAATAATGCCAGTTTAGATGATGAGGTATAGCGACGAATCGCATCCACTAAATATACCAATGATGCCACATAAATCACAGCTTGGGCGATTCGAACCGCTAAATCCGAATGCCCGCTGATCCACCAGACTGTAGCGATAAACAACGGGTATCCGGGGCCCTGGTTTCCACCAAAATGAGGTATGCACTCTCCACTTCCTGGGATAGAGTTAGAAACACCACAACCCGTAAGTATATTTTCTGCCACCCTTAAATAAACCGCTACATCACCACCGCTGGCTTCCGGCGCTAAAAACACAAAAAGAAACCGAGGAATAGTGGCAACTACCGCAACAATCCAGTACAGATGGCTAGTGCTGAAACTATGCAAAACTTTCATCTCACCTTTGTCATAATAATTTTAAAGGAAACTTAGCTAATTGCCTCGGAAGCCGCCCCAACCCATCTCACCTTGGATTCTGGATTAAAATAACTCTTTTTAGGGTACTGCACACAGCCGAGGTTTAGATTAATAGGAATCATTAATTGGATGTTATGAGCTTAAAGTTGGAGTAACGGTCTCACTGTTGTCGAATAAAAACAAAACCAAATGTGTTTCTGGCTCAATTCAACATGCCGCGGATATTCGTTTGAGACGCATACTTAATCAATGGGCTAACTTCTATTTAATGAGTGGGTAGGTTTGCTTTATAGTAATCCTTATACCAATGAATGAAGTTTTTAACGCCCTCTTTTACAGACCATTTTGGAGTATAATCGAAATCTTTTATCAAGTCAGTGACATCGGCGTGCGACTTTCGGACATCTCCATCCTGCATAGGCATCAGGTTTAATTTTGCCTCCACTCCAAGATTCTTCTCTATTTCGCGAATATAATCCATCAATTGAACAGGGGCATTGGAGCCTATATTATAAATCCTGTAGGGTGCGGATGAAGACGCCGGGTTAGGGTGGTCGCTGTCCCACTCAGGATCGGGTGTGGGAGCTTTCGCCACGATCCGGGTCACTCCTTCGACAATATCGTCGATATAGGTGAAATCTCTTACCATGTCACCACGGTTGTACACGTCTATGGGTTCCGAAGCCAAAATGGCCTTGGTGAATAGAAATAAAGCCATATCTGGACGACCCCAAGGGCCATATACCGTAAAAAATCGGAGCCCGGTGGTCGGGATTCCGTAAAGATGCGAGTAGGAATGAGCCATAAGCTCATTGGCGATTTTTGTGGCCCCATAAAACGACACAGGATGACTCACGCCATCCCGAACGGAAAATGGATATTTGGTGTTCAGCCCATAAGCAGAACTGGTTGACGCATAGACCAGGTGCTCCACTTTATTATGACGGCAACCCTCAAGAATATTGAAGGTGCCCACGATATTACTTTGTATATAAACTTCTGGATGCTCAATGGAGTAGCGAACGCCCGCCTGTGCGGCTAGGTGAATGACTCGGTGTGGACTGTGTTCGCTGAAAACTCGATCAATTTCTTCTTTGTTTTCCAGGTTATTTTTCTGGAAGGTGAAGGTGTCATGTTCTTGAAGAATTTTGAGTCGGTCATTTTTTAGGTTGACATCGTAATAGTCGTTGATATTGTCAAGCCCGATGACTTCATGGCCTGATTCGAGTAATCTCCGGGAGGTGTGGAAACCGATGAAACCTGCGGCTCCGGTAACTAAAATTTTCATAATAAAGGCATCTTGATATTTTCAGAGAACGGGAATGGACGGGCAAGTCTTTTGCTCCGTCAGATATGAGGGCCGTCTCGGCAAAGAGACGGGGATAAAAGACTCCTGAAGGATCATATTTTTATTTGTTGCAAGAATCAAGTGTAATTAACCCTCGCATTGATTTTCCAGTGAAGGTATAGTGTCGAGGCGAAGTGGCCGCGAGGTTGCTTTAGAGGCAATTTTCAATCAAGCCGGTTTTTCTCGAGAGATTCTCTTGTCAACCGACCCATCCTGCCGTGATAAAAAACTCATTCTATATTTTTGCTGGAAGGGCTTCCAATGCTCTTTTTCTTTTCCTGCTGACCCTGGTTGTTTCACGGCAGTTGGGGCCAGCTCTTTTCGGAGTTTTTTCCTTTCTCACCACAGTCGTGGTGGCGGCCAACTGTTTCTCCAATCTTGGCCTTGACATCTGGATGGTCCGTGAAGTCACCAAAGCCCCGTCACAAGGAAAACTATACCTTTCCAATATTATTGGGCTGAAAATCGCAACATCTCTAGCCGCCATTATACTTGTTTTTCTGATTTTTCGGGCAATAGATTTGCCTCAGACCACCTTGAAATTACTTTGGATATTGTCGGCTTCTCTTTTGTTCAATACGGTCTCACAAACGCTTTGGCATTACGGCAATTGTTTTAAACAATTTATTTATCATTCCACATTATGGGCTTCATCCAATATCATCAAGTCCCTGTTGGGCATTACACTGGTCTTGCAATTCCATGAGCTTGAGCCTCTGATTTGGGGCATTGTTGTTGCTGAGGCCGTGGCAATGTTTTTGTCCTTTTATGTCATCCGCCGCCGATTTGGTCCGTTTGTTCCGGGATTCCAGTTTTCGGTATGGAAGGATTTTCTAGTTCGTTCTGCCCCGATAGCAATGGGGATGATTTTCAGTGTGCTTTATTTTCGGTTGGATATTGTGATGCTGCAGTTGATGACCGAAGAAAAGGTTGTCGGGTTTTACAGCGCTGCCTACAAATTATTCGAAGTGGCAGCTGTTTTGCCACATAGTTTCATGCTGGTCCTATTTCCCACCCTTGTTGAGGAATTTCAATCAGATCGGTCCCGTTTTCGACACAGTTGCAAAAAAGCTCTGATCATATACTCCTTGATCGGCGGAAGTATTGCTTTGGTATTATGGGGGTTTTCTCGTGCAATCATTGATTTAGTATATGGAGAAAAATTTCTTTCTTCTATTCCTGTGTTGGATGTCCTCTCCTGGGCGATTCTTCTATTTTTTGTGAACTTTTTGCTATCAAATATACTCATCACATCAGGTCGGGAGATGATTAATACTTGGAGTTTAATGGGGGCGACCGTTTTGAATATTATACTCAATCTTTTTTGGATTCCCAGGTATGGAGCGACAGGAGCGGCCTGGGCAACCTTGTTTTGTGAGGTTGGGCTCATTGCAATGCTCAGCCTTCAGGTGCGGAAAACATTGAAATAGTTTGAGACAACGGATTGTGAAATTTATGAAACGCAAAGTCATTATAAGTCTATTAGTCATGCTGATCTTGCTATTGAGCCAATATAAATTGCTGCTCACAAGCTATGCCCGGTTTTTTACCATGGATAACCCGACTCATGGGGTCAACGCGCCTATTGTGGTTTTGTCGGGGGGTTATTTAACCCGGATCCCTAAAGCATTAGAGTTGTACGAGAAGGGGTATGGCAACAGGGTATTTCTTACAACAGAACGGCACCTAAACGCAAAGGTGGCGCATCTTTTTCCTACCAATGAGCAGGCAGCTAAGAAAATTGCCCAAGCACTCAATATTCAAGTTGAGTTTGAAACGGTGCCCTCTTTAAAAGGAGGGGCTACTTCAACCTTCGATGAGGCTTATGATCTGCGGATCTTTTGTGAGAAGGAAAATTTAAAACATTTGATTATTGTCACCGACTCGTTTCACAGCCGTCGTGCACTCTATGCTTTTAAGAAGGTCTTTCAGGGAAGTAATATTATTGTGGAAGCTTCGGCCGCTTCCAATGAAGTTTTTAGCGAAGAGAATTGGTGGCTCTCCGATAGAGGAATCGCTGCGTATCTGCTTGAACCCATCAAACTTGCTGTATACCTGCTGAGTAGCAAAAACGTGTCGTTTGTTAAGAATCATTGATCTCCCGTGTGGAGGCAGAGGGAGTTTCTTTGGTTTTTAACTGTTCTATTGCATTAATTAAAAAAGCCATGAAAATGCTGATAAGCAGTCCCAAGGCCATCCCAATTGCAATGATTTTTGTTTTCTCAGGCTTAATGGGTTTGACAGAGGGAATGCTAGGTTGGCTTATGTTGGCAACTTTGATTTTTAGCGGAGAAATGTCGATGGCTTGATATTTCCTCAATGCGGTTTCTGCTTTGGTCAATCCCAGAACAGCATCCCAATTTTTCCTGAGTTTGCGTTTCATTATTTCCTGCTGTAGAGCTTTTTCTCCATATAAATACCAGAGAGGCCAATTTTTACCATCAGACAAATGCTCACCATTATAAAAACGGAAATTATTATTTTTTATACCCAGATTTTTAGCTATATTCAGGGCTTCAGAAAGAATCGAAATCTCTTTTTTCCTTCTTTCTTTCTCTATATCTATTTTTAAGGAAAGTTTATTTATTTCAGAGTTGATCTCCGTTTGTACCAGGCTTTTTATTTCCTTGACAGTAATTTTCAGGGCCGATTTTGTTAATGCGGTTAAAAATTCTGCCAGCACCTCAGGTTTAGGCCCCACTATTTCAACATGAGCGGCTTGAGCAGGGCCAGTGGGCTTAATAATTTTTGTGGAATTATGTATTTCTAATACAGCTTGATCTGTATCAACCCTCGCATCACCGAAAAATTTCTCCAGGAAACCACCCTTCACAAGTACTTCTTTTTTTAATTCATAAGACCCCACCTTGGCTAAAAACATAAGAAAAGCAGAAGGGTTGACCCCAGTGGGCTCACCTTTTTTGTTGGATAAGGCTGATCTGGAGAGGGGGAGGTTCTCAATCACCTCAAGGGGGAGAGTCGAAAAAAAGGTTTCCTGAGGCTCCACAAACGCCATAGTTGCTCGATAAATGGGTGTGGTCGATTGAGCATAAAATATTGAAATTAGCGTGCAAATAGACATAATGGCAAGTATAAGAACTTTCTTCCTGACTAGAACTTCCAGCAAATCTGCCAGATTTATTTCATCTTCTGGCGGGGGATGAAAACCTTGGGTTTGCTCCGGCTGGATTTTTGATTGTCGGTTTTTTTCTGTCATAAGTGGGCTATGGGTGCGAAGGTTGATGAATGCGACCTTTTTCTTAACAGGTGGATATGTTGGCAGGACACCATTTTAGAGCGTTACTATACAATCTATACCATGATCTTTCTAGAAAAAAATAAGTCTTTAGCTTAGTTAAGTGGGTCTGAAGTGGGAAGGGTGCAGTTGGGCTAACCCTTTTAGCGCGAGTTGTTTGAGAATTCTTTCTCCTTATCTATAACTGGATGGATTTCTTGACAACTAACATAGTTGAAAGCTAGTATCTCGGGTGGGGATTTAGGTTGTTTTTCTGACTTTACATTTATTCTTTGGGTGCCATTGTGCGAGAAAAAATTCTAGAATTGGTACGAACCAATGCGAACCTTCCCCCTTTGCCGGAAATTCTGTTTGGTTTGCAAAAATTGATGGATGACCCGGATTGTGAGGTTGAAGATGTCTATCGCTTGATAAAGACAGATCCAGTCTTGTCAGGGCGATTGATCACTCTTGCGAACAGCGCTTTGTTTGGCACAGGCAAAGAGGAGACCCGGAACCTGGAAGATGCGGTGGTACGCTTGGGGATGCAACAGGTGATGGACCTGGTTTTTGCCCTTGAATTGCCAAAGTCCTTCAAAAAGAGCAAAGCTTTCGATCAGATCCAATTCTGGAAACACTCTATGGCGGTGGCTTTCATCACACGATCACTGGCTAAAAAATTGCTTGCCGATTTTGATGATTTGGAGGCAAGTTTTCTGGCTGGCTTGATGCACGATGTGGGAATTCTGGTTCTGGATAATATTATTTCCCAGGAATACTTCAATTTTCTTACTTTAAAGGATTTGAGTGCTACAGATAAACCTCTGGCGCTTTTGGAAGAAGAAGAATTTGGAGTCGCTCACCCTGAGGTGGGAGCCGAATTCATGAGAAAGTGGTGGTCCCTGTCTCCGCAAGTAATTTCTGCGGCCCTGTCACACCATGGCGTGGGTCCGGTTAAAGGTGAACCTTTGACCTTGAATCAGATCGTCAGCACTGCCAACCGCATTGCCAATATGAATAAAATTTCTCACCCTGTTGCTACAGCTTTTGAAGATTCTCCTGAAGAAGGCTATCTGGATGCCTTGGGAATCAATCAGGAGGAGTTGGATATAGTGGTTGATACCACAATAGTCGGCCTGATGGTGGCAGAAACTCTATTGCGTTCCTGAATGGACAGGAGAATTGCAGGGTTTCATCAGGATGAAGAAAGCTTCTGGGTGGCAGAACTGGAATGCGGACACAATCAGCATGTCCGGCATCGCTTACCAATGGTTAGCCGCCCTTGGGTGAACCATGAAGAGGGTAGGCAGGAAAGGCTGGGAACCCTCCTTGACTGTAAAGCCTGTGACTCCGAATCTTCCGAGAGTCGATGAATATCAGGAAACCAACCCTCCTTGTTCCCAGAGCCCTGAATAGATACTGCCGTTTGCCAGAACATGGACACCTTGTCCATGGGGTAAATCATTTTGGAATTCTCCCCGGTAGCAATCCCCGTTGGCGTAGGTGTATTTTCCTTGACCGTGGAGCCGGTCATTTATGAAGCTTCCTTCGTATTGGTCGCCATTATCATAGATCAGCTTTCCCAGGCCGTTGGGTTGCCCATGCATGAACTCACCGGTATAAACGTAACCCTGGGAAGAGGTGAAGATTCCCCTGCCATGCATCTGGTCCTGGAACATTTGCCCTTCATATTTATCGCCATTAGGCCAAACCTGTGTGGTGAACCCTGGAATAGGCGCAGACTGTTGGGGGCCCGACTTGGAGTCGGTGCTTGCGGGTCTGGGAGGAGTCCGTGAGGCGCGCTTGTATTGTCTCTCCTTTGCGCCCGAAGTTACCTTGTACTTGTGCCTTATATGAGCATTGATTCTTTTGTAAGCGGTTGTGACCTTCTGGAACATTTCATGAGCTTTCTTTTGCAGGCGTGGAGATTCCAGTGGAAACCGATCCGGATGCCAGATTTTGACCTGGGTTTTGTAGGCCCGCTTCACATCTTCAAGGGATGCGTCGGATTTGAGTTTTAGTATTTTAAAATACTGTTCCATAATCCAAGGGCATCAGGTTGTTAATGAATGAACCATTCATCCGTTCCTTCATGGCCCTCATGGTGTTTTTTATCCGCCTCCCAGGCTTCCAACACATAATCTATGCTGAATGTCTCCTGGGTGACCGAATTTCGCAAGTCGAAATAACGGTAGCCACGATAATCGGGATAAAAGTTTTCCATGCTCAGAGGTTGACAGGTCATCCCTTTGGATTCCGCCTCCTGTTTTAAATTTTCCCACTCGGAAGAATTCCTGGCTTCGACGACTATCCCCGACTCGTCTTTTTGCAAAAACATTAAATATCGCTGACCGTGAGTCATTTGGTTCTAATCCCTGTTATTTGGAGGACTCTTTATTCGCTTCTATCAGGATGGCACAAAACTAATATGAACTCAATTTGCAAGTTGTTCGATTTTGTTGCATACAAAATCTGCAAAAGGAAAGGAGCAAGTAAAGGCAGAAAAATTCTAAAAGTTGGGGCTCTGGTTTGGGGGAGGTTTGTAGCCCTATCTTGCCTTGGGAGATTTTTTTGTCATGGTCAAAGAGAGTCCCATCAAAAAATATAACAGCATGGACACTTCCGAGTCATAGATAGAGGACTCGAAAAACCCCCCAGCTAAATAGGCCAAAATCGCTGCCGAGGATCCTATTAATAAACCCTTGGAGTTGCTTGAAAATGTGTCTTTCGCCAAAGTCCGCAGGCGTTTAAAGATTTCTGTGAAATAGGCCATCCAAATGAAAAGCCAAAAGCCTAGCCCTGCAATCCCGGAATCAACTAATAATTGAAATGGATTACTGTGCATTCCTCTATAATATGCAACCCACCCTGAAGGGTCAGGGTATTGGGCGTGAATTGAATCCACACATTTATAGCCACACCCTGTTATTGGGTGGTCCTTGAAGGTTTCCCAGCCCATTTCCCAGAGAGACACTCTTGCTTGGACTGAGTTGTCTTGCAAATTTGTGAAGCTGGCTACACGTTTTGAAATGCCAGCAGGGCCAAAAAACAGGAGACCTGCTAAAAATAACGGCATGACCAGAAGGTATTTTTTATTCCAACAGAACAATAAGAATATAGCCCCAACAAGAAAACCAAGCCAAGCCTGTCTCGCCATGGTCAATAGTAGGGCAAAGATAATGACTCCCAGGTTGCCCAATACCCAATATTCCTTAGGTTTGTTAAACAAAAACCTTGCCAAGGCTACCAATCCAGAAAACATTAAAATCGCTGAAAAAGTGGATTCTTTACTCATTACTCCCTTGATACTGTTTTCTGTAAAACTGGCGCTAAAAAACGGTATAAGCCCATTCAAGGCGGTAGCAACTCCGGCGACAATAACCAGCTTAACCAGTAGATCTCTTTGTTTTTCATCCTGAACTGCATTGGCAACCCAAAAGAATATGATGAATTGAATCAGCTTTTTCAGGAGCTTTATACTGTTTTCCGAGTCAACCGAAGTTGTTATCGATAAAATACCGGCTAAACAAAAACATAAGATTGCAATGCCAACCCTCGTACCTCGCAGCTCTTTCCAGGTTTGGGTCAGGTGAACTTTCAATACCCAGGACAGAGCGCCTGTCGCAAATGAAATCTGGGTGATGCTGATGGAAAACATGGAAAAAGCGGCAAAGGCAAGCAAAGAGAATTGAGTCACTTTGTCCAGAATAGGAATCACGCGGTTTGTACTGGGTGAGTTGGTGTCAGGGAAAAATCCCTCCATTATGGAGAAATAAGAGGTGTGTAATTTCTGCATACTTATCGGCGATTGAAAAGCCATTTTGTGGTACCGAGGGAAAGGCTTCGCTGTTATGAGCTAAGACCTGTTGTAATTAAAAAACCACCTTCGCCTGAAATACTAACAAATTTTAGATGTGAAATCTAAAGACTATCAGGTCAGCTTGGCGCAGAGTTCACGCATTTCTGCAAAGTATCCTGCCAATGGGACATTTCATAGTGGAAGACCTGTTTTAATTTTTTGTTCGAAAGTAACGAATATCGAGGCCGAATCGCAGGTGTGGGATATTCGATAGTGGGGATGGGAATCAACTCTGTGTTTTTTGAAAGGTCGGAGAGTTCAAGGATTTTTTTTGCAAAACCAAACCAGTTGGTTTCACCGCTACACGATATATTGAAAATTCCTGAAAGGGGAAATACTTTAGGTTTTTGAGTACTTTCTTCCACGCATTGTTTCAGGACTTGTGCTGTGCCTTCGGCGATAGCTCTAGACCATGTGGGGCTCCCTGTCTGATCATTGACAACTTTTATCTGGTTTCTGGCTTGAGCCAGTTTTTGCATGGTGAGAAGAAAATTGCTGCCCCGCAAGCCATACACCCAACCGGTTCTCAGTATGAGATAGGGGATATCGGCTTGGATCACTGCTTGTTCCCCTGTCAGTTTGGATTTTCCGTAAACACTCAATGGGCCAGTCGGATCGTCTTCGTCATAAGGGCGTGAGGCTTTGCCATCAAAAACATAGTCGGTGGAATAGTGAATCATTCCGGCATCTATTTTTTTAGCTTCTTGTGCAAGCACTCCCGGGGCGATTCCATTGATGGCCATGGCCAGTTCAGGTTCGGATTCGGCCTTGTCGACGGCGGTGTAAGCGGCGGCATTTATGATGATATCCGGTCGGATATCCTGAATGACGGAACCCAGTGTTTCCGGTTTGGAAAGGTCCATCTCGTTTCTGCCCATAGCAAAAACGGTTCCTATCGCAGAGAGTGTGTGATTCAACTCCCAACCCACTTGTCCGGTTTTTCCTGTCAGAAGAATTTTCACGAATTAATATTTTATGGAGGTATGTGGGGGTGAAAAGGTCAGGCTTGATAATTTTTTATCTTGAGTATGCTATCATGATTTTCGTTTTTTCAGTTAGCAGGATGCGGCTTATTATGCGCAATACTCGGTTTAGCCCATGAAAGTGTTAGTGACAGGATCGAAGGGTTTTATTGGTAAAAATCTTTCGGCTCAGCTCGCTGTGTGTGAGGACTTTGAGGTCCTGTATTATGATCGTAAGTCAACGCTGGATGATTTGCGATCAGCCGTTGCGAAGGCAGATTTCATTTGCCATCTGGCAGGTGTGAACCGACCGGATGATGAGGCTGAGTTTGCTCGTGTCAATACCGATTTGACAGAGACGCTCTGTCAGGTCGTGCAGGAATCGGAGCGTCATATACCGATCATCTTTGCGTCATCTGTTCACGTTGAACAAGACAGTCCGTATGGGGCCAGTAAACTGGCGGCCGAACAGATACTGCTCAAACATTCAGAGAAGACCGATACCCCCGTTTATATTTTTCGCTTGCCGCACGTCTTTGGGAAGTGGTGTAAGCCTGACTATAATTCAGTGGTCGCCACGTTTTGTTATAATATCGCACATGATTTGCCCATCCAGATTGATGATTCACCTCATCCGTTGAGCCTTGTTTACATAGACGATTTGGTGGCGACTTTTGTTCGGATCATGACGGGCAGGGAAGTCGGCAAGTCGTATTGTGAAGTCCGACCGTTATACACGATCCGTATTGGCGAACTGGCCGACCAGGTTCGACTGTTCCGGGCTAGCCGAGATACCCTGGTTTCCGAGCGAGTGGGGGACGGGCTGGTACGGGCACTTTATGCCACTTATATCAGTTATCTTCCGCTCAAGGATTTTGCTTATGAAGTGCCAAAGTATGCTGATCCGCGAGGTATTTTTGTTGAGATGCTAAAGACCAAAGATTCCGGTCAGTTCTCGTTTTTTACTGCGCATCCGGGAGTGACTCGGGGTGGTCACTATCATCACTCAAAAACCGAGAAATTTCTGATCGTCAAGGGAAATGCGAGGTTTCGTTTTCGTCACATAATGACGCAGGAGCTTCACGAAGTTTTGACATCGGGCGATAAGCCAGAAGTTGTGGAGACGATTCCGGGATGGTCTCATGATATCACCAATGTCGGTGATGAGGAGATGATTGTCATGCTCTGGGCCAACGAGATTTTCGATAGGGAGCGCCCCGATACGTATGCGGACCCTGTATGATTATGAAACATTTATGAGGATATAGCTCTTCGGAATTACAATAATTACTGATGACTTAACCGGGAAAAATAATGGCTGATTTTAAAGGGAAAATCATATTGATTACGGGTGGCACAGGGTCTTTCGGGGGGTATTTTGCTAATTATCTGCTGGATAAGGATTTCGGTGAAATCAGGATATTCAGCCGAGATGAGTTGAAACAAGAGGAAATGCGCCATCGGTTCGAGAATTCCAAAATCAAGTTTCATATTGGAGATGTCAGAGACCGGGATAGTGTCGATGATGTTATGGCTGGAGTGGATTATGTGTTCCACGCGGCTGCGTTAAAACAAGTTCCTACTTGTGAATTTTTTCCCATGCAGGCGATGCAGACCAATGTGATAGGAAGCCAGAATGTCATTAATTCAGCCATCCGCCATGGCGTGTCCAGGGTGGTCAGCCTCAGTACGGATAAAGCGGTTTACCCTGTCAATGCCCTCGGAATAACAAAAGCACTTATGGAAAAGGTGGTTCAGTCCGCTTCCCGAAAACTTTCAGAGGGGCAGACCATTCTGACTCTGGTTCGTTATGGGAATGTGTTATTTTCCCGTGGTTCGGTGATTCCCCTTTTTATAAAACTGATTAGAGAAAAGAAGCCTCTTACTGTGACCGAGCCAGGAATGACCCGGTTTCTCCTGCCTTTGAAAGAGGCGATCAATTTGGTCGGATTTGCGTTGAAGAATGGAAAACAAGGGGATATCTTTGTCCGCAATGCGCCTTCTTGTTCGGTGGGTGATCTCGCCCAGGCATTGATTAATATTTTAGGTTCAAATTCTGAAATAAAAACCATTGGTATGCGGCACGGTGAAAAAATGCATGAGACCCTGGCTTCCAAGGATGAATTGCTAAGGTCAGAGGATATGGGTGATTACCTGCGATTGAGCATGGATAACCGGGACTTGAACTACGCTAAATATTTTAGCGAAGGTGATAAAAAGGCGGTCCAAACCGAAGATTATACTTCTCAAAATACGACTCGTTTAACGGTCAAGGAAATCGAAGAGATGTTGTTGACTCAACCAGAAATTGTTGCTGAGTTGAAAGGTCAGGGTTTGTAGCTCTGAATTTTTATGGCTTTGAAAGAGAAGATTATTCGTCAAGAAAAATACGTTTTTTGCCGATAACTATTATAGCTGAGCCCGATTCACGAGATTTTTCCTAAACTCCATCTAGTAATTCGGGTTTTATGCTAAAATAGACCGTCAGCTTATAACCCATTACTTTTGCCAAACTATCCATGAAAGTCTGCCTGATAGAGCCTCCCAAGTTTGTCTCTCTGACGAATTTCGTCTCTACAATCAGTATGCCACCTATCGGTTTGGCATACATCGCTGCTGCAATCCGTGAAGAAGGTCATGATGTCATGGTTGTGGACGGGCCCGGCTCTGCCCCTAGAAATTACCATATATTTAAAGATGAGATCCGAGTAAGAGGGTTGACTCAAGAACAAATTATTGAGCGTATCCCCTCCGATATCCAAGTCATTGGCTTAGGGTGCATGTTTACATCCCACTGGACTTATGTGCGTGAACTGGTTTCTAAGATTCGCAAGCAATTCCCCAAGGCATTTATATTGATGGGAGGTGAGCATGTTACTGGTTTTCCTGAATTTTCTTTGGAGCAAGCTCCTCTGGACAGTGTTGTGATGGGGGAAGGGGAGGAAACGATTGCGCAATTGTTGGAACATATTGAGAAGGGCTTGCCGTTGAATGATGTTCTCGGAATTGCATATAAGGATCCGGAAGGGATAATTCGAGTGAATTCCCGTCGCCAGAGAATAAAAGGAATTGACGCAATCGCCAAACCTGCTTGGGATTTGTTTGATATTCAAAAATACAATGAAGTCAATCAGCCGCACGGGTCTTCCCAGGGAAAATTCATGCCCATGCTGGCTACGCGCGGTTGCCCGTTCTCTTGCACCTTCTGCACGAGCCCCAATATGTGGACGACAGAATGGATTCCCCGAGATTACAAGCTGGTTGTAGACGAGATGCAGGAGTATCAAAATAAATATGATGTTACAGATTTTCAGTTTGAAGATCTTACTGCTATTGTGCGAAGCGATTGGATCATCAGTCTTTGTGACGAAATACTCAAGCGTGGCATGAAAATTACTTTTCAGTTGCCATCAGGAACTCGTAGTGAAGGCATTAATTTTGAGGTTGCCACAAAACTAAAGGCGGCAGGTTGTCATGAATTTTCTTTTGCTCCAGAGTCCGGCGATCCGCGTGTGTTGCAGGCGATAAAGAAGAAAGTCAGTTTGCCGAAAATGTTTGAGTCTGCACGCAGTGCGCTCAAAGCCGGGATCAATGTGGGATGTTTTTTTATCATCGGGTTTCCCGAGGATGATTACCGGAGTGTTTTAAGGACTTATGGGGCAATCCTCCAATGTGGCATGATTGGTTTCACCAACGTGAATCTCAATGCATATTCTCCTCAACCCAATACTGAATCGTTCCTGGCGCTTCAAAGGGCAGGTGTCATCACCGAGTTTGATGATAAGTACTTGATGAGTTTGTTTACTTTTCAGGATTTTGGGGCTAAGAAAACTTCGTATAATCCTCGATTTGGTGATCTGGAGCTTTCATTGCTGGTCAACTTTGGTGTGTTTTTATTTTATATGGTTTATTTTTTGCGCAAACCAAATAGAATCATTCAACTGTTTTTAGATATGGGAAGAGAGTCCTCGAGTAACAAATCTACCAAAATGGCAAAGTCATTTTTTAAAGATGCTTTAACGATAATGAAAAGCAGGCTGATAAAGAACTGATTCCCCATGGCAAACCTTTACGTCCCTTATACCGCTCCTTTAACCTCGGACTTACTTATTAGTACTCCGTGTACAACACCAAATTAGATT
>CAZEBI010000006.1:3087-33316 GCA_964510355.1 uncultured Nitrospina sp. | reverse complement strand
CGCACATGCTGAACAGGTCGATGTCTTTGACGATAACCATTTCATCGTAGTCTTCATGGAATAATGCGCCGTTGACCAGCTCTTCAATATTGACCCCGTAGCCACTGGTTAGAAATTTCAGTGACTTTTCTACCCGCTCAGGAGTTTTCTGTAGGCCTTCGCGGGAAGGGTCTTCGCCAACCTGTAATAATATTTGTTTAATGAGGTCCTTCAAGTTTTGCTCCTCGATAAATGACAAAATTGCGTTCGGACTCAAAAAGTTTGATCTCATACAGAGTGCCGTTCTCAATTTTGGGCTCGATGATATCCCAGAAACGGATGGCGATGTTTTCCGCTGTGGGGATCACATTTTTTAAAAATTCTACATCAACATTAAGGTTTTTGTGATCGACCTTGTCGACGATTTCTTCGTTAATCAGTTTTTTCAGGGTTTTAAGGTCCAGCACCATTCCGGTTTCCGGGTCGACTTCCCCTTTGACCGTGACCTCCAGGACATAATTGTGTCCGTGTCCGTTGGGGTTGTTGCACAAACCAAAGGTGGCTGCGTTTTTCTCATCCGAAAAATCAGGGTTGAACAATCGATGGCTGGCGCAAAACTCCAGGCGGCGGGTGATATAAATCATCAGGAATTGTTTAAAGTTTTTATGCTTGTTGTATGTTGAGTAAAAGCCCGGCTTGCACAATCGATACGGACTGCTTGAGTTTTTTATGCTTGTTGTATGTTGAGCAAAAGCCCGGCTTGCACAATTGATACGGGTTACTTGAGTTTTTTATGCTTGTTGTATGTTGAGTAAAAGCCCGGCTTGCACAATTGATACGGGTTACTTGAGATACTTGCGTTTGTTGTCCGTTGAGTAAAAACCCGGTCCGTACAAATGAAAGTTCATCTGGTTGAACTGTTTGCTCAGCGCGCCGCCACACTTTTCACATTGGCTGAGAGGCTCGTCACTGATTTTTTGCAGGACTTCTACAATATCTTTACACTTTTCACATTGATATTCATATACGGGCATTATTTTTTTCTATCTCCAGGCCATTGAATCGATTGTATTGGATGGTTTCCATTTTATCATAACCCGGCTTGCGGGGGAAATTAACAAGAGCCGGGCGTATTCGGCTCTATGCCGAGGGATCAGGTGAAATTGTAGGCAAAACATCCGCTGGAACACCGCACCATATAATGGGGGCAGCTTTTACAGGGCTCATTGGGCTGCGCTTCAAATACATGGTTGAGGAACTGGGTGTGCATCTTGGTGATTGAAAGCTCGTTGATCTGCTTGAAATCTTTGATATTGCCAAGTTTTTTATTGTGAAACGGGAAACAGTTGAAACAATCCCCCTTCGGGTCAATGTCCATGGGGCTGTCATCGGCACAGCCAAAATAATAATCGCGGTCTTTCCATTCCGTGATGTTGGGAACCGGCTGACTGCCGTGGTAGTAAAACCGTTCTACAAGCGGGTATTCATCCTCTTCAATTTCATCCAAAAGACAGGGCGGAAATGAACAGTCAAAACGAAAACACAGTTGCGGGAAATCTTTGATCATATCGAGCATCTTGCGGCCCATTTTGGGATAATCTTTGATGGCCAATGCCTGGTTGTTCTGCTCGCCGACGATGGGGAAGGCCGGGCTGACCCGGATTTTATAGTTTTGCCCCGGCGGCAACCCGAGTTGCTGATATATTTCATCAATTTCCCAGCACTGGGTTGATAAATCCTGCTCGATAGAATACAGATTGAGACTGAACATGAGGCCGAATCCGTTTTTGCTGAGAATGGCCTCTGCGACTTCCCGGCAACGGGCATGGTTTTTTTCGGAAATATTTTCAGACGTCTGCCAGTTCAGCAATACGGAGAATTGAATCTGGCGTTCGATGCTTCCTCCTCGACCCACGGTGTGCAGAAGAAGATCGAGGACTTTGTCTGGCATCAAGCCATTGGTGAAAATTCCCAGATAGGAAAAAGGCTGCATACTTTCCAGCGTTTGCGACAAAATGTCGGTAAAACGTGGATGTAGAGTGGGCTCACCGCCCATGAAATTGATGAGAGAGGCATTTTTTATCCTGGGCAACAGCTCTTTGAGGAAAAAGTCATAATCCATCGTTTTGTCAGGAGTTTTGACATTTTCCTCCATATATTCATCGGCAAAGCAATAATTGCACTTCAGGTTGCAATAGCTATTAAGAATGATATTCATAGTTCAACTCCTCATCCTCTTTTCGCTAAAAACCGGCTCTGCAATTGAGTCTGGCGTTGGGGATTGTTTCCGCGAAACACGTTCAGGGTTTTTGGGATATTGTTCTTGAGGGCTTCCAGGGTAAAGCGAGTGGAAGGCAAAGTCAGGCCCCACTCGGGGTCGTAAATGCCTGCCAGCATGTCATCGGACCCCAAAACCTGTATGACAATAAATTTTTCGATGGCATGTTTCTTTTGCACTGCAAGCGGCATCATCAGGGTTTCATTTTCATTCTTGGAACCCCTGCGCATCACCGCTTTGCCCGACTCGACGACACGAAAAGATATTGTGGTGATGTAGTCGTGCAACCTCTTGGAAATAAATTTTTTCGGGAAAACAACGATGCCATAATTTTCATCGCTTTTGTATAGCTGATAGTCATAGCTGGACCCGGCCCAGGTTTGCATGGGGGCAAGGAAAAGTGCCAAGGCTGTTAGGATAATTAGGAATCTCATAATACTAAGATGATACCACTGGGCTCAGGATTTGAAAAACCTTATAACCTGTACTGCGAAAGTTTCTAAATCACCCCAGCCCCTCTTTAAAAAGAGGGGTCCATTGAAGCTCCCCCTTCTACGAGGGCGGGGTAAGCAACGGGGCAAGATCTTGGTTGTGCCGAGAAAACCCTCTGCTAGCCAGCTAAAGGTATTGCCAGTCGGCCCCACGCCTAGTGGTGGTGGATTTCGGTTTGGCTGAAGAAATAGGAAATTTCAAATGCTGCAGTTTCCGGCGCATCGGAGCCATGTGATGTGTTTCTTTCAATATTTTCAGCAAAATCTTTGCGGATGGTGCCCGCTTCGGCATCCGCCGGATTGGTAGCTCCCATCAATTTTCGCCAGTCGGCGATAGCATTGTCCTTTTCGAGTACGAGTAAGACAACAGGCCCGGAACTCATGGTGGTGGTCATGCCATCAAAAAAAGGCCGTTCTTTATGGACAGCATAAAACCCTTCCGCCTGAGCCTTGCTGAGCAGAGCCTGTTTCATGGCGACAATTTTAAAGCCGGTAGATTCGATGCGTTCCAGGATTTTTCCGATGAGATTGCGTTCTACGCCGTCAGGCTTGATGATAGCAAAGGTTCTTTCCATTTGAGTACTTTCTTTAAAGGTTTGTAAATTGCATAAAAAAAAGGTATTTGAGCTATAAAGCCCAAATACCTTTTAGTAAAAAAACAATTAGCGTAGAACCAGCCCAGACTTTTTAAAGACAAAACCATCGTCCAGTTCTTCAATCCATTTCATTTTAATAGCATCGTTCTTGGCGATATCCGTGCAGATATAGATGCAAATTTCACAGGCTTTACATCGGTCTACAGAGACATAAGCAGATTTGTCCTGTTCACTGTAGTTAATACAGTTTGCTTCGGGACAGTATTGCGTACACAGGTGACAGTTTTTCTGTGAGCAAATGCTTTTGTCAACTTCAGCAATGTAGTACATGTTCTCTCCAGTTGTTAAAGTTATGCGGTGGCTTTAGCAGCAGCTTCAGTCCAGCCTTGATCGATAGTGTATTGGTGAGCCGCATCCAGAACCAACTGGTTGGCTTCCAGTAATTTTTGTTTTTTAGCAAACTTTTTCTCAATGGCACTGTCCAAAGCCGCTGTGCCGCCAGAGACCACAATTCCCTTGCCAACGAACCGGTCTTTGACCGATGCCGCCAGAGAGTCCAGGTCGGGCAAACCAAAGATCCCGGAAATAGCACCACACATAGCCATATTGGTAGCCAAATCGGTTTTTGCCAGGTCATTTGCCATTTCTGTAGCAGGCAGATAATAAATGCGTGCTTCTTTTTCTTCCAGCTCTCTTTGCTCATCAGGGGTAAATGCAATCGGCTTTTTGCTGTTGATGAGGATGATGCCGTTTTGTTTCAGCCCGGTATAAAACGGCATGGTGTAGGACTTGCCGAGAGTGATTACGGAAGGATGAAAAATCATCAGAACATTCGGGTAGATGATTTCTCCGATCTCGTAAATCGTTTCGTTTGAGATGCGGACATAACTTTCAACTGGAGCGTTGCGCTTCTCTGACCCGAAGAAAGGAACCAGGGAACTGAAACCACCGGAAATGACTACCCCGTTACTGATGATATGAGATGCAGTGACCACGCCCTGACCACCAATTCCGGCCATGCGGACGTTTAAGCGTTTAACTTCTGACATTTTTATTTTCTCCTCACTTAGAATAAAACTTTTTAAGGGGATCGCTGTTTCTTCGGTAATTTTTGCAACTCGCGGGCCTTATAAATAAGGCCCGCTCAGGGCTCAAACTAATTTTCAGAGATGCGCTTATTTCTTTTTATTTTTTTTCTCAATTTCATCCAGGTACTCTTTGGCCCGAGGAGAAATGATTTCCTCAAAACCATAGCGTTCTTTTTCAATGGCGAATGCATCTTTCATAACATCTGGAGTGGGGATAGAGTACTCAATGTTACAAGAGGTGTAGGCTTGAATATAGCTTGAACCCACTTCCCGTGCCACCATGATAGCGCGGCGAACCGTACGAGCTACCCGTGCCGGGTTGGTCGGAGCCAGCCGTGCAATATAATCAACGCCAGCTACCTTAGCCAGACCCAGAGCATCAATTTTGTCACCAAATTTTCCACGCGGAGCCATTTTGAGAACTTTACCCTTGTTGCTCATGCCGCTTTCCTGTCCACCTGTATTGCCATAAACTTCATTGTCGAGCATGATGGTGGTGAATTTTTCTTTGCGGAACCAGCTATGCATCAGGCCCTGAAAGCCAATGTCGATCAACCCGCCATCACCCGCCATGACAACAACGTCTTTTTTCTGGTTCGGGAAACGAATTTCCAAAGCACGTTTTAAGCCGGAAGCCACGGCATTGGTGTCGCCGTAGTTGCCGTAAACAAACGGTACAGAAGCCTGGGAAATTGCCAGCCGGCCACAGCCTGCGGTGCCGACAACGATGGTGTGCTCGGGGTTGGGCATCCCAATATAAGTGAGGCGGATGAACAAGGTCATCGCGCAACCTGCACACATGGGATGCTCTTCAATGATTTCCTTGAATTTCCCCATATCCGTTACTTTTACTGTTTGGCGATCTTTGCCATCGCGGTTCGTGTAAGGGCCGTGTTCTACCAGATCCTTGTATTCAATCGGTAAGACATCCTTAAACGCTGGAGAGGGTCGTAAGGTTTCAAGAGACATAGGATTTTATCCTTTATATAAAAAATCGTTCAAATATTATTTTAAACAGGCAAGCTTTCACTTGATGAAATTATACCTGTGTTTAAAAGACTAAACAACAAACTGGCGCTTACGGGTTTGCTTTGCGAAACTCCGCCAACGCTTCCAGAATCATTTCGGTTGGCATGGTCATTCCGCCATAGACACGCGGACCATCTTTGATGACCGCATTACACTTGCCATAAAGTACTGCACAGAGTTCTTTGTGAAGCCAGCCAGCCTGGTTGAATTCGGGAACCAGAATGCGTTTGGCATTTTTCAACCCGGCTATAAGCAGTGCGGTCGGGAAGGGGCGGATGGTTTTGATTTTGATCAACCCTACCTTGCGCCCTTGTTCTCCCTCCTGACGAACGGCTTCGCGGGCCTGAGAAACTGCGCAACCGGAGGCAACGATGAATTCTTCGGCATCAGGATTAACCACTTCAATCAAGCCACCAAGATATTTGTCGAAGTATTTTGCTGAACGCTCGACAGCGGCAAAAACTTCCTGCTGCCAACTGGCGTGCATATGGTAACTGATGAAATTACTTTTTTGAATTGGGGCATCGCGCGAGAGACGTGCCGGCGGATTTTCGTTGTCCATAGCAGGAACAGCAGAGCGCCAGCCATCTCGAGGCGGTAGTTTATATTTTTCGGGAGTGACTAAAACGGGGCCACGCGCATGCGTACAGAAAAACCCATCCACAGCAACTACTGCGGGCAATGTCACATCGACCTCTTCGCTGACCATGAAAGCGGCCAGGGGATAGTCATAAAAGTCTTGCTGATTTTCTGCGTGCAGGACAAGTATGCCCGTATTGAGCATGAATGATATCTCAATATTGTCAGGCTGGATCGCAAGCGGCGTATTGATAACCCGGCACATATCCAGCATAACGAGTGGAAGTCTTGCTCCTGGCCAGGAACTGATCGCTTCCAGACCGCGCATCAGACCGGGGCCTGATGTCGCCGTCAGGCAACGCACTCCCGCACGGGAGGCACCAGCGATTGCAGAGAAGGTACCAATTTCCTCTTCAGCCCGGTAATACTCCTTGATATAGCCTTCATCATAGAGATACCCGGCTTGTTGCATGGATTCGCTTTGCGGAGTGATCGGGTAGGCAATTGCCATATCAATATTGGAGCGGCGCATGGATTCTCTTGCGGCCTCACTTCCAGTGATGAACAGTTTTTCGCGAGGGAGCTTATGGAACATTTCCATGGGGTCGACAACTTCCTGCTTTTCAGTCCCAGGAACCCAGTCCGCCGTTTTTCCTTCATCGGCAGCAGTTCTTATAACAGCACTGCCCTTTACATTTGCCATGATTTAGCTCCTTATTAATTTCAAAACATCAGTGCCCAGGCTTGACGAAAACTCTGGTGACAACTGTAAATAAACAATAAATAAACGGGTTGACCCTCACGAAGCGAAAAAACGCCGGTCAACAAAGCCCGTCAGTTTCTTTTTTCTTGAAAAAGAGCCATATATTAGGAACAAACGGCCCCTCTGTCAAGACATAAAGCCCGATTATAAAGAGTACTTTCCTTGCCTGTCCGATCAGGATTCCTGGGGCAACATTTTTTCCAGGGAACTGAGTTCCTCAAAATACTGAAAGGCCTTGAGCAAAAACTCATTTATGGACTTATCGGTATAAAACTTAAGGGTTTTATTTGCCAGCTCGGTAGTGTGGCAAACCTCAAAATCCGCAGTCTCAGGAGCTGTGTACCTAATGACATCGACTTGCCAGTGGATCATGGAAATTTCTTCCTGGGGTCGTGAAACAGCGGTCAGTCCATAGCCCTTGACCCGGTATAAAAACTGGACTCCGCCATGACCGCTGGGGTCGGCACGGGTTAAAAATAAATTATCTTGAATTAGCATGTCATATCTCTTAAGTTATGAGTTTTGGGAAGCCTCCATAAAGTGGCTCTCTCCAAGGGCACCTTTTAAAACAAGGCACTTAAGGTCAATAATTTTTTGGGTGCCCGAGGTTCTTTTACTAAAACTGATTGATTGCATTAATATACCTCAATCTGGCGGGTGAATCCATTTTTTGGCGACCTCTGCTTGATATACCCGGTCTCATTGTTTGATTATGCAAGCTATTGAAATGAACAACCCTGCCGAGATAGAAGCTTTTTTAAGTAAGATAGAGTTAAAGGGCAAAGGTTTCACAACCGACTGCCTTCTCATGGATGTTTTTGATGCGGGCCTGGATTATCCCGACTATTTAAAGGCGGAAGGGGAGGACCCCGGTGCCAGCTATGAAGGCAAATCTCCGGCCTGGGCCAAATACCATATGCGCCAGGGCAAACGGGTTTTTATGGTTTACGGGGAACCCGGAAAAGACCGGCGCACCCATTTTTCTGAAACTCCCTGACCTTGAAATGCATCTTATGTAGGTAGCTAAGATGTAATGTTTAAACCCTATTACGTTTGTTTGCCATGCAATTTGATAAAGAGACCCAAGTCCGCATATTAAGAGTTGCCTCGGATCGGCAAGAAGGCAGGGATATCGAAGAACTCGATGCCCGCATTGCCCATGTTATGGACCTGCACCCGGAGTTTGAAGAAATTTGGACTATGGGCGATATGGCCGCTTATCCGCAGGAGATAAATGGTGAGATCGTCAGCCCCTTTGTGCATACGGTCTTGCACACCATCGTCGATAGCCAGATTTTAACCGAGCGACCCGAATTTGTTGCCGAGGCTTTCAATCGACTGCGTGAACAAGGAATGTCCGAGCACGATGCCCTGCACGCCATCATCGCAAATTATGCGGACCTGCATTTTTCCAGTTTTCGGCAAGGCAATCCATTCGATCAACTGGATTACGAAAGCCGACTGGGCTATCTGTCGTATGAGGATATAGAAGAAAACCACTAGGCTGGATATTGCACGAGTAAAAAGTTTGCCACCAGCAACTGCAGCCTTGGCAAGGACAAGCGGCTATTTTCGAAGTATTTTCCGAAGCACAAAGTGTGAGCGGGGTAATTCTCCGTTCTGCTTTAAGCAAAAAAAGGCAAATCCCCCCAACCCCTGTGATATTTCTTCCTCGGCTTTCATGCCCCGAAGCGGGTACTTCGGGGGAGCTTCAATGGACCCCTCTTTTACAAAGAGGGGCTGGGGTGATTTAAAAACCGCTTGTGCAATATGCGGGCTAGGCACCGGCGAGCCGCCGGGGGCAAAGGGTGGGGGGCTATACAGGTGTGAGGAAACATTACCACGCGAGGGCCGAAGGCGTGGAGCCAGCGTGCCCCGGCTTTTTTTTAAAGGGCTTTTTGTATGGTTTTTCCCAGGTCGGCGGGGCTCTTCACTACTTTGATTCCGCATCGCTTCATGATCTTCATTTTTTCTTCAGCGGTTCCCTGACCGCCAGAGATGATGGCACCGGCATGTCCCATGCGTCGGCCCGGAGGTGCGGTCTGACCGGCAATGAACCCGACCACAGGTTTGGTGACGTGTTTTTTAATATAGTAGGCCGCTTCGTCTTCTGCTGTCCCGCCGATTTCACCAATCATGCAAATGGCCTTGGTGCCTCGGTCTTTCTGGAACAATTCCAATACATCGATGAACTGCGTGCCGATGATGGGGTCGCCACCAATTCCTACACAGGTGGACTGGCCGATTCCCAATGCGGTCAACTGGCCCACGGCTTCGTAGGTCAGGGTACCACTGCGGGAAATGATGCCGACATTGCCTTTTTTGTGGATATGCGCAGGCATGATACCGATCTTGGCTTTACCCGGAGAAATGACACCTGGGCAATTGGGCCCGACCAACCGGCTTTTAGTGCCTTTGAGGTATTTATAGACATCGACCATATCGGTGACGGGGATGCCTTCGGTGATACAGATAATGAGTTCGATGCCTGCATCGGCGGCTTCTAAAATTGCATCGGCGGCAAAAGGCGGGGGTACAAAAACCATGGTCGCATTGGCCTTGGTTTTGGTCACCGCATCTCGCACCGTATTGAAGACGGGAATATTACCTAAAACTTTTTGTCCGCCTTTACCTGGGGTGACACCGCCCACAACACGAGTTCCATATTTCATGGACTGTTCGGTATGGTACATGCCTTCGCGGCCTGTGATGCCCTGGGTTATCAGCCTTGTTTTTTCATCAACGAGAATGCTCATTTTATCGCTTTGACCACTTTCTGGGCTCCATCCTTCATTCCGTCTCCAATGAGAAAGTTCAGGCCGGAGTCTTTAAGAATTTGATGTCCTTGCTCCATATTGGTGCCTTCCATTCGTACCACAATGGGGATTTTGATATGGAGCTTTTTGCTTGCGGCGACCACCCCTCTAGCCAAAATGTCACAGCGCAGGATGCCACCGAATATATTAATAAAAATTCCTTTAACAGCTGGATCGGAAAGAATAATGCGAAAACCATTTTCAATCATTTCTTCATCGGCTCCACCGCCTACATCAAGGAAATTCGCCGGCTCGCCGCCGGACAGTTTGATGATATCCATGGTTGCCATTGCCAGACCGGCTCCGTTCACCATGCAACCAATATTTCCGTCAAGCTTGATATAGTTGAGATGAGATTTGCTGGCTTCCACTTCCAGAGGATCTTCTTCACCCAGGTCACGCAACTCCTGTGTGTCTTTGTGGCGGTACAAGGCGTTGTCGTCAATGTCTACCTTTGCGTCCAGTGCCAGAACCCGGTTGTCCGAGGTGATGACTAAGGGGTTGATCTCCAGCATGGAGCAGTCTTCTTTGATGAAGGCTTCGTAGAGGTTGATGATGAAGGGAACAATTCTCTTTAAAGCCTCTCCCTCAAGATTGAGAGCGAACGCTATCTTGCGAGCCAGATAAGGTTTGACCCCGATAACCGGGTCCACCGCTTCTTTGATAATTTTTTCCGGAGTGTCTGCGGCGACTTCTTCAATCTCCATTCCTCCGGCCTCACTGGCCATGATGAGAACCTGGCTGGTTTGCCGATCAACCAGAATGCCCATATACAGCTCTTTGGCTATGGACATGCCTTCTTCGATCAATACCTTTTTGACCCGTCGGCCTTCAGGGCCGGTTTGGGGAGTGACGAGAGTCATGCCCAGAATTTTGCCGGCATGTTTTTCGGCTTCCTGCGGACTTTTTGCCAACTTGACACCGCCGCCTTTTCCTCGCCCTCCTGCATGAATCTGGGCTTTGACTACCACGACATCGGTGCCCAGTTTTTTGGCGGCTTTAGCGGCTTCTGATTTTTTGGTGACCAGGATTCCGTTGGGCACAGGAACATTATACTTCCTTAAAATTTCTTTGGCTTGATACTCGTGAATCTTCATGGGGATTTCTTTATGATAAGTATTGAAAAAGTGTGCGCATTTTTGCATAGGAAAAAGCCGATTGTCAAAGAAATAATCGAAACACTGACAAAATGAAACCGGGGTTAAAAACTGCAGTTGTTGACGAATAAAAGGGGCGCGTGGCGAGTTAAACTCCCAAACCCTCTATGGTTAGAGTAGTAGAAGGTCTTTTTTTCAGGTTTTGCAGTGACCTTTGCGTGGGTCAGGAAAAGGATATAAAGGTGGGAATATATAGAGGAAGAGATTATTGAAAACGTAACACAATCTTTACATATCTTTATTTGATTTTTATGGAATAATCAGGCCCGAATTGGGTCTCTTACTTTGAATACAGACCGATGCGAGCTGTAAAAATACTCACCTCTGATGGTTTTGTCTGACCGGCCCATGAACAAGCTTGAAATTCGTTTTTCCTTTTTTTCCCTTCTTTTTGCCAGCCTCACGATGCTAGTTGGTGCGGTGGCATGGGTGGGCTGGGTGGGCAAAATCCCCCGACTTATTCAGTTGATGCCGCTGGCATTTGTTCAGGCCAATACGGCTATTTGTTTTGTTCTTTCCGGGTTGGCCCTTTTGCTGGTTATCCGTTCGTATTTCCGTACTGCCCGGATTCTATCTTTCCTCATCCTTGTTGTTGGCGGGCTCACCATTGGCCAGTACCTGTTCGATTTGAGTTTTGGCATTGATGAATTGTTGTTTGAAGACTTTATTCTTTCGGGCGCATCGCACCCCAACCGTATGGCCCCGAACACGGCTCTTTGTTTTTCCCTGTTCGCCGCCGCCCTTATTGTTTCTACATATTTTTCAGGTTCCACCACGGGGAACCTGCTGACCGCAATTTTGGGAGCCATGGTTTTTGTGTTGGCTTCCGTTGCTCTGTCGGGTTTCCTGATTGGACTGGAAGACGCTTTCGGCTGGGGCTATATGACACGAATGTCGCCGCAAACGGCTCTCGTTTTCATGCTTGCATCGTCCGGCATTATCTGTCTGGTGTGGCGAAATATATTCAGGTTGGAACGGGGTTTTCCTGGCTGGTCCGCTTCTTTTGCCAGCCTGGTTGTCATCACGGTTTTTATAGGGATATGGCAAACGCTGGTGATGGAAGAGCGGCAATTTATCCGATCCGATATCAAACTGAAACATGAGGCGGCAACGCGCCAAATTCTTTTTGCGTTGAAAGAAAGAACGCTTGCTTTAGAGCGCATGGGTCGGCGTTTCGAGTCTCACGAAGGTCAGGCTATCTCCGTGGAGGACTGGAAAAGCGAATGGCAAAGGGATGCCATAAACTATATCAATCATTTCGGCGACTTTAAATCTCTGGCCTGGGTGGGGGCTTCCTACACGGTGAAATGGAATGTGGTGACAGATGATGAAGGCACTCCCGATAAGAACTTGCTGGATGACCCAAGGCTTGCTTCTGCCATGAGCCTTGCGCAGGAAAGCCGGGACTCGCGGATTTCCCCGGTTCGGACTACCGCACAGCATGAGAAAGTTTTTTCAATTTTTGTGCCTCTGTTTCTCAGTGAAAAATTTAAGGGATTTATACACGGGGAATTTAGAGTGGATAGTTTCCTGCAAAATATTTTTTCTCAAGGGCCAGATGAAATCCAGGTGTCTCTTTACGATGATGAAAAGATTTTTTATTTACGGGAGTCTGGCGAGACCGGGGATCCGGGAAAATGGATGGTTTCATCGGTCCTTGAGCATAAAGGTTTGAAGTGGGTTTTTCAAAGCGCGCCCGGCAAAGCCTATCTCTCGAAAATGAGGACGGTGGTGCCCGAGGCGGTGATGGCTTTTGGGCTGATTCTTGCCTGGGCTCTGGGTGCCGCGATTCGTAGCAGTCAAAAGGCCAAGGAGCATGAAGTTGAACTGATTGCCACCAATGAAAAACTGGAAAAAGAATTTGCCAAAAGCTTGCAACAGAGCCGGGCCCTTGAGTTGAGCCAAAAGCAATACAAAAATTTGTTCAGCCAGGCCAGTGATATTATTGCAGGAGTGTCCAAAAAGACTGGCGAACAATTTTTTTCTTCTCTGGTCAAGAACCTGTCTGTTTCGTTGGGGTTCAAGTATTGCCTGCTTGGGGAACTGGACCCTGTGCATGAGGGAAAAATCAGAACCCTGGCTTTGTGGGGCGACTTAGGCCTTATGAAAAGTGTTACCTATAACATAGCGGGGACTCCCTGTGAAAACGTTATGGGCAAGACTCTTTGTGTGCATCCGCGTAAGGTTTGGGAGATGTTTCCTGAGGATGAAATGTTACGCGATCTGAATATCGAAGCCTATGTGGGAATTCCGCTCAATGATTCGAGCAACAAACCACTGGGTCTTTTATGTGCCATGCATGATGAGCCGGTTGACGACATGACTCATGCCAAGTTGATCCTGTCCATTTTTGCGGGTGTCGCGGATTCTGAGATGGAGCGTCAAAGATACGAAAGGGCTTTCTTGCAAGAAAGTTCTTTGGTGCGCTTGAGCAAAAATGTTGCGGTCGCCTCCAACGACCTGCCCGATATGGATAGCATCCTGGAGTTTTCCCTGCACAAAATCTGCGAATTTATAAAATGGCCGGTGGGGCATTTTTATATGGTGGATGAACCCATGCAAGGGCTTGTTTCCTACCCGGTCTGGCACCTGCAAGACAGTGAGAAATACGCCCCGTTTCGTTTGGCAACCGATGATCTCTATTTCAAAAAAGGAGAAGGTTTGCCGGGCCGGGTTCTGGCCAAGACCGAACCGGCATGGATATCGGACCTGTGGCATGACACGAATTTTCCCCGTAACAAGGTTTCCAGGGAAACGGGTTTGCGTACGGGAATGGCTATTCCCATCATGGTGGGCGAAGAAGTCGGGGGGGTGATGGAGTTTTTTACCGACGATAATCTGGCGCTGAACCGTGGGCTTTTGGAAAGCCTGGCCCCTTTGGGAGCGCAGTTGGGCAGGGTTCTGGAACGCGCACGGTCCGAAGACCTGCTGAAAAAACAGGCGCTGGTGCTCGACCAGATTCACGATGCCGTCATTTCACTGGATAAACAATACAGTATCACTGCATGGAACAAGGGTGCCGAAAGAGTTTTTGGTTTTCAAGAACACGAGATGCGGGGAAAACCCCTGACTTATTTATTTCCTGAAGAAGAAAACAGCTTGCGACAAACATTAATTCAACCTGCCATCATCAACGGCAGGCATGAAATGGAAATGGAGGCACTTACGAAGTCCGGGGGTTCGATTTACATCCATATGTCTCTTTCCTCACTCTGCGACCAAAACTGTGCTCCCCAATCAATCATCTGTTACGCATTGGATATCACAGAAAAGAAGCATGCCAGGGAGCAGTTGGAAATTTACTCTCAGAATCTGGAAAAAAGTGTGGAACAAAGAACGGTAGAACTGAGTGCATCTGTTGAAAAAATAAGGCAGTCCAGGGACCAGATTGAAGGAATCCTCAAATCCATTGGCGAAGGATTACTGGTGACAGATTGTTATGGGAAAATAATGCTCATGAACCCTGCGACGGAAAATATTCTTGGGCTTAAAAAGGAGGATGTGCTGGGGAAATATGTTTCCCAGGTGCTGGACAATCAGTCGCTGTTGGCCTGCTGGGATATCAAACGTAACGACAGGTCTTCCGGTCAGTCTTTTGGTTTTGAACTGGGAGGGGATGGCAAAGACCGGAAATTTGTTCGTGGAACATCGACATTATTGTTGGGCGGAAACGATGAAGTCCTGGGAACGGTTGTGGTCATCAGGGATATAACTTATGAAAAGAAAGTGGACCACTTGAAGTCGCAATTTCTTTCCACTGCGGCTCATGAGTTGAGAACACCCCTGACCTCCCTGCAGGGTTTTTCGGAGATCCTTCTGAGTAGACCCGATATTGATAAAGAGACTAAGAGGAAATACTTGCGGTATATCAATGAGGAATCGTTAAAACTGGCAGTTATAATCAATGATTTTCTGGATCTTTCGCGTATTGAATCCGGCAAGGGAATTGCATTGAATAAAGCCTTATGTTCTGTTTGTGGTACTATTGAGCGCAGTATGCATATTTTTGACGAACAGATCAACGCGTCACATAGGTTTGAATTCAATTACCCTGATGAAGCCGTGGAGTGGGAGGTGGATCAGGATAAGATGGAACAGGTTCTCAAGAATATTTATAGCAATGCCATTAAATATTCGCCGAATGGGGGAACCATCACAACCACGGTGAAGCAGCTTAAAGATTCTGTTGAAGTTGTTGTTGGAGATGAGGGGCTGGGAATGAGTGCGGATCAGTTAAGCCGGATCTATGACAGGTTTTTTAGAGGCGATAACTTTGACGCAGGTATTCCGGGTAGTGGCTTAGGAATGACGATTGTCAAATATATTCTGGATGCGCATGGTGGAAAAATTAACGTGGAAAGTGAACCGGGTAAGGGGACCCGGGTATTATTGGATATCCCTTGCGGACCGTAAGAAAAAGAGGCGTGGCGGGGAGAGGTTTTTATGTGGAGAAAAAGATGAAAAAAATTCTAATTGTTGATGACCACGAGAGACTCCGCGAGCTGGTGAGAGCCACCTTGAATGGTATCGATGATTATCAGATTTTCGAGGCAGATAGTGGCAAGCGGGCGGTGGAGCTTGCGCGTGAAGAGCAACCGAGTCTGATTTTAATGGATGTTTCCATGCCCGGTGAATATGACGGCCTTGAGGCAACGCGGATTTTAAAAAGCGACTCTTCGACTCAAGGGATTTATATCATCATGTTGACGGCCAAAGGGCAGGTTGTGGACAAGGAAGAAGGGAAACAGGCGGGTGCGGATGGCTATTTTGTCAAACCCTTTAGCCCGGTTGAATTGATCCACCGCATTGAATCCATTTTGGATTAAACTTCCGTAGTAGATTTTATTCCCTCCCCCTTTTATTTGATTAAAGGTCATTTCTGAAAATCACTTTCGCTTCTGGCGGGGTTGTTCATTCATGAAGAAAAACCGGCAAATCGAACGCTTCGGTATTGATTGAGAGGTTGCTGATTATTTCTCTGGCGTATCGAATAAAAAAAATGAGACTTAAAAAATAGTAGTATTCCTGCGCTTTTTGTTTTTCCTGAACCCTAACATTTTGATGCGATATTTTTAGGCGGCTGGTGGTCTCCCTGTCCCGTATTCGTGGACATGTGGTACAACTGTTCCCAGGCTTCGGCGAGTGGGGTCAGTATCTTTATGACGGTTTCCAGCGCTTTCTTGTCGGACTTGATATTCGCCAATGTCAATTGACTGAGTATGAATTGGTATAAAGATTCCAAGCGCCCAGCCACTTCTCCGCCTTTTTTCAAGTCCAGAGCCAGTGAAAGCTCGTTGATGATGTCGTGCGTTTTGTTGATGTATTTTCCCTGTCCGGCGATATCGCCCTTCTCAATGCTTTGCAGGGCCAGGGTGGCAAACTTGACAGCCCCTTCGTACATCATGAGAATGAGGCGACCCTGACTGGAGGTCGAGATTTCATTTCTGCGATACTGATTGTGATATCTTGATGGAACCATGCTATTTATTTCCTGATGAATAAAGATTTAATACCATCGATGGATTGGTTGAAGACATCTTTCTGGGAGTTCAATCGCCCCAGTAAAACTTCGAGATTAGTAAATCGTTCTCTCAAGTCTGTTTCAAAAAATACCAGCCGTTCTTCCAGGTCGATAATTGTCGCGTCAAAATCTTCAATGGTCGCTGTCGCACTGTCAATTTCCGCTTCCAGCGGGCCTTCCAAAGACGCATCGGTCAGGTTGACAAGAATGCGATTGGTGATTTCGGCTACTCCAACGGACAACGTGATCACGCCATAGTTCCCATCTGCGAGATTGGAGATTCTAAAATTCAGCCCTTCCGCATCTGTTCCTGGGGCCCCTGCAAAAAAGTTTCCTTCTCCTACCGCATCGATAAATGTGCTGGAACCGGATGCGGCTAATTGTGGCACTCCGTTGGAGACCTGAATATTGTAGCCACCCGCTACCGTTTTGCTGGTGAACCCGACGAAGGTCACAGCAGAACTTGAGGTAGACCCTTTGCTGGAAAATAATTCGCTGACGTTGTCAACGTCTTCGGCCAGGGCATCCGTCAACGCCCCATCGTCAACCTGGATGGTGCCATCGCTCAATGTGCGAATTCCTATCTGCGAGAGATACTGAAAATCTCCGCTCACCCCCACGATTTGCCTACTGACTGTTTCGCGCAGGGTTTGTTGCAGGTTCTGCACCGTGAAGTTGGCAAACAAGACACTCGTTTCTCCCGTGTCTGCATTTAAAGACAACACATCGGTCAGGTGTACCATTAACTCGTTGAAGCTATCCACATAGGACTGGATTTTTTCTTTGATCGCGTCCGTATCGGAACTTAAAGTAACGGTCCCGGAACCGGCGGATTCTAAAGTTATGATCGTCCCGGTTATGACATCGGTGACTGTGTTGTTGGCTTTGGTGATCGCAACACCATCGAGGACAAAGTTCGCGTTTTGAGCCGACTGGGTTTCTGAGAAATTGGCAATGGAGCCGGAGATGCTGACACTGTTATCCGCTCCTGTCTGTGTTCCAGATAAAACCAGGCGCAGTGGGTTGTCTGCACTACCATCGTTAAGAAAAGTTGCCTTTACATCCAGCCCGGAATTGTTGATGGCAAGTCTCAGCCCTGCGACGGTATCATTGGTGGAGTCTATGGTAATGGTTCGGGTCGTTTCTCCTATCGTTATATCCAGTGTTCCCTGGGTCACGGCACCGCTGGTAGAGGTGAAACCATCTGAAATAAGCTTGGATTCCCGGGCCAGATTGCTGACGGTCAGGGAAAAAGTCCCGGATGTGGCCTGACTGCTCGTGCTTAAACTGACCACCGAGTTTGTATCGGTGGCGTTGCTGTTGAAAAAATTAGTTTTGGTGGATAAAAACTTTGACTGTGTGTTGAGGGTGGTGACCGAACTTTTGAAGGTCTGCAGTCGGCCTTTGAGGTCCTGAAAGCTGATCAGTTTTGCTTCTTCCAAAGCCCGCTTGGCCTCGACAATATTGATCGGGCTACGCTGGAGAGCGACCAGGTTGTCGATGATGCCCCCGGTATCGAGGTTGGAGTTGATACCAAAAATTGCTGCTTGAGCCACTTGCGGACCTTCCTTAGGATGTTGAATTCAGGCATGCGTACTACAAGAACCCTGTCTCTAGGTTTATCGGTCTAAAAAAATGCAAACTTTAATCATTTTAAAGGTTAAAAATTCGGGTCGAATCTGGGTGAAAATTTTGTCAGACAGTCAGATCGGTTGAGTCCTAACTCGTTTAAACATAGATGTTTATAAAAAAGCGTTGCTTTGGAGGGCGAGAATGCTAAATTAGGGGTGATTTCCACTCAAAAACTGTCAGGAATATCAGCAATATGTCAGAACAACTAGGGCTTTTCGGAGAAACAGAGACTCAGAAAGCGCCTGTGGTCGCAACAACGGGCCGCCGTATCCAGTATTTTGACCTGGAAACGCAGAAAAGTGCCGAGGACGTGGGCGGGTGGGGCAATATCCATAAAATGGGCCTGGCTGTCGGAGTGGTGTGGGACAGTTTGGATCGGGAATTCTTCACTTACGAAGAAAAGGATGCCCGGAAACTGGTGGACAAGCTGCGCAGCGCTGACCTTGTAGTCGGGTTCAACGTCATCGGTTTTGATTATACCGTTTTACAACCCTATTCCGATTTTGACCTGCAGGAAATCAACACTTTCGATATGCTGGTGGATGTCAAAAAGATATTGGGTTTCCGGTTGAGCCTCAATCATCTGGCGCAACACACGCTCAATGCTAAAAAATCCGCAGACGGGCTGGTTTCCCTGCAATGGTATAAAGAAGGGAAGATCAGCAAAATCATCCAGTATTGCAAGCAGGATGTGGAAATTACCCGGGACTTATATCTGTATGGCGCAAAACACGATCTTGTGAAATACCAGAGCAGATCCGGGAACCCTCTCGAACTGAAAGTCAACTGGAAAGCCGTTCTCTAGCACCCTCCTGGTCCTTAATTGCGTGAGTAAACCTTTGTAGCCCCCTCATCCTAGCCTGTCGCTCTTAAGAGTGCTCCCTCCAGGGGAGAAGAAATATTTTGCTTCCTTGATCTTCCCCCGAAATTGTAGACATATCGAAAAAACTAAATATAAACTCCCCTCCCTTCATAGGGACTCAAGCCCGATGAGTTGAGGGGTTGAGCAGGGAGGGTTGGATGGTGAATTTCAGCAAAAAAATCCACACCCCTCCAGGCCTCCTCTCATGAAAGGGGAGGATCAATGAGAAACCCAGGGGCATGCGAAGCGCTCCCCTGAAGAGAGACGATTGAGGTGAGGGTGGTTTGATAAGGTTTTTCTACCGCATTTGAAAATATTCAAGCAATATCCAGGTGAGTGGCGGCGGCTATGCGACCGGAACTTCTTTGAGCAGTTTCTCGATCAGGTCTGTGACTTTAATATTCTCCGCCTCGGCCTTGAAGTTGAGAATGATGCGGTGTTCCAGAACCTGGTGGCAAACTGCCCGGACATCTTCAATGGTGGCGGCAACCCGGTTATCCATCAGGGCTTTGGCCTTGGCACCCAGAACCAGATATTGGGAAGCACGCGGTCCGGCCCCCCAGTCGATCCATTCGCGAGCAAAATCCGGGCTGTTTTGGTGGGGGCGGGTGCTCTGGACCAATTCCACAGCATATTTCGCGACATGCTCCGAAACCGGAACCTGCGGCACCAGTTCTTGAAATTCCAGCACCTGCCTGGCATTGAGTACAGGTTTCAACTCGGGAAAATGCCCGGAGGTGGTGGACAGGGCAATATTAATTTCTTCTTCTTTGCTGGGATAGGAAACATTGATGATGAACATGAAGCGGTCGAGTTGTGCCTCGGGCAGGGGGTAAGTTCCCTCGTGTTCGATGGGGTTTTGCGTGGCAAAAACCAGAAAAGGTTGTTCGAGGGTGTAAGTGTTTGCGCCAACCGTCACCTTTTTTTCCTGCATGGCCTGGAGCAGGGCGGCCTGGGTTTTGGGAGGGGTGCGATTGATTTCATCGGCCAAAATAATATTGGAAAAAATCGGTCCCTTGATGAACTGGAACACTCTTTTTCCTGTCACCGGGTCTTCGTGCAGGATGTCGGTGCCGGTAATATCGGAGGGCATCAGGTCGGGGGTAAACTGGATGCGACTGAACTCCAGACTGAGAACTTTAGAAAGGGTATTTATCAAAAGGGTTTTGGCCAAACCCGGTACACCGACAAACAGGCAGTGGCCTTTGCAGAATAAAGCGATCAAAAGATCCTCAATCACTTTTTCCTGACCCACAATGACTTTGCGGATTTCTCGCACGACTTCGCTCTTTGCTTTTAAAAGTTCCTGCATCCGCTCCAAATCTTTCATGAATGATCTCCTCAATCTATATAACTGAACTGCCGGGTTTGTAATTCTTTTTTCTTGGCCAACCCCAACTTATCGTAAACATGGATCAGCCGCATGTGTACAAAGGGGTTGAAAGGGTTGATGCGCACTGCTTTTTCAAAATAACCCCGGGCTGTTTCATACTCCTGATTGGAAAAATACAATTCTCCCATATTGGTAAGGGTGGTGTGGAAATCCGGGAAAAATTCGAGACTCTCCTTTAATAGAGCTTCTGCTTCATCGTATTTTAGAGTTTGCAGATAAGTTCCTGCGAGTTTGTTGAATAAAACCGGAGAATGGCTGGGTGATCCACTCAATGCCTTTTGGTACTCGATGATGGCGGCTTTAAAATGATCGCGAGATTTAAGAATATCGCCCAGGAATGTGAGGTCTCGAGCTTCCTTGGAGCCTAGCCCTCGATAGCCTTTATTTCCTTTCCTGTTTTTAAATTCGGCGGTGAGGGCTTCGATTCCAGGGATATTTTTAAGCTCCAGTTTTTTTGCCCAGCTTTCCCAGCTTTTTTGAAACCCTGCCAGATCCTGTCCCGTATGTTTTATAAAGATGCTTGCAAAATCCACCGATTCTGATTTTTTCGCATTGGAGGCAAGGTCTTCCAGTATCCGTGGAAAAATGCCGAGCCCTTTGAAGGTCGCAAGGTACTCCATCATGGAAGACACTTGCGCATAAGCCAGTTGAACGTCTTCCGCAGTTTTCAGTTTTGCAAGAGAGGGCATCATTGCTTTAAGCGGTATGCGGTAATCATTTTTTAAAGCATTGAAAAGCACTGTTTCCATGATAGGGGAAAGGTATCGGCTTTCTTTACGCCATTGGGTCTCTAAAAATTTTGCAATGCCTTCGTGCATCCAGAGCGGTAGATGGTTGCGGCTTTTTTTGGTCAATAGATAATGAATATATTCATGACTCAAGGTGTCCATCCAGTTGAACCCTCGCACCAGAGAGCCAGGCGATATCATCATAATGCGGTTGTATTTGCAAAGTGCTACGGTTCCTGATGTGAGAATATCCTTTAGCGTCAACGGGGAAACCCGTGAAAACGGTTGTCGGTCCGGGTAAAACTCGACCCGCACTTTTTCTTGCGGATAATAATTTAAAATTTCACCCAGAACCTGATAGGACGCTTCCAAGACTTCTTCTGCATGGTGGATCAGGATTTCATCCGCTCCCTCCTCAAAATGAAAGATAAAATGTTCGCTTTGCCTTGAAATGAAATTTTTTGCCGCCTGGCGGGTGGCATCGACATGGTTTTTGAATTCTTTGACCTGTCTGAAATTGTCTTTGACCTGGCGAAGAATTTTCCATGACTGCTCGTAATTGCCTTTCATGAACTCAATGCGGGCTTTAAGAAAATGAGCGTCACCGGATTCCGGGTATTTTTTTAAAATTTTTTCTGCGAATTTTTCTGCTCCAGCAATATCCCAATCCTGTAGGGTCTGATAGCCTCGGTAAATTTCATCGGGAACCGGGAACACACTTTTTTCAGGTGTCGCAATAAAGATCAGCATTAGCGCCATCAGGATCTTAAAGGCGGCTCTCTGTAAATAGTTTTTCACTGCACCAGTTCCTTATAGTATTCGTTAACCAGACGCTCGTAACTTTTTGGCGTTTGTTTTTTCATGGCATCGAGGATTTCTTTGCGGAAAGCGCTGGGAACTTTGTACTGGTCTTCGGAAGGAAGCAGTACTTTTTCTTTTTGCATACGTACGGAGCCCCCGCGCCGGGAGTCTCTGCGGCTTCCCGTTCCCAGCCGGAGCGGGGTTTCTTTGCCGCCCTGACTGGGCTGGGTGCCGGAATTTTTGATTTCGTTTAAAGCTTTTCGAGTCTTCTGCATAGCCTGCAAGGCCTTGTTGCCCGACTCGAGACCTCTTTGTATTTGCCGGGCCTGCAACCGGTTCTGGGCATTTTTAAGATTCCTTTCTGCATCGCTCATGTTCTGGGAGAGGGAAGGTGGGAGCAGGGGGTTCTCCTGGTTCATTTTATTGAATAAATCTTTCATCTCTTTGGCCTGCCGACGCATTTCTTTTTCCTGCCCAGCCAGTTTGTTCAGTTTGTTTTTTTCCTTGTCGGTAAGCAGTGACGGGCCACTTTTTTCAATGGAGCGTTTCATAGAACCCAGTTTTTTTGAAATCTCCGCATTCAACCGGGTGACTTCCCTCAGGTCCTGACCCAGCCGGTCGCTGATATCGTCCCTCTGATTGCGGCTGGTTTGTATGCTTCTATTCCATCTATATACTTCGGGATAGGTGTTTTTGAAGAGTACGTTGAATTCGTTCAAGTCGTTCAACTCGGTCAACTCCCTTAATGTTTCATATTTTTTCTTAATCTGGGGGAGGTTCTCCTTGAACTCCTGAAAACTCCGGGTCCGTAGGTTGTCCATTTCACCGACGGTTTTGGATAATTGTCTGCGGGTTTCATTGAGTGTCTTGAAGTTATCTCCCAAACCTTCGGTCAGGCTGGAGTCGATAGTTTTTTGACCCAGGGATTTTATCTTCTGCCTGATTTGTGCTTCTTTTTTCATCAACTCGCGCGTCTTTATCATGGCTCGGTGTTCATCCAGATACTTTGAGTCTTCAGCTAGAAGATTTTGGATGGCCTGCACATCTTTTTTCAATTCATCAAAGAAACTCTTGATCAAAGAATCAAATTGTTTGGCCTGGGTTGCGCGCAGTTTCTGATTGATCTGGGAGGTTTTGTTGATGACCTCCTTTTGTTTTCGCTCAAGGGATTCAAGTTTCATCACGGATTCGTTAATTTTCTCCATGACCTGGGTGTCTACCAGAGAGTCCATGGATGATTTCGCTTGATCCAGCTGGTTCGCCAACATCCTCAGGTCGTCCACGATCTTTTTGAGTTCTTTCATGGCCTCATCCATTTTGCCCTGGTTGACAAGGTCCTTGATTTTTTCCAGCGAAGCCAGGCTCTCTTCCAGATTTAAACTTTTGTAGGCCTTGGAGTTGAGGAACTCATCCTGTGCAGATTGGTTCTGCCGGGAAAGTTGATCCATCATTTTTTGCAGGGTTTGTTGTATTTGATCCAGTTTTGCCTGGATCTGGTTGGGCATCAGCGGCGACTTTTTGTTGCGGATATTTTCAAACTCTTCTTGCAAGGCTTCGGTTAATTTTGACAGTTGGTTTTCCAGGTCCATGACCTGATCCATTTTCTGACGATGGGTCATTTTGATCATATAAAGGATGCTTTGCTCCAGATGAGTGACCATTCTATCGTTGAGGACTGCAACCGAACCCATGCTGAAACTCGCCGGCGTGGGTTTTAAAATCGTCCGCTGTATTTTATTGATGGCATTGATCTGCTCCTCACGGATGGCGGTGAACCCTGAAATGATGTTGTTTAAAAGGGTGAGGTAAGGACGGGGGAAATAATCGAAATCCTCGGCCTGTCCCTTAATGCGCTGGGCAAGGCCAATGATATCAATCAGCGCATCTGCATGCGAGGCAAGAAGGTTTTTCCCCATCATTGCATCGGTGGTGGTTTTCAGGATAGCCCCTTTGACGAGGCCATTTGCCAGTAGAGCAATCATTTTTTCTGACAATTCTTCCTGCTGGCGCAGCAGATTTTCGCGCTCTTTTCTGCTGTCAAAAATAGTGAAACGATAAATTTCGGACAGCCCGGTATTGGGGCCTGTGACATTATTGTTATCCTTGATTTCTAAAAAATACTGGACTTCATCTCCCGGTTGCAGATTTTCCAGAGAAAGGCTCCAGGTAAAATTTCCCGTTGAGTCTTTTTCCGACTGCTTGAAGCGCTTGATGATTTTTTTCAGGGTGGTCTCATTGATCTGAGCGATCAGGTGGATTTGCCGGATGCCAAAATCATCGTGTGCTTCGTAAAACATTTGCACCTTGTCGGTTTCGTAATAGACAGGCTTGGGGTTGACGGGAAATAATATTATTTGTGGCGTCTTGTCGGGTTCGAGTTCGATGGGATATTTTTTAGCCAGAAGGATCTTTTTCCCGTCAAGCTCTTTTACCTGGAACTGGTAATGGCCTTTTTCGCGCAGTATTAAAGAGCCTTGTAGCTTTTTGGAGTCCTGCACAGTCATTAAAAAGTGGTCGTGGTTATTGACCACCAGTTGCGCTCCCTCGACCGGATGGTTGCTGTTGCCTGCAATTCTAACTTCGGTTCCCGGCAAAGCTTTGATGGAACCGTGCCGAATGGTTTGCCGCTTTAATTGGGTGTATGCGGGAAAGGTCAAAGTCAGAGACAGGTTATCAATGTGATATTCGAGCCGACTGCCAGCCGGTTTGATATCCTGCTGAGTTTTGTTGAGGGCGGCCGGATTTTCGGCCAATTGCCCGGTCTGTTTCCAGAAACCGGGCACGGCCCAGGTAACCGTGATCAACGCGAGTAGCGTCACGAGCAATGCGTTGCGTGCGGGAACTGTTTTTTTACCGCTGACCACCGAATCCGGGTTGAGGTTCTCGATGGCGGCTTGGGTGCGTTGGATATGTTCGTGGATGAAAGCCTGGGAAAAGCCAAGTTTTTTTTCCTGTGGGCCTGTTAAATGACGTTGCAGTTGTGCGGCATTGATCAGGGCATTGTTCAACTGCGGGTATTTTATTTCGGCCAGAAGTGCGGCCTGGTCCCGGTCTATTCTGGAAAATTTTCCTGAGGAGCAAAAGTGCCAAGCTAGTAAAACTGCAATCAGTGCGGGCCAGCCGTAACTCAATACAGGGCTTTGAAAATAAAAATACAGGCCAGCGGCGAGGGCGCACCCGGTTAGAACGGTCAATGCCGAATAGATAACTTGAATATAAAAAGTCCGGTTCCATTTGGCCTGAACCCGGTCGAGAAAGCTGTGGATTTTTGCGATGGGTTCCATATATATACGGGAAAAATTGTCTTACCCTCTATTTTAGAACACCCGTCCTGTAAATCCCAAGAAATAAACCCCCCGCACGGGGGAGATAATTCTTGCAATCGGGGTATAATTCGGACAGAATTTATGATCTCAAAATACGGCTCACTCAATCAGGGTGGCTGTTTGCGACTTGTTTCGTAGGGAAAACCTCGACTAATAATGACCAAACCATTTAAAACAGAAACAAATAACTACACCCTCTACGGGATATTGTTTGGGCTCTTGTTCCCTGTTGGGGCCACAATCGTGGATAGTTTTGATTCCTACGGTTTTTTGACATGGAAAAACATTTTAAAAGTTCAAGCCGAAAATACTCTCCTTTGGGTCATCGATTCAGCTCCCTTTTGGTTGGGGTTGTTTGCTCGTTTTGGGGGAGTAAAACAAGACAATTTGTTAAAACAAAAACAGGAGTTATTAACGTCCCACGATGAGCTGGAGGTGGGGGTTGAGAGGAGGACGGCTGAACTGGCTCATGCTAAAGAAATCGCTGAGAAAGCAAATAGAGCTAAATCTGAATTTCTTTCTAGAATGAGCCATGAACTGCGTACACCCATGAACGCAGTACTCGGTTTTGCGCAGTTGCTGAAACTGAACGGGGAAGGAAATTTGACCCCATTGCAAAGAGACAATATTCAGCAAATCCTGGGCGCAGGAGACCATCTGTTGAACTTGATCAATGAAGTTCTGGACTTAACCACAATCGAGCAAGGTCAAGTAAAAATAAAAAAAGAGAAATTGTCGCTTAAGCCTTTGGTGGATGACCTGGTAATGTCAATAGCTCCTTTGGCCCAGGAAAAAGGAGTTGCGATAGAAAATAAAATCTCCTTGAACGGGGAGTTTTCATTTGTGGCAGATAAACTTCGCTTCCAGCAGGTAATGTTTAACCTGCTTTCAAATGCGATCAAATATAACAAAAAAAATGGTTCTGTTTTTATTGACTGCGAGATAACGGATGACTCACGTCTACAGGTGATCATTGAGGATACGGGCTACGGCATTCCGCTTGATAAACAAGAATTTGTTTTTGAGCCTTTCAGTCGCCTCGAAAACCCGGATCTGGATGAGGAGGGAACGGGAATCGGTTTGTCCATTACCAAAAGCTTGATGGAGGCCATGAGTGGGTCGGTTGCCGTAGAGTCAGAGGCGGGCAAAGGAACCACATTTTTTCTCACATTTCCAATTAAAGCGTAATTCGTGCTCAGCCGCGAACTTGGAACCTTTATGGACAAATCGTAATAAAGGGTTTATAGTGAAGTACATATGACCGATGAGACTATTATGAAAGCTTCAAATAAAAAGCGCTTGCTGATTGCCATTTTGCTGGCTGTTGGCTTTTTGTTTACGTCTTCTGCCTCCGTTGCCATGCCCATTCATATGGATGCTATGGATTGCGAGGTCAAGAGTGCTTGTGACAACTGCTGTCTCATCAGCGTGCCTGAACTTTCAGGCCTGCAATATGAATATTCTCTCTCCCCTTGCCCGGATAGGACCTTCGCAACGATGCCTGATCCGGCTCCTCTGCCTTTCGACCACCCACCGCAATAACACTTCCAATTTTGTTTTAGTTGCTCCACCCTCTTGTTAGCCTGATTTGGCATGATTTGCGTCTGAGCCGGTTTGTGGGCTGGAGAAACATTAACTTCGTTTATTGAGAAGAGGCAGTATATGAAAACGCTCCTTATAGTTCTAGGGCTATTGGTGTTCCCAGGTATAGCCAGTGCGCAGGAAAACCCGTTTAAATCTGTTCTCCAGAGTTTTATCAAGATAGCTTTAGAAAACAATCCTGAGATAAAAGAGTTTCAACATCGAATCAAAGCGGCTCAGGAAATTCCTTCCCAGGTGAGTTCCCTGGATGACCCGATTCTGCGATTTCAGTTGATGAATATGCCGATTGATACGTTTGATTTTGCTCAGGAGAATATGACCCAGAAACAGTTTTCTCTATCCCAAAAAATGCCTTACCCCGGAAAGCTGGGACTGAAGGCTGAAATCGCGGATAAAAATGTAGCGATCACCCAGCAAGACCTTGAAGAAGCCAAGCTGTCCATCGCCCGTGATGTGAAACTGGCCTTCTATGAATTATGTTTTGTTTTGTCAGCAACGACTATCACCCAGGAAAACAAAACGCTTTTAGAGCAGTTTGTCGCCATTGCCGAGTCGAAATATTCCGTGGGCAAAGGCCTGCAACAAGATGTCCTTAAAGCCCAGGTGGAACTGAGCAAAATTATGGAGCAACTGATTGAGCTGAAAAAACTGGGGAGGATTGAAAAGGCCAGGCTGAACTCCCTGATGGATCTCTTGCCTCAGGAGGCTTTGACGATTCCACATGGTATCGCTAAAACGAATTTCAGTTTTACCGTGCAGGAACTCCAGGCCATTGCGCAGAAGAGCCGTCCCTTGCTGGCCAAAATCCTTTCCCTCAAAGAGCGCTACGAATCATCGAAAAAGCTGGCTGAGAAGGAATATTACCCTGACTTCAATGTCGGGTTTAACTATGGTCAAAGGGAAGGAACCCGCAATATAGATCGTCCTGATTTTGTTTCGGCCTGGGTCGGAATCAATATTCCTATCTGGTACAAAACCAAACAATCCCGCCGCGTTTCAGAAACGGCTTACAAGGTTGAAATGGCCCGTGAGACCTATAACAAGGCCAAAAACCAAATCTTCCTGGCAATCAAGGAACTGGTTGACAAGGAACGTCAGGGGAGCCAAACGTTGGCGTTGATTGAGCAGGGAATTCTTCCCCAGGCCCGGCAGTCTCTTGAATCGGCACTCGCTGGTTACACCGTGGATAAAGTGGATTTTCTGACCCTTCTGGATAATCAGGTGACGTTGTTCAACTGGGAGATCGAGTATCACCGTGAACTGACGGATTACGAAAAAAACCTGGCGAAAATTGAACAGAGTGCCGGAAAGAATTTGTTTTAACGTTTTTGCGTAAACCGGTTGTTTAAATAAGAATTGAATGATGAACGATACAAATAATAAAAATGAAGACCCGCTTTTGGACCCGGAAAAAGAAGAAGGCGACCTGTTGAATGATGCGGTCGATGAAGAAACCTCCCAGGTTCAGGAATCGAGCGCGGGCAACGAGCAACAGGCTGAAAGCCACAGCGGGGATGCTTCGTCCCCTGAGGAGGAGGATGAAGACATACTGTTTCCCCTGGAGCATATTGAGCGGAAGGCCGCGATAAGAAGGAAAACCGGGCTAAGCATCCTGCGTGTCTTTTTGCTTTGCACCTTGTTGGCAGGAGTCTTTCTCTTGGGGTTCGGTACGCAACCGGAAGTGCTGGACAAGTTGGCCAGTGATGGAAAAAAGTGGCTCGACCTGGGCATGGAAAAGGCCAAACCTTTCGGAGAGATGGTGTATGAAAAAGCAGAAGAAATGGTTGATAAATTCCAGAAGGGCAAGGGCAACAATAAATCATCTTCGGGCAAAGAAGTAAAAACGGAGAGAAAAATCAAATTTTGGAAAGCTCCCATGACCCCGGGTTTTACCTCCGACAAGCCGGGTAAAAGTCCGATGGGAATGGATTTGATTCCCGTCTACGAAGACGATGCGGGCAGTAGCGGGATATCCATCAACCCCACCATGGTTCAGAATATCGGGGTAAAAACAGAAGTTGTCAAGCGGCGTTCCCTGATCCGGGAAATTAGAACCGTTGGTCGTCTCACTTATGATGAACGTCTGATCCATCATATTCACACCAAATACGGGGGATGGATCGATAAATTGTATGTCGATTTCACCGGCCAGGAAGTAAATAAGGGTGACGCTCTTCTGGATATTTACAGTCCTGAACTGGTCACTACGCAGGAAGAATTGATTCTGGCGTTGAAATACCAGGAGTCCCTCAAAGACAGTGTTTTCCCCGAGATCAGCCGGGGGGCCAAGAGATTGGTAGATTCCACGCTAAAGCGTTTGCAATTGTTCGATGTGCCAGAGCATCAGATCGGGGATTTGATCAAAACCCGAAAAGTCAGCAAGACCATGCATATTCATTCTCCGGTCAAGGGGGTTATCATTAAGAAAAATGCCCTTCACGGAATGTTTGTCAAACCCGGAATGAACCTATACATGATTGCCGACCTTTCCAATATCTGGATCATTGCGGACATCTATGAATATGAGGTTCCCTGGGTCAAGTTGGGGCAGAAAGCCGAGATGACCCTGTCGTATTTTCCGGGAAAAACGTTCAAGGGAGAAGTGACCTTCATTGACCCGATACTCGACTCCAAGTCCCGCACTTTAAAAGTACGTCTTGAATTCTCCAACCCCGATGGTGAACTGAAGCCGGAAATGTATGCCAACGTGACCTTGAAATCCGCGATTACCAAGAAAGGGGTCGCGGTTCCGGAAGAAGCTGTGATCTATGCGGGCGAGAGTACAAGAGTGCTTGTGCAAAATTCCTCGGGAGGATTTGAGGCCAGGAAGTTGACCCTCGGAGTGAAGACGCAGGGGTATGTCCAGGTTCTTAAAGGATTGAAAGCGGGAGAGCGTGTTGTCACTTCGTCCAACTTCCTGATCGACTCTGAAAGTCGGCTTAAAGAGGCATTAAATAAAATGCAATCGAAGGACAAGCCCAGGACACAAAGTAGCAAAGCTAAATCTAAAATGAAGTTGAGTTTGGAAGAAGCTCCTATGGATCACGCCGGGCAGAAAGTAAAATGATGAACCTTGTTAAATCCTTGCATCAGGAAGCACAATGCTGAAGAAAGTTATTGGATGGTCACTTAAAAACCGGTTTCTTGTTATTCTTGGAACTCTTTTCGCTGTTGCCTTGGGAGCGTATTCCATGAAAAACACCCCCTTGGATGCGATTCCTGACTTGAGCGATGTCCAGGTCATCATCTTCACGGAATACCCCGGTCAATCACCCCAGATTGTTGAGGACCAGATCACCTACCCTTTGACTACAGCCATGTTATCGGTTCCCTTTGCACAAGTGGTTCGTGGTTATTCATTCTTTGGGTTTTCCTTCGTTTACATTATTTTCGCAGACGGAACCGACATGTACTGGGCGAGAAGCCGTGTCCTGGAACAACTCAACTTTGTTGCCGGACGCTTGCCGGAAGGAGTGAATCCGTCTTTAGGGCCTGACGCAACCGGAGTGGGCTGGGTGTTCGAATATGCGCTGGTAGATGAAACCGGAAAACATGATTTGTCAGAACTGCGCTCCATGCAGGATTGGT
>CAZEBI010000006.1:0-3077 GCA_964510355.1 uncultured Nitrospina sp. | reverse complement strand
GAATTGCAAACCGTACCGGGGGTCGCCGAAGTTGCCAGCATAGGGGGTTATGTCAAACAGTATCAAGTGGAAGTGGACCCTAATAAACTCAGTGCCTACAACATCCCTCTGCATAAAGTTTCCATGGCTATCAAACGAAGCAACAATGATGTCGGTGGGAAACTTTTGGAAATGGCCGAAACCGAATTCATGGTGCGTGGTTTAGGTTATATAAAGAGCATTGAGGACATTAATGATATTCCTGTAGGAGTTGATTCCAAGGGAACGCCTGTTTTAATACGGGACATAGCGCATGTCGCTCTCGGCCCGGAGTTGCGAAGGGGCCTGGTAGAACTCAATGGCGAGGGTGAGGTTGTCGGCGGTATCGTTATCATGCGTTTCGGTGAGAACGCTTTGGCGGTTATAAATGGTGTAAAGGAAAAGCTGGAAAAATTAAAAGCCGGTTTGCCTGAAGGGGTGGAAATTATACCGGTTTATGATCGCTCAGGCCTTATTCTCAGGGCCGTTGACAATTTAAAAGAAAAACTGATCGAAGAATTCATAGTCGTCGCCATTGTTTGTGTCGTGTTTCTTCTGCATCTGCGATCTGCTCTTGTAGCCATCATAACTATCCCTGTAGGAATTTTGATGGCTTTTACCGTATTGCACTGGCAGGGGATGAATGCAAATATTATGTCGCTGGGAGGAATTGCCATTGCGATTGGAGCCATGATAGATGGTGCTATCGTCATGATAGAAAATGTCCATAAACATCTGGAACATGACAGGGGAAAAAAAGACCATTGGCAAATAATTTATGAGGCCTCGGCTGAAGTGGGGCCCGCTCTTTTCTTCAGCTTATTGATAATAACGGTTTCCTTTCTCCCTGTTTTTACTTTGCAAGCCCAGGAAGGCAGGTTGTTTTCCCCCCTGGCTTTCACCAAAACGTATTCTATGGCGGCATCGGCATTTCTGGCCGTAACCCTTGTTCCGGTAATGATGGGTTATTTCGTGCGTGGGAACATCCTTCCCGAAAAAAAGAATCCTCTCAACCTTTTATTGATATCGCTATATAAACCGATAATATGGTTGGTCTTGAGAATAAAAACACCGACTATTCTTGTGGCCATTGTCATTCTGGCACTCACTATCATCCCTTTAAAAAAATTGGGTTCAGAATTCATGCCTCCCCTGAACGAAGGGGATCTGCTGTACATGCCCACGACTTTGCCGGGAATTTCCATTACCAAAGCAAAAGAGCTTCTCCAGCAGACAGATAAAATTATCAAAACTTTCCCCGAAGTGCATCATGTTTTCGGGAAAATAGGGCGGGCGGAGACAGCCACAGACCCTGCTCCTCTTAGCATGATGGAAACAACCGTCACCTTGAAACCTGAAAGCGAGTGGCGGCCCGGTGTTACGGTCAAATCACTGATTCAGGAAATGAATGCGGCTTTAAAAATTCCCGGTGTGACCAATGCCTGGACCATGCCTATCAAAACCCGCATCGACATGCTTTCAACAGGAATTAAAACCCCTGTGGGAATTAAAATCGCGGGAGATGATTTAAATGTTCTTCAGGACCTGGGTGAAAAAATTGAGTCTATTATTAATGAGATTCCCGGAACTTTAAGTGTTTATGCAGAACGGGTGGTGGGCGGAAATTATTTTGATTTTGAAATCAACCGCAAAGAAGCGGCTCGTTACGGGTTGACGGTTGGCGATATCCAGGATGTTATCGAGACGGCTGTGGGGGGTATGAATATTTCAACCACCATCGAAGGGTTGGAGCGCTACCCCATCAACCTCAGGTATAGCCGGGAGTTGAGGGATAATGTGACTATGCTGCAAAAGATTCTAATACCTACTCCCCGTGGAGAGCATATTCCGATGGCCCAGGTTGCCAAAACAAGCATTAAAAAAGGTCCTCCAGTTATCAAAACTGAAAATGCCAGATTGAATGCGTGGATTTATATTGACCTGGAAAATATCGACATCGGCACTTATGTCGAGAAGGCCCAAAAAATTCTTGCGGGTCGGCTTACTTTGCCGCCAGGCTACAGTCTCACCTGGAGTGGTCAATATGAATACATGGTACGAGCTAAAGAACGCCTGAAACTGGTAGTGCCTTTTACCCTCCTTATTATTTTTCTCCTGCTCTATCTCAATTTTAGCAATGTTACCGAAAGTCTGATTGTTATGCTCTCTTTGCCGTTTGCCTCGATTGGAGGTGTTTGGTTGATCTATTATTTGAAATATGATCTCAGCGTTGCGGTGGTGGTTGGTTTTATCGCGTTGGCGGGTGTAGCCTCTGAAATCGGAGTTTTAGTTTTAGTTTATATCGACCACGCTTACCAAAAGCAAATGCGCAATGGTGGAATTCCCAACAAAAAGGTTCTAAGAGATGTGTTTATGGCGGGGACATCGGAACGGGTCCGGCCTATCATGATGACGGTTACAGCTATCATCGGGGGCCTATTACCCATCATGTGGGGAACGGGAACAGGTTCTGAAGTGATGAAACGAATTGCCGCTCCTATGGTAGGTGGAATGGTTTCCGCGACAATTTTAACCCTTATCGTAATTCCGGCTATTTATGCCATCGTTCTGGAACATCGCTTGAAAAAAGCGGGCGATTATACGCATTAATTTTTTCTTTCATCATGCATCTTTCCCTTTACTGTTGAGTGCATTGAACAGGTCAATGGGAATGGGGATATAGGTATGCGTTCCGTCGCTGGAAGAAAGATCCAACAGGGTTTGGAAAAAACGCAGTTGCAGGGCAGGGGGGTGCGCCCCAATGAGGTCTGCGGCATCACAGGTTTTTTGTGCCGCTTCAAACTCACCCTGGGCGTTGATGACTTTGGCTCGCCTCTCGCGCTCGGCTTCGGCCTGTTTTGCCAGGGCCCGTTGCATTTCCTGTGGCAGGTCGACATTTTTCACTTCCACGTTGGCGACTTTAACTCCCCATGGCTCGGTTTGCTGGTCGATCACTTTTTGCAGATGGGTGTTGATCTCTTCGCGATTCGATAACATTTCATCAAATGTGCTCTGGCCTAAAACACTTCTCAGCGTTGTTTGCGAGAGCTGTGAAGTGG
>CAZEBI010000005.1:0-34742 GCA_964510355.1 uncultured Nitrospina sp. | reverse complement strand
TGCCTGCTGTTAACAGTCGCTTCGGGACAGGCATCGGCGGTGCAAAATTCCATTACAGAAAATATGGTCTTGATCGATGGAGGAACCTTCAAAAAAGGTTGCAACCGTTTTGGCCCTCAGCATGGAGCCCCGGAACAGAAGGTCCATCTGGATGAGTTTTGGATTGATAAATATGAGGTCAGTAATAAAAAATTTGAAAAAATATTCCCGGAACATTTTTTGCGCCGTAGCATTTTCTCCGATTGTGACGATTGTCCGGTTTCAAAACTCAGTTGGTATGAAGCGGCAGACTATTGCCACTTGATTGGCAAGGCGCTTCCCAGTGAAGCCCAGTGGGAACTTGCGGCGAGTAACGGCAATAGTTGTCAGTTTCCCTGGGGCGATGGTTTTGACCTTATGAATCCTCTGGCCCGTGGAGGGTTGAAATTAAATGATAAGGCATCTGCTGTGGGGTCATTTTCACCTAATAAAAACGGACTCTATGATATGGCTGGAAATGTATGGGAATGGGTCGGGGACTGGTTTTCCATAAGGTTTTATCACGCCGACATTCTATATAACCCAAGAGGACCCACACGCGGACTTATGAAAGTTCGAAAGGGTGGTTCCTGGTCAGACTCTGTGATAGCCATGGCTTCGGGTTATCGGGACCGAAGCTATCCACTATCACGCGGATTTAATGATATCGGATTTCGTTGTGCCATTAATTTAAAAACTCAGGGGAATAAAATTGATCACCCAGGTTAAGCTGGACTATATCAACCGGATCATTGATGAATGTCTGGATGAAGATGCCTTGGAACTGAAAGGTAAATTTATTGGGGATGAAGGGGTGGAAGCCCTGGTCCAGACAAATCGGGTTTTTGAGGTGGAAAACCTGGACCTGTCCCATAATAAACTGACCTGGCGCGGCGCTCACCACTTGTTTCATTGCAACCTGTTTAAAAATTTAAAACGCTTGTATCTTGGCGACAATAATATCTCTGACAAAGGCATCAAAGAGCTGCCATCGGCTGACTTTGCCGGGAACCTGTCTCTCCTGGATATACGTTATAACAATATTGGCCCTATAGGTGGGTTGGCTGTTGTTGAATGCGAGAAGTTCAGGAAACTGCAGGTTCTGATTTTTCAGGAAAACCCGGTAGGAGATGAAACCTTGATAACCCTGGCAAAAGCCCCGGCTTTTGCGAACTTAAGAAAACTGAATTTTTACCGAACCGATATAGGCCCGAAAGGCATTAAAGTTTTAGCTAAATCGAAAGTGTTGCAAAGGGTCAAACAGCTTAACCTGGCAAGGAATTACCTGAATCTGGAATCCGCCCAGCTCCTGGGAAAGACAAAAACATTGACCAATATTGAAACCTTGCTCTTGTTCGACACAGGGATAGGTGATGCCGGAGTCAAAGCCATCATGGATTCTGCGGCATTTTCCAAACTGAAGACTTTGCGGGTGACGTGAAGAGTTTTTGCGTAGCGCGGGCCATTCGGCCAGGGTTTCGCTGTATTTGGGAGCGGTGTGAGGAACTGTTTTAGGTGTAACGATCATTCAGCCAGGGTTCTGCTGTATTTGAATAGCCTTTTTTTTCCCAAAACCCCAGTTCATCGTAATCACGAAAAATGATCTCGCCGATCCATTTGGCACCCTTCCAGGCATAGAGCTGTGGAGTGATCATCCTTACTGGCCCGCCATGCTCAATCGGTAAGGGATTATTTTCCCATTGATGGACCAGAAGGACATCGTATTTCATGGCTTCTTCCAGCGGCAGGTTTGTTGAGTATCCATCCCAGGCTTTGATATAGACAAATTTAGCGCTCGGGAGCACCCCGCAATGTTTGGCGATATTGGAGAATTTTACGCCCTTCCAATTGTTATTCAATGTGCTCCAGGTGGTGACACAATGAAAGTCGGAAATATCCGTGCTTTGCGGCAGTTTGAGAAACTCCTTCCAATCAAAGGTTTTCACCGTTTTTACCAAACCCGAAACGGTAAGGTTCCAGGTGGACTCATTGAGTTCCGGGGTCACTCCTAAATCCAGTACCGGCCAGTTTTTGACTACTTTTTGTCCAGGTGGCGTTTTAGGATTGCCATCGCGGTTGAGTTCTCCCTCGCCTTGAGGAATTTCACCCGCCAAAAAAGCCTGCTTATTATCAAAGACTTTGCGGTACTCGATCAGCCGCTCGCGATTTTTTATTCTCTTGGAATCTGGGTCGTATTGCATGAAATCTAGGTGGTTGTGTCTAAATTGATAAATAAAACAGGTTTTTATGTATTTGTTTTCTATGGCTCAAGCAAGGTTCACGATCCTGCGGCATCTTCATCATTTATGGAAAAGCTATAAATAATAAGGGTTAAGTCATTTTCCTATTTCACCGAAAAAGTAAAGGACAGTCCTTTATTTGGTGGAGTCTTCTGAACGATGAATCTTAAAATTCTTTCCTTTAACTGGCATGAGCCTTATCTGTGTCTGTTGGCACAAACAGGGCATGAATTCCTAATCGTAGAACCTGAAATTGCCCCCGGTCGTTACCGGCAATGGGACGAAAATATGCGTCCCATTCCAAAAAACGTAGGTCTTATTTCCAACTCGACAGCTCTGGAGATGCTAGAACTCGGCGAACTGGACCTCATTATCGCACACAACTTGAAAGATTTGATAGTGGTGAAGGACTACTCTCTTCCCAAAATTAATGTCTTTCACAACTGTTTGACCACAGAAATCAAGCTGGGTAAAGATAAGGTAAGCCGCAAAGAGTATCTGGCTAAAATGGATTTCCTGCTCAATGATGTGCATAAAGTTTTTATATCTGAAAAAAAGCGGCAGGACTGGGGTTTTTCAAACGCTACAGTGATCCTTCCCGGACTGGATGTCGCGGAATATGGGGGTTATCGCGGCGAAAGCAATACGGTTTTGCAGGTCGGCAATTTGCTCAAAGAACGTGACCTGATGATGGGTTATACCCTCAGTAAACAAATCGTGGGAAACCATCCTTTGACGACTCTGGGTCTGAATCCAAATATTTCCGGCTCACAGATGTCACAGGGTTTTGAGGATCTGTTGGAACATTTCAGGCGTTCCAGAGTATTCATCAATACTACGGTTGAAGAGTTTGAGGATGGCTACAACTTGAGTATGCTCGAGGCCATGGCGACAGGAATGCCGATAGTCAGTTCATGGAATAACTCTTCTCCCCTTGAAGATGGAGTGAATGGCTATATCTCAAAAGACCCGGAATATTTGAACCATTGCATTGACTCGCTATTAAAAAACCCGCAAGAGGCAAGGGCGTTGGGTGAAAAAGCCCGGCAAACGGTTGAGCAGAAGTTCCCTTTAAACCGGTTTGTTCAATCCTGGCAAAAGGCGATTGAAATAACCGTGTTGGAATTTTTGCAACGAACCGGCATCAATTTAGAAAAAAAGGGTATCCCGTTTAAGGAAAAGGTGCGCAAAAATATTTTGATGGACTTTGTGTCCTATCCGGCAACAACCGCACATTATCTGGAAAGAGCATTCAGACAAAAACACAATGTTATAACTTGCGGTTCGCAGATAAATGCCGAAATCATCAAACTCTGGCGCCTGGAAGATCTCAACTGGGAAGTCACTCCACAGGATATATTCCGGGGAAGTGCGACATCGTTACAGCAGGTCATGGCAGAACTGCCTGACGGATGGCAACCGGATTTTTATTTATGGGTCGAGACGGGTTTGAGCGATATCCCTGCGGATTTATGTGAATACAAATTTCCCAAAGTTTGTTATCTCATAGACACCCATATTAATTTTGACCGGCATCTGGAACTTTCCCGAAATTTCGATTTTGTCTTTTTAGCCCAAAAAGCGTATGTGCAGCCGATGCTGCAGGCAGGCATCGAAAATGTCATGTGGTTGCCTCTGGCTTGCGACCCTGTAATTCATGGCAAGCATGACAAGACCCTCAAAGAATTTGACGTAGGTTTTGTCGGCACCATTTCTTCAAGCCCGGATCGCCGAAAAAACCTTCTGGATAAAATACGGAAAAAATTTGACTTAAACTGCCAAAGAAAATTCATGGACGAAATGGCAGAACATTATAGTAAATCCCGTGTCGTTTTCAACAATGCCATAAATAATGATCTCAATATGCGTGTGTTCGAGGCAATGTGTAGCGGCAGTCTGTTGGTGACAGACCTTGCGCCTGGGAGTGGCCTGGACGAGCTTTTCGGCGATAAAAAACATTTAGCCATTTATAACGATGAAAATATTGAGGAAATTGTTTCCCATTATCTCAGTAATCCGGCGGAGTGCGAAAAGATTGCCAATGCGGGGAGGCAGGAGGTGCTGGATAAACATACTTACGTGCATCGCACAGAATTGATGATCCAGATATTGAACGAAAAAACCGGTGATACTAAGAAAAAGGAACCTGTTTCGATGAGCGAAAAACCTTCCTCCTATTATGAAAATATCAGAAATGATTTGATCCCTCTTATTCCTGATTCTGCGAGGTGTATTCTGGAAGTGGGTTGTGCGGCGGGGATGACAGGGCGAGAACTAAAAAGACGCAACGGGGCCTTTGTTGCGGGGATAGAATTGGATGCCGATGCCGCCGATGCCGCGCGAAATGTTTTAGATGATGTGGTGCAGGGGGACATTGAAAAGATGGACCTGCCTTATAGCGATGCTTCCTTCGATTGCATTTTGTTTGCCGATGTTTTGGAGCATTTAGTAGACCCTCTCTCTACGTTGGTTAAAGTCCGGCGTTTGTTGAAAAAGGGCGGAACTATTGTAGCCAGTATTCCTAACGTGCAATTTCATGGAGTGGTCCATCAATTGATTGAAGGGAACTGGACCTATCAAAAGGAAGGCATCCTTGATGAAACGCATCTGCGTTTTTTTACTCACAAGGAAATCGTGAAGTTATTTTCACAAGCGGGTTACTCCATTGAGGCTGTTGAAGAAGTGCTCGACCCTCAGTATGAGAAGTTTTCTTCAAAAAATCCGACTACTCTTAATTTTGGGAGGACGCAAATAACGGGTTTGTCTCCAGAAGAGATAAGGCGATTTTTTGTGTTCCAGTATAAAGTCATCGCCCAACCGATTAACGTTACTAAAAGTGAGGAAGACGATATGTTCCAGCAAGGCGAAGCATTGTTCAAAATTGATAACCTGTTGTTGGAGGCGGGAAAAGTGTCTGATGCGGGGGATCATGAGATTGCTTTGAAGATATATGATGAAATTATAAGAATATCTCCTGACAATGCTCAGGCATTGCTTGGGGTGGGTAATTGTTATATGAAGCTTCAACTTCCCGACAAGGCTGAAATATTTTTTGACCGGGCTTGTTTGCAGGAACCCGGTAATTCCAATGCATATCTGGGTTTAGGATTGCTGGCCCTGCACAAAAATGAGACCGAGAAGGCCAATATCAATTTTCATAAATCTCTGGAAAATAATCCTGAAAATTATAAGGCGTTATGTGGGCTGGGAATGTTAAGGATGAACACGGCGGACCTTGATGGGGCGGTCGATTATTTTTGCCAGTCCCTGGGTGTGAATCCGGATAATATTTCCGCCTGCAAATTCCTTTTGGAAGTTTCTTATAAGTTGGAAAAATTTGAGAAAATTGAAACCCATTTAAATAAATATATGGAAATTCATTCAGCCAATGTGAATATGCGCTTTGCGTTGGCTGGCGTCCAGTACAAACTTGGACACTTGGAAGATGCGATTAAAAACCTTGAATATATCCTTGATCTGGACCCGGAACATGAGTCTGCTTTGGAAATGATTGCGAGTGTCCGGTCTGATGCGGTGCTCAGCAGATAATTTCAGGTATTTAAAATGGACTTTTTTACTCAAAACTTAAAATATCTTCGAGACTGCGACCCGGAACTGGCAGAGCGTGTTGCTCTGCAACCTTTTCCTGAGAATATCAGCGTCATACAATCGAAAGATGGGTTTCCCGTTCCCCGGATTGCTGGTGTTGCTTTGCATAGTCAATACCGCCCTATTGAAGAAGGGGTGCGAGCGGCGAAAGACTTTGTTTTCGATCCTAAACGCAATACGGTGGTTTATGGGTTGGGATTTGCCTATCACATCCAAGCCTTGCTACAACAATATCCAAGCGAAAAATTGACAGTTATAGAGCCATTGATGACCTTGTTCAGAGCTTTTATGTCCTCGGTGGACATACGGCCCCTTTTATCGCAGGTGCGCTTTAGAATCGGAGAAACTCCTGCTTGCCTCATTACCCGGCTCGAACCTGAGCGCTGGAATATTTTTAAGCATCTTGCTTCCATCAGAATTGGCGAGGCGTACTACAACAGGCTGGATGAAGGTCAGGCGGTAAATGTCCTGCTGCAAAATCGCTCTTTGAGAGTGTTGATGGTCAACCCTATTTATGGCGGTTCGTTGCCCACGGCTCACCATTGCGCCGGAGCTTTGAGGAATATGGGGCATGAGGTATCCACTGTAGATTGCGATGAGTTTGCCCAGGGTTATTTTTCCTTAAAAGGTGTGACGCGCAACCCGGAAAACGCCAAGATTCTTTCCGAAAACTTCATGAAATTCATGGGTGAAATAGCCGCCGCCAAGGCCGCCGAATTTCAACCGGATATTATTATAGCTCTTGCCCAGGCCCCGCTCACACCTGAGGCGATTCAAAAATTGCGGGCGCTCAAGGTTCCCGTTGTTTTTTGGTTTGTGGAAGATTTTAGGACATTGCCCTACTGGAATGAAATTGCTACTTCGTATGACCATATTTTCACTTTGCAATCTGGAACCTTCCACGATGCACTGAGGAAAAAGGGAGTGCGTGACTGTTATTATTTGCCGCAGGCCTGTTTCCCGGATGTCCACAAACCGGCAAAGCAAGTGAGTGACTATAAGGCCGATGTTTCGTTCATGGGAGCGGCCTATCATAATCGGGTTCAGTCCTTTCCCCGCTTGATGGATTTGGATTTTAAGATATGGGGAACAGAGTGGAACCTGGAAACACCGCTGGGGCGCTTGGTGCAAAATAATAACAAACGGCTCTCAACGCAAGAAACCAGTAAAATTTATAGCGCAGCTAAAATTAACCTGAACCTGCATTCTTCCACCTACCACTATGGAATCAATCCTGATGGAGATTTTATAAATCCACGAACTTTTGAGATTTCGGCCTGTCAGGGATTTCAGCTGGTCGATAAGCGGAAGGATCTATCCCGCATGTTCAAGGTGGGCGAGGAAATTATTGCGTTTGAAACAATCGATCAGATGCGCGAGCAAATAGATTATTTTCTTTCTCGACCTGAGGAAAGAAATGCGATCGCTTTGAAATCCTGTCAGCGTGTCCTGAAAGAACATACCATGGAGCATCGTATGCAGGAGTTGTTACTGCATGTTTTTCTGGACCGCAAGTCAGCTCTTGATTCCATCGGAGAAACCCAAAGAGACCCTTTAGATTATTGCATCGAACAAGCGGGAAAAAATACAGAACTGGGGCAGTATTTAAAACAATTTAGTGGGCAACATCCTTTTTCCTTGAAGACGGTGGTGAACCATATCCATGAAGGGGAGGGGGCTTTGGACCCGAAAGAAACCCTGTTTTTGATGATGGATCAAATCCTCAAGGAGAATGCTTGATCGTGGTTGAAAATATTTCAACTTTTACTATGACGTGCATTGGGGGAAGGGGAATATTCGATCGTGGCTGAAAATATTCTAATTCTCAGTATGACGCGCATGGGAGATATGATTCAGACGACGCCTCTGATCAGGGGATTGAAAGAAAAATATCCCGGGGCAAAAATCACTCTTCTGGTCACCAGTGATTTTGCCAGTGCAGTGCCTCTGATACCGGGCGTGGATGATTCCATCGTCTTCAACTTCAGGCAGTTTGATGAAAAGAAAAACGATCTATCCTGGGTCAAGGTATACCGCTATCTTGAAAAATCTCTGGAGGATATCAAGGGCAGGAATTTTGATTTGTTAGTGAATTTGAGCCACTCAAAATTCAGCGCGCTCATGGTGCGTTATCTGGCTATTAAAAATATCGTTGGTTTTCATTGCAATGAATTGGGTAATCGCATGACCGGGCATCCATGGATGCAGTATTTTGGTGTGGAGATTTTTAATCGTACTTATAACGAGTTCAACCTTGTTGAGATTTTTTGTGAGAGTGGTGGTGTTGATATCAGAGGGCGATCCATTGAAGTCGTGCGGACTGAAACCCCTGTTGATACTTTATTGCCTGCCGATTTTTCAGGCGAGGTTTTGATCGGTTTTCAAGCAGGCTCCAGCCTGGAAGGCCGGCGATGGCCAGCGCAGTCTTTTGCCAATCTGGCCGATATGCTGATCGAAAAAACCAATGCAAGGATCATTATATTTGGCGTGCAATCTGAAAATGAGGTGGCAGAGGATATTATCGACCGGGTTCGAAATAAGGGTCGGATCTTGAATCTTGCCGGTAAAACCAGTTTGGATCAATTGTCTGGATTGCTCGAAAAGTGCAAATATCTGGTCACCAATGATACGGGAACGATGCATTTGGCCGCAGCGCTGGGAACAAAAATTGTCGGGCTCTTTTTTGCCCATGCGCACCCTCAGGAAACGGCACCGTTTTCTCCGGGGCATTTGATTTTTCAGGCAGGAATTTCTTGCGCACCCTGTAGTTATGGTGTTCATTGCAATAATATTGTCTGCATTGACAGGGTGCACCCGCAACACCTTTTTTCTGTGATTAAGAACCATATGGAAACCCGGATATGGCTTTTGCCGGAAACGATCACAAAAGACTCTGAGGTAAATGTTTTTGAAACGGTTATTGATTTTGACAGGAACTTTCGATTAAAACCTCTCGTAAGGTTTGGACTTAAAATGGATGATTTGTTTCGAACTGCCTACACCCTTCTATGGCGGGAAAGTCTTGCCAAAAAACAAGATGCGGATGAAAACGAATTCCTGATGAACGGTGTCTGCGAGCGTCTGGCACAAGACTATGATTGCTCAAGCATTGAACGGGTCGATGAGCAACTTAAAAAAAAATATGCAGTATTGAAAGATGTAATAAAACTGGCCCACACAGGGCAGAAGCTGAGTGGAAACCTCATCCGAGGAGCATCGGGTCGCAAAAACAATGCTAAAAAAATGGCTCAGTTCGGCGATGGGATTTCGAATGTTGATGAAAAAATTGAAGTGTTGGGGCTCAGTAACCCGGAAGTGAAGCCGCTCACCGATATGTTCAGTAAAAGAAAAGAAAACCTGGTAGGTGATAATATTTGCCTTTTGGCAATTGAAACCAGGAAGGGTTATATCGATTTGATCAATGAATGTGAGAGGTTGAAAGAGTATCTAAAAAGCTGTGTGAGAAAGCTGTCCGATTCTCAAGTGGGCTATATTTCGCATAACTCCATCAATGTGGCGGTCCCGGGCAGGTAGGAAGCCATATCTTCTTTTGCTTTTCCCTTTAAAAATCCTTGCAGGAACTCTAAGGCCGCTCCCCCCCCCGTGGACACGAAAAAATTGCTGGCAAAATAATTCCACAATTGATAAGAATCATTTTCAAGAAAATCGATGGATATCTGGTTTCGATTAATGTTTGTCGGAAATTGTTTTTCAATCTGGGCCTTGATTATTTTTTTCAACTCGGTGATCCCTATTTTGTTCAGGATCGCGGCGGAATCTCCTCCGCCGATGACTACAGACAGGTCAGGATTCGTCAGGGCCATTTGAAAAAGTAACTTGGCTAATTCCAGTGATCCTTCTGCATAATAGCTGCATGCCGGGTGGTCGTAGGCTCCCAGAGGCCCGTTCCAGAACACATTTTCGATATCTTTAAAAATATCTTCAAATTGATTTATCGTTTTTTCGCCTAAATCCAACTGCAGTTCTTTGGAAAAATCAGGGGTAGTTTTGTTTTCGAAAGCGGTGTCTTGATAATCGGTCACAACTTTATAATCTTCAGGAAGGTGCAACTTCACCTTACTCGCTTCGGCAAGTTCGATGATTTCTTCGGCCAGGTTGATTTCATTTAAGAGTTCATTGTTTTTGGCTTCTACCTGGCTTTGTAATTTTGCGGGCAAGGTGTCTTTCTGGAACGGTTGTAATAATTCCTTTTGTTGCTGAGCCAGAATAAAAGCGTTGGCCATTTTTCCACCGATTAAAATGCTCTTGACTCCGGTCGAAACAAATTGCTTTAAAATTCCGATTTTGTCAGATATTTTTGCCCCCCCGGTTACAACCATGGTTTTTTTAGGTTGGGACAGTACTTTGCTGGCAAATTTTCCCAGGCGGTGAATTTCTTCATAGAGAAGAACGCCGGAAACTACTAACTTGCCTTCTTGTCGCATTAGCTGGGGCAAAAGTTTGATGCTTTTGGTTATGCGATGACTGCAACCGAAGGCGCAGTTTATATAGACATCTGCAATATCTGCCAGTTTGGCGATGAATTCGATGCGGTACAGGTCTGTATTTTTCGGGTCCAAAAGGTAGCGCAAGTTGGGAAGAAACTTGATTCCTCCTGGCGGCAGGCGCTTGTGTGAAACGATATCCAAAGAGTGTTGCATATGGGCATCAATTGTTTCCGGCGGGAATATGGTGTAAGTGTCCCCATAAATTCTTCGAATCAGGGTGTCGAAATGAGAGGAGACAAACTGGATATTGAAGATGCCATCCCAGCCGCTTTGGTCTTTCGTTTTATGAGGCCGACCAAGGTGCGAGCCGATAATGATTCTGCAATCTCCATCCGTCAACTCGTGGATCTTCCTGAATGTGAGATCCAGAAAGCGTCGTATTCGAGTATCGTCTGCGACTCGATACAGCCCTTTTGCGGTGGATCGCAGGGGGACGTTAAAATCGCAGCGGATGAAAATAGTTTTACCTCTTAAATCATCCGGTTTTAATTCCCCCAATTGGGTCATTCCTATTGAACTGCTTGAGCTTGGGCTTGACATTTTTATTTCCTGTTTTTACTGCATCGCGGAGTGGTGAAAATGGGTCCTTTTTGCTGGTAAATCCATCAATTCTGCCATAACTTTTTATCGGAATAATCAATCAAATTGACAAGAAAATTTTCATTCCTCGGGGTAAGAATGGTATGATTGCGCTGGATGTATATGGACATGGAATAATAATTTATGCCGGAACGAACTGGCTTTAGTTATAACAAGTTTCGATTGTTTCTTTAACTGGATATTTGTGGAATCAGATTTTTATCAAAATTGAAAAGTAAATTAAATAACATTTTTATAGGCTTTCCGACAGGAAACACCAACCCTAAAACACAGACTTCTTCTTTCCTCACCAAGACCGGTAAACTGTGATTCCAACCGATAGAAAAACAAGATTTACGTTTAATTATCTGAATTATAAAGGTTAGTTCTTCATATATCAACCTTTTGAATTTTTGTGCCGGTCTTGAAACCTACCGTTGGTGGTAAACTGCAAAGAAAAGTCAGGAAGAATTTCTAATGAGAAAAACCAAAACAAATAAAAAAGTAATGTTGATCAACTCCCAGCATCCGGAAGAATGCCGGGCCGTCATTCTGGATGATAATGTCATCCAGGATTATATCATCGAGCATTCCTCCCGGGAGCAAATCAAAGGGAATGTTTATTTGGGAGTGATCAACCGGGTTGAACCCTCCATTGAAGCGGCTTTTGTCGATTTTGGTGGGAAAAAATATGGTTTCCTGCCTTTCAAAGATGTTTTGAAAGAGTCGTATATCCATACTGGCGAAAAAAAGGCGAAATTAAGGATTCAGGATGTCCTGATTCGCGGTCAGCGTATTTTAGTTCAGGTGGCAAAAGAGAGCCGGGATGCCAAGGGCCCCTCACTGACCAATGCAATGAGTTTAGCCGGGAGGTTTCTGGTTCTGATGCAGGGGCAGGGCAGTGCGGTTTCGCGCAAGATAGAAGATGAGAGCGAAAGGAAAAAGCTCAAGGATATTGTTGCGGAGTTTGATTTGCCGGAAAACCTGGGCCTGATCATCCGTACCGCCGGTTTGGGGCAGACCAAGGTTGAGTTGCAAAAAGATATGCAGATGTTGTTGAAAATCTGGGAGGAAATAGAAGGTGCGCGAAAAAAGGATTCTGCGACAGCTCCATTTTTGATTTATCAGGAACCGACCCTGGTGGTCAGAACGGTCCGGGACCATTTCAGCAGCGACACCTCCCAAATCATCGTGGATAGCCAGGATTCCTATAAAGCTTTAAAGGATTTTGTAAAGCTGGTCATGCCCCGTAGCCGTAACCTGGTCAAGCTGTACAAGGAAACGCGACCCCTTTTCTCTGAGTACAATGTTGAAGAGCAGATTGAGATGATCTACCAGCGCAAGGTTTTGTTGCCGTCTGGCGGTTCTATTGTGATCGACATTGGCGAAGCGATGGTTTCTATCGATGTCAACTCTGGAAAAACCAAAGGCGGCTTGGATCTGGAAGAAACAGCAGTGACGACCAATCTTGAGGCCGCCACAGAAGTCGCCCGACAACTCAGGCTGAGAGATCTGGGCGGCCTGATCGTTATTGATTTTATCGATATGTATCAGAAGAAAAACAAGGCCGCTGTGGAAAAACAGGTCAAACAAGCGTGCAAAAATGACAAGGCACGGATCAACCTTGCCAGGATTTCAAAATTCGGTCTTCTCGAAATGTCTCGGCAACGGATTTCCCCACCTGTTAAGGAAGGGGTTTTTGCACAGTGTGGGCCGTGTGCGGGTTCGGGGTTGGTGCGCTCGGTGGACTCCATCGTCCTGAATGTCCTGCGGAAAATTCATGAGATGATTGCGAAGGAAAAGGTGAAAATACTTTCTCTGGAAATTTCTCCGGAAGCGTCTAATTATTTTCTGAATAAAAAATTAAATATTCTGGCGGAATTGAAAACGAAGCATTCGGTTGATATTTGTTTCCAGGTCACGCCGGGCCTGGCTTATGAGGATTTTAAATATAAGGTGTCTGAAATATGGAAAATTGAAGGCACCGAGGAGACGGAATCTTCCGAGCGTAGCGAGGCTACACCTCAAGAAAAAACAGAAGCAAAAGAAAAAAGAGGTCCGCGACCTCGTGGAAGAAGAGACGCGAGGCCTCGTGGAAGAAGAGACGTGAAATCTCGTGAAAAGGAAGAAGTGCAGCCTCCTGTGACAGAAGACTCCGATGAGCCGGTGAAACAACCCGAGCCGATAAAGCCTGAGGTCAGGGCTCAGGGAGATGCGGCAGACGTAGAAAAGCCGGAAACCGCAGAAGATGCCAAACCTGCTAAAAAAAGGTATACCCGCCGAAGGCCTTCTGCCCGTCGGGGTGCACCAAGAGGAAGATATCGCCGTCCCAGCAGTGCGGCAAAAAAGGAGGAGGGTGATAATGTTCCCTCAGAACCCAATAATGAGCCAAGCCCGGGAAATGAGAAATTTCCAAAGGCTGATACTTCATCGGGCGATATCAATTCGCCAATGCCTCCTATGCCGATGCCTTATGTACGGGAGAACTTGGGCGGAGACCCCCCCCCCAATAAACCCGATGGGTCGACAGACTAGTGTCCCGTGCGGCTAATGGGTTACGTTAATTCCATGTCTGTTCTGTGTCTGCATAGAATAACGGCAACCCCCTCAATCCCCCTTATCAGGGGGAGGTACGGTTTCCCCCTGACAAGGGGGGCTAGGGGGGTTAATGTTCTCCTGAATTAATTCAACTCATTGTTTTGGTAGCGAGGAAGAAATCACATGCACTCTGAGCCCCGTGTCACGCTGGCCCGGTGGCGCAACGAAAGCCGGTGTCCCAGAACCGCATTTCTGGTGGGGAAATGTTTCGATAGGGAAGCATAGCGAACTCCTTCATAAAACCGTGTTTGCGTTTTTGAATGGAGCCTCCACGGGTGACCTTGAATTTTTTTCCGTAATTTTTGTCCTGATGCTCGGAGTTGGGGTAGGGTTGGTACCAGCTTGATGTCCATTCCGAAACATTTCCGTTCATTCCCCATACGCGATAAGTGCTGACATCCTGTTTAAGGGCATTCACGGGTTGGACTTGTTTGCCGAAATTAGCAGCGTCCCTTTCGAAATCGTTGCCCCAAACGAAAAGCCTGTTGTCGATCCCGCGAGCCGCTTTTTCCCATTCGTATTCTGTTGGCAGACGTTTGCCGACCCATTGACAATAGGCATCGGCCTCATGCCAACTGACTCCACGGACGGGTAGATGCATTTGCCGAACCGCATATTTGGCTTGAGGTTTGAATTTTGTGAACTCTTCGTAGGTCACTTCAAACTGATCTATATGGAAGGCTTTTAAAAAATATTGTTGTTCCGGCTGAGCATTGAGAGCCGTTGTTTTTTCCGACATGAACTGTAGGGTATCATTTTGCGGGGACAAGCCCAGAGTGAACTCCCCTTCCGGGATAAGAATCATCTGCGTTTCACTCTCGCAAGAGACCAGAAATATTAAAGTGAACGCCAATAATAGGTTATTCAATTATTTTTTCTGGGATATTTTTGGCCAGATGCGTATCGGGAGGGGGGAATATTTTAGAACCCGGCTCGGCTAAAACATATTCGATGGTGAGACAGGCCGCTTCCGCACGGGTGCATAACATCGAGCGGCAGGCTATTTCTTTTTGGGCGCAATAGTAGTTCAGTATCCGCATTTTCATAAAGAGGCCGTCATTCAGTTTTAGTGCATAAACATTCCTCTTAGATTCAATATTATGGGTCCGAGTACGATAATTATACCAGCCGGCTAATTCCTTATTGATTAAATTGCCCAGCGAGCGGTGGTCCTGGACATAACCGGTTTCTGGAGCGGTTTTAATCGCGTCAAAGTCGATGGGCCCCAGGTTGATGATTCCGGTTTTCCCCTGCGGGTTGGTTTCCCCTCCATTAGAAATGATTTTTGTTCGACTGAACCCCATGTCCCAGGAAGCCGGTCCCCATTTTTTTGTTTCCGCTTTTGCTTCAGAAATTTGTTGGGTCTTTCCCGTGGAAAATTCTACCAACGTCCAGGCATCTCTATCTTTAGCATTGATCTGGATGATGGGGTTGTTGGTGCTTATCTTCTCGAATTTTTTTGGAGGAAGAGGAACGGTTTCAAAGTCCTCTATGTTTTCTTCCATAAAGTTCAAGGTGGTGTGAAACAAGAGGGTCGCTCCGAGGAGCATCAAAAATATGCGTGGTGTTGGATTCATAGTCTATTTTAACATGGCCTGGCATTTTCGATGAATATGGAAAATGCGGGCGTAAATTTCCAGCCCCTATAATACAGTTATTTGTAATAAATACAATCAGTTATGAAAATTTTTGCTTTCACTGTTTTTTCCTATATTGTATAATTATTAACAGTGCAAAAACTATTGATTGAAAAAACATGCAATGGGTAACGACCGACATTTTACTTTTAAAAAAGCGCAGATAGAAATTTTTTTAAAAGCGGAGTTTAAGAAGAAATTCAAAGGTAACGCTAAAATTTCTCTGCGGAAAAGACAGAAGTTTATAAGCGAAGTGACCCGCAAGATCGCCAAACGGTTTGGAAAAGATGTGTTGGTGCTGATTGATTTCACCCGCAATGGTTTTTGCACCGTGGTTTCTCCCGCAGCGACTGAATCGACTGACAAGGGAAAACTGATTAAATCTTTTTCTCATCCGCAAGTATTTTACACCTCGCATTGCGTGGACCGTTTTAGTGAAAGAACGCAGTCCGAAGAAAACTGCGTGATCAAGCTGGATGCTTTTTTCAGTGGAGCTCTTTTCTCGTATGGCGAAAATGAGGGTTTCCTGGCTTGTCCTGACGGGGTTTTTGCCTACGATTTAATTGATGGTCGCCTGATTGTAAAAACCTATATTAATTTTGATCTGTTGTCGGACGATCAGATAAAACAGTTTTATAGTTCCGGGATGATTTCAATGCTCCCCAAAGAGTACGCTACGGATGATGTCTTCGGCGCAGACTTTATTCTGGCTGATGAACACGATGATTTTTTAGGTGGACGGACGGAAAAAGCCCCATAGCCTGACACCGCTAGTGTCCCGTGCGGTTAGTGGGTTACATTAATTCCATGTCTGTTCTGTGTAACGGCAACCCCCTCAATCCCCCTTATCAGGGGGAGGCACAGTTCCCCCCTGACAAGGAGGGCTAGGGAGGTTAATGTTCTCCTGAATAATTCAACTCATTAATCGCACGGGACACTAGTGTGATACCCGGGCATGATGATAAATGATAAGCATAACGCCGATCAGTACCCGTAAATCAAGCCAATGCAATTGCGCCGACAGTCTTTTCCCTCAATTTTATCCTGAGTATGATCCAGTTATTTAATGTTACTAAACAATATGGCAGTGGTCATCCTGCACTGGATGATATTTCCCTCACCATTGAAAAGGGCGAATTTGTATTCGTAACGGGTCCGAGCGGAGCGGGCAAGACCACTATCCTGAAAATTCTTTTTGGATGGGAAACTTTTGATGGCGGTCAGGTTTTAGTGCAGGGAGTCAATGTTGGCAAACTGAATGCTGGAAATATGCATACTTTAAGACGTTCTATTGGTGTGATCTTTCAAGACTATAAACTGCTTCCCAATAAAACGGTTTTTGAAAATGTCGCGTTTGCCCAGGAAGTTACGAATCGCGACCGAAAAATGATCAAATTTAAAACCTGGGAAGCCTTGAAAAATGTGGGCCTGACCCCCAAAAAAGATTCTTTTCCGCCGCAACTTTCTGGCGGAGAGCAACAACGTGTGGCCATTGCCCGAGCAATGGTGAACGCCCCTCCTGTCATTTTAGCCGATGAGCCCACGGGAAACCTGGATCAGGAAATGTCCATTGAAATTTTAAAGCTTTTCGAGGAGATGAATCGGAACGGGGCGACAATTATTTTTGCGACTCATAACCAGGATATCCTGGAGTTGGGGAACCATCGAGTCGTTGTTTTAAATCGTGGAAAGGTTGTCTCATCGTGAATTCAGCATTTCAGGTTCTGCTAACCGGTCTCAGAACAACGGCTTCGAACATCAGTGCTAATAAACAAACCTTCCTGATCTCTGTTATGACCATTGCTATTTCAGTGGGTATTTTGGGGGTTTTCCTCATTATCTTTTTTAATTTAAATGGGTTTTTTGCAAGTTGGAACCAGCATGTCCAATTGATTGTTTATTTGGATGACGATATTTCTTCATCGCAGAAAAATAAACTGGAAAACCTGTTTAAAGCGAATGCAAGAGTTGAGTCGACAGAAGAAGTTACCAAAGAGAGGGCCTGGCAGGAATTCAGCTTAAACGCTGACACAGAGTTGGGTTTTAACCCGTTGCCAGCTTCTTATCGGGTCCGTTTTAAAGTTTCTGAAAACCGCTCATCATATATTCGCGAATTTGCTGAACGAGCCCGGAGTGCGCCTGGTGTGGAATCGGTGGAATATGGAGAAAAGTGGATCGACCGTTTTGAAAAATTCATGGTTTTCTGTCGGGTCTTTCTTATGGGGACAGGCGCTTTACTGAGTTTTGGATTGACCCTTATTATTTCTAATACCATCCGGCTATCTATTTATTCCCGGCAGGATGAAATTGAGTTGATGTTATTGATCGGAGCGACCCCACGTTTTGTCAAGATCCCATTTCTCCTGGAAGGGATGTTGCAAGGTTTGTCCGGTTCTTTGCTTTCCCTGGGGCTCATGGGAATAATTTATCACTACTTAAAGAGTGAGTTCCAGCCTTCCATTGAATCCATTGCCAGAGGAATGGACTTTCAATTTATCTCACAGCCTTTTCTATTGATTCTAGTTGCTTTGAGTGTGTTGATTGGATTTGTTGCCAGTTATATCTCGACCCATCAATATATGCAGGTTTTAAATAAAAGATGAAGTATAGAGCCTTAATTTTTATGGTCCTTGTTTTAGGGGCTTCAAACCTGGTTTTTACCGCAACCGTTTGGTCTGCAAAAAAAAGCGCCGGGGAAATCAATGCTTTATTGAAGGATGAACAGAAAGAATTAAAAATTTTAAAAGCAAAAATCACAAGGCAGGAAAAACTTATTTCTTCAGCAGGAAAAAAAGAAGGCAAATTGCTGGGTAACCTGAGGAAAATTAATAATCAGATAAAACTAAAACAAAGAGAACTCAAGATTTACCAGTGGAATTATCTGGGTAATAAAAAAAAGCTTGCGAAACTTAAAAAAAATATAAAGGCGAATGAGAAGAGTTTGAAAGCTCAAAAGATATTGTTGGGCAAACGTTTTCGCCAAATTTATAAAGAAGGTCCTGTCTCTCCTCTTAAAGTTGCCTTCTCCTCTGAAAGTGTGAGTGATCTGTTGCAGCGACTCAAATATATGGAGTTGATCGCCAAACATGATGCCGGGCTGATGCGCGATTATAAAAGTCGACTTGATGACTCCAAGGCTGAAAAAAGGGCTCTTCTTTCTGTAAAGGCAAAACTGGTACGGCTGGAAAAAGATGCTGTGAGAAAACGGGGCGAATTTGAAAATGCAAGGAAAGACAAAAAGCGGTTTCTAAAGAAGATCAAAAAAAAGAAACGCCTGGAAATCCAAACCCGGAAAGAACTTTTAAGAGCCTCGCAAAATTTAAATGATCTGATTAAAAAAATATTGACGAAGCTGGTGTCTGGCGAAGGTCTGGATATTTCCGATAAAAAAGGCCGGCTGACTCTACCGTTGAAGGGTAAGATTCTCAATAAATTTGGCAGGCAAAAGGATAAACAATTTGGTTCATTCATTGTTCACAATGGTATCAACATCAAAACCCGAACCGGAGTGCCGGTGCGCTCCGTTTTTGATGGAAAAGTTCTTTATACCGGAGAGCTTGAGGGTTATGGCAATCTGGTAATAATTGGACATGGCAAGGATTACCATTCCCTATATGGCCATTTGGACAGAATTCGCGTCAAACCCAATCAGGTGGTTCAGACCGGTGATATTATCGGTCTGAGTGGCGATACGGGGTCCTTGGTCGGGGAGACCCTTTATTTCGAAATGCGCAAAAAGGGCAAACCTGTTGAGCCGGTACGCTGGTTCAGGACGGCTCGCAAGAAATAGGGTTCCCCACCCCGAGCGGCCTTCATGTAATGAGTGCGCAGGTTTTATAATTGATATATAATCGTATTACATTTTTTATACTCAGGAGATAAGACGTTGTCATCGATCGAAAAAACAATCAAAGTAGGATTTGTCCGATTGCTGGTCACCATGATGTTGGTGGGGTTGCCCTTACAGACTCTTCATGCTGAAGAGACGGATAAACCGGATACTTATAACAAGCTCAAGGTGTTTTCCGAGATACTTTCCCTGATTGAATCCAATTATGTGGAGCCGGTTGGAAGCGACACTATGATTGATGGCGCCATCCGGGGAATGGTCAAAGCCCTGGACCCTCATACTTCTTATCTGCCTCCGGTGTCTTATAAAGAAATGCAAGTGGAGACCACCGGGAAATTCGGTGGGTTGGGCATTGAAATCAGTATTCGCGATGGTGTGCTCACCGTTGTTTCACCCATTGAAGAAACTCCGGCTTTTAAGGTGGGCATTAAAGCGGGTGATAAAATTATTAAGATTGAAGATGAGTCGACCCTTGATATGACTCTTCAGGATGCGGTTTTCCGGCTTCGAGGAGAAACCGGCTCCCCTGTGACCATCACTATATACAGAGAATCCTTCAAGACCCCGAAAGAATTTACAATTGTCCGGGCGATTATAAAAGTTCGCAGTGTTATCAAAAAGCTCTACAAGAAGGACATTGGTTATATCAAGATCCGTAGTTTTTCAAAAAATACCAGTGCGGATCTGGATACGGCTTTAGCCGACCTGAAGAAAGAGGGGATATCCAAACTGATCCTCGACCTCAGGAATAATCCCGGCGGACTGTTGAATCAGGCTGTTGAAGTGACGGACCGGTTTTTGAGCCGGGAAAAACTTATTGTCTATACCAAAGGCCGTTCGGACGAACAGAATATGCGTTTTACCAGTCACGATAAAGTGGAGGGAGTTACTTATCCTCTTATCATTCTGGTCAATGGGGGCAGTGCAAGCGCCTCGGAAATTGTCGCAGGTGCTTTGCAGGATTTAAACCGGGCTATTATTCTGGGCACGCAGACTTTTGGCAAGGGATCGGTTCAAACTATTATCCCGCTCAGTGATGGGTCTGCCCTGCGCTTGACAACGGCTCGTTATTACACTCCGAGTGGTCGGGTCATTCAGGAAAATGGCATTGAACCGGATATCATCATTGAAAGACAACTCCCGGAAGAGTTGGAAGAAGATGATAAAAAGAAAGAAGAGCCGAAATCAAAGAAACGGCTGCGAAGATTTTTACGTGAGAAAGACTTGAAGAAACATTTGAAGGGTAAGAGCAGTATTGGTGATGTCAAAGAGGAAAGTGCTGATGAAAATGAAGAGTCAGCGAGCATCGACGACGAACTACTGAAAGACAATCAACTGCAACATGCGGTTTCCCTGCTTTCCGGCTGGGAGGTCATGAAAAAAATGTTTAAGAATTTGCGTGTGCCCGATTCTGATAGCCGAATCAGCATGAACTGAGCCGCGTTGAGTGTAACCGGGGTAATTCTCCGTTCTGCTTTAAGTACAAAAGGCAAATCCCCCCAACCCCCTTCGTAGAAGGGGGAGCTTCAATGGACCCCTCTTTTACAAAGAGGGGCTGGGGTGATTTAAAAACCACTCGTGCAATATGTGGGCTAGTGGTCACCGAATAAATAAAAATCTTGTATTCTCATCCCGCCCATGCTTGTTCTTGGTTTAGAAACCTCTTGCGATGAAACTGCCGCCGCCGTTTTGAAAGACGGTGATACCCTTTTATCCAATGTGATCAATGACCAGATTGGAATTCATTCCAAATATGGAGGAATTGTTCCTGAACTGGCGGGCCGTTCCCATAATGAAAGAGTGCACCGGGTTATTGAAGAGGCTATACGGGAGGCGGGTGTACACTTAAGAGATATTGATCTCATTGCTGTCACGATGGGGCCTGGGTTGATCGGCTCATTGCTGGTTGGCCTGAACACGGCCAAAGGCCTTTCTTATGGGCTCAAAACACCCATGATTGGGGTGAATCATTTGGAAGGCCATCTTCTGGCTGTCTTTCTGCAAAAAAAAATACCGTTCCCGTTTATTGGGCTGGTTGTTTCAGGTGGGCATACCGACCTGTACCGGGTGTCTGGTTTTGGGCAATATAAACTGCTGGGGCGGACTCGGGATGATGCGGCAGGGGAGTCTTTTGATAAAGTGGGAAAAATGCTTGGGCTTCCCTATCCGGGAGGTCCGGCCATTGAAAAGCTGGCGCGCAAGGGAAACAGAAAAGCACACAAATTTCCACGCGCCTATCTGGAAAAGGGTTCTCTGGATTTCAGTTTCAGCGGATTAAAAACATCGGTGCGGACTTTCTTGCAAAAAAGAGAGCGGGATGCACATATGAAAACCTTGACGGATGCGGATATTTCAGCCTGCTTTCAGGATGCAGTGATTGCTGTCCTTGTTGACAAGTTGATGAGTGCCTGCAAGAAAGAAAATATTGCAAGAGTTGTTGTTACCGGTGGGGTGGCCTCAAATGGGCCCTTGCGAGAGGCGGTACAAAAAGAGGCTCAGGCTTGTGGGTTCGAGGCTTCTTTTCCAGACCGGATTTTCTGTACAGATAATGCCGCTATGATTGCCTGTGCCGGTTATCATAAGTTTATCCGGGATCAAAGCTTGTCGGAAAATCTTATGGCTTTGGATGCCAAAGCGAGCCTTGCGTTATAACAAGCCCCTTGCCGAGGAAAATAAAATGCGGGTTCTGGTCACAGGCGGTGGCGGATTTTTAGGCAGCGCAATTGCTAAAGCCCTCCATGAAAAACAACACGACGTTGTAGTTGTCGGTCGACATCATTATTCTCATCTTCCGCCTGGCATCAAATCATTGCAGGGTGATATTCGTGATTTAGACTTTCTTCGCAATGCGTTCTCAGGGGTTGAGGCAGTTTTTCACACTGCCGCTTTTCCCGGTATTTGGGGGCGGGCAGAAGATTTTTACAGCATCAATGTTGAGGGCACACGCAATGTTATTAAAGCCTGCTTGCTAGGCGGGGTGCAAAAACTGGTTTTTACCAGTTCTCCCAGTGTTATCTACGGTGGCTCAAGCCTTGAAGGCGTAGATGAAACGATTCCCTACCCGGAGGAAAAAAACTATTTATGTGAGTATCCCCGTACCAAGGCGATTGCTGAAAAACTCGTGACCGCAGCCAATGGTTCGGATTTGGCAACGGTATCTATCAGGCCGCATCTGATCTGGGGGCCGGGTGACTCGCATTTGATCCCCAGAATTTTAGAAAAAGCGGATAAGGGTCGGTTGGTGCGGGTAGGGCTGGGTGAAAACAAGGTCGATATGATTTACATCGACAATGGCGTATCCGCCCACCTTAAAGCTTGTGACGCACTGACATCAGGCAAGTCGCCGCCTGCCGGCCGGGTTTATTTTGTCAGCGATGGTGCACCGGTGAACCTGTGGGGCTGGATTGATCAACTACTGGAAAAAACAGGCCGACCCCCTGTTAAACGCAATATCTCCTACCAAACCGCAGACAGGCTGGGTTGTTTGCTGGAAAGAATATATAGCTTGTGTGCTCTTAAAAAAGAACCTCCCATGACCCGGTTTTTAGCTTCCCAGTTAGCAAGCTCGCATTATTTTAATATTTCCCAGGCTGAAAAAGATTTTGGTTATGCGCCGGTGGTGGGCTCAGAGGAGGGAATGCGCCGACTCATTGAGTCGGTTCTCCAAGAATGTTGATGCGGTGGGCCATGCATCCAGCTCCGAACCCGTTATCGATATTGACCACCGCAATACCCGTTGCGCAGCTGTTCAGCATGGTGAGAAGGGCGGCAATGCCTCCAAAAGACGTGCCGTAACCGATACTGGTCGGTACTGCTATGATGGGTTTATCCACTAAACCTCCGACCACACTTGCTAACGCTCCTTCCATCCCGGCCACGACAATAACCACTCGCGCTTTGCGGATACGCTCAAGATTATCGAACAGACGGTGAATGCCTGCTACGCCTACATCAAAAAGAGTTTCAGTTTTACTGCCCAGCAATTGAGCGGTGATGGAGGCTTCTTCGACGATAGGGATATCTGATGTCCCGGCACTGATAATGATGATAGAGCCGATTTTTTTCTTTGATTTGGCTTTTTCAATGACCAGTGTTTGTGCTGTTTCGTTATATTTAGCGCCTTGAGGCAGAGAGGGTTTTAATTTGCGAAAGATTTCTTTGGACAGCTTGGTCGCTAGAACGCTATGACCCGCACGGGTCATGCTCTGGATAATTTTTTTTATTTGAATGGGAGTTTTCCCCTGACAATAAATGACTTCCGGCATGCCGTTTCGCAGGCCACGGTGGTGATCCACTCGGGCAAAACCCAGATTTTCGTACGGAAGGATCTCGAGTTTTTTGATGGCCTGCTGGGGAGTTAGTTTTTGCTCGTGCAGGTCATGCAATAGTTTTTCTAAATCCTTCATTAAGTTCCCCCGGTCGACGACGAAAGACCTTTGACACCGGCAAACTCGGTGGATATTTCAACTTTCATCAAGTCCTCCAAAGCCTGGCTGGGTGATTTGTCTTCATGCAGGACGCGGTAGGTCTCTTCCATAATTGCCGCTTGCACATTAAATTTTTTGATCAGCGAATGAGCTGATTTTACGGTGAGGACACCCTCTGCTACCATTTTCATGTTTTCAGTAATTTCCTTCAGGGGTTTCCCCTTCCCGAGTTGGATTCCCAGTTGCCGGTTCCGGCTCAAGTCGCCGGTGCAAGTGAGCACAAGATCCCCCAAGCCTGTCAGGCCATAAAAGGTCTCCGGTTTGGCGCCGAGTTCCGTTCCAATCCGACTGATCTCGACCAACCCGCGGGTGATGAGTGCGGCTCGGGTGTTGCATCCCAGCCCCAGCCCATCACAAATTCCTGTGGCAATAGCGATCACATTTTTTAACGCTCCGCCAATTTCTACCCCGATTAAATCGGAGCTGGAAAAAACTTTCATTTTATCGGTAGCAAAAATTTCCTGCACCTGTTTTGCCGTTGCAAGAGTTTCTGCCGAAGCTACCAGAGCGGAAGGAACTCCTGATGCGACTTCCTTGGCAAATGTAGGGCCGGAAATGGTGGCAGTAGGATTATTTGTTTGCAAAACATCTTGAATGATCTGATGGCTGGTGAAAAGGGTGTCATTCTCAATCCCTTTACTGGCGCTGATCAAAAGGCAATTTTTTGCAATAAACGGTTTGATTTGAGACAGAACCTGCCTGAGCACATGAGTAGGAACCACCAACAGGATTAAGGATTGCCCCTGGACGCAAGATTGCAATGATGTCGTGGGCAGGACATTATCCGGTAAATGATATCCGGGTAAAAACCAGGTGTTTTCACGAGTACGGATCAGGGCATCACACAAGTCTTTTTCATGCACCCATAAAGATATTTGGCGGAAGTTTTCAGCCAAATGAACAGCTAATGCAGTTCCCCAACTGCCTGCGCCGATAATAGAAATTTTTTCATGCATATTTGGGGTCTCTAGGGGGTTCCTATTTATGGGTGGTTTTCTCTCAGGTAATTTTCAGAGATGCTCTTTTTTAGCAAGCGACTCCGGCATTATAGCGAATTCATGGTTGCATTGCTTAGAGAAATGGCTTGTTTGAGATTTGTCTTTATGATTAAATAAAGTTCTCAATAAATGACCCGAATTTTCCGGTAATTTCTCATTCCAAAAAGGTTTGCCCTAATGGCCAAGCATGTTGCAGTCAGTCGAAAAGAGTTGTTGAAGGAACCCGACCCGTTTTTAGCCACCTCCGGGAAAACCATGCGTTTTTTAATGGATAACCGGGGGGTCGCCATTGGTGCTGTTATCGCCGTCATCATAGCCGGTACTTCTTTTTTTGGTTTCAGATATTATCAGAAAACGCAGGCATTACAGAATGAAGCGTTTTATTTCGAGATGGAAAATATTGCCAATAATGCAAGTAATCCGGCTTCTGAGGCGAAATCAATCTGGGAGAAAATCAGCGGTGGTTTGCAAAAGGAGCGTGCCTCATTATTGTTGGCCGACATCCATTTTCGCAACCAGGAATATGATAAAGCCGAGGCATTCTACACAACGGTGTTGAATAATTCTTCTGTCGGGCAAATCAACTACCAAATGGCGCAGGTTGGGTTGGCATACAGCCATGAATCCCATAAAGATTACAAAAAAGCCATTGACCTGTTCAAATCGGTTGTCGATGCGAACACGGGTTTTCCCTTGTTTGAAGTATATTGGAGTCTCTCGCGGTGCTATGAGTTGAATAACGATGGGACCAACGCGCTACTTATTCTAAGGGAAATGCAGATCAAATTTGCTGGCAACCCGCAAGTGGATAAAATAGAACGCCGTATCAAACAGCTTTCTACCTGATAGCGCAACGGCTAATTTTATGCCGAAAATATTTAAACATTTCACAGTATTCCTTCCTCTCTGCCTGCTTTTTGTTGTCTTATTCCAGCCGGTCAATGCCTTTTGTGTGCCCTTTATTTCCCTGGAAACTGAGCTGGCCATGGGCAAAGGCGCTGATCAGCAAATCACCCGACAATATGGAATTTATCAGGATAAAGAACTGCAGATATATGTCAACGAAATCGGCCAAAACCTGATCTCCCAGCTTTCTGATAAAGTTTTTTCTCGTTACCATTTCAGGATTGTGGACAGTTCGGATATCAACGCATTTGCTTTGCCGGGGGGCTATGTTTATGTGACTCTGGGTTTACTGGCCCTGGTCAATAATGAGGCGGAACTTGCCGGGGTCCTGGGCCATGAAATCGGCCATATCATCTTTCATCATGGTGCCAAACAGATGGTGCGTAACATCGGCTCGCAGATTTTGGCTCTGGGCGGGGCTATTGCAAGCCCGAAGAATGCGGGCCAATGGCTTGCAGTCAGTACTGCCATGTTCCAGCAAATCAACTTAGGATATGGTCGGGAAGCGGAAATTGAGTCGGATGAACAGGGCATATTAAACAGCAAGGAAGCGGGATACAGTCCGTTTGGTATGGCCGGGTTTCTAAGGAGCCTCAGACGCAAGGAAATCATGTCTGGTCAATCCTATCATGCTTTTCAAGCGAGCCATCCTGATACCCGTGAACGTATCGTCAAAGCCGGTCTGATGGCCGGACGCATGACTGATGAGCCCGAAAGCGTCAACAGTTATCGGAGTCGATATTTGAACAGGATTCGCGGGTTGAATTATGAAGGGCAAAAACACGCAGGCGATAGAAAACAGCATAAGCCTAAATATATTGACATTTATGAGGTGAAGAAGGGCGACACCTTCCAGAGTATCGCTGAAAAAGAGTTGGGGGATAAACGCAAGGATCTGGATATATCGGTCCTCAATGGGCGAAGAGAGTCCAGTCAACCTAAACCGGGTGAGTTGTTGAAGATAGTGCGGAATGGAAAATTCAAAAAAAATAAAGTTCTTTTTATCGAGCCTGCGCCGTGATTCTCTTTTGGAAAAATAAAAACGGGATTTATAGTGCAAGATTTACTTCTCAATAAAACGCATACCATATACTTAAAGCCTGATGGCGAAATCTGCAACCGGCTCAAGCAGGGAACCCGCGTCAAGACCATAAAAATAAAAGGCGACTGGGTTCACATCACCTGGCGAAGTGGTAAAAAGAAGGGCTGGATTCATAATCTCTGTGCTACTGCTATGGGTTAAGCTCCATTTTTTTATGATCAGCCAGGGCTTTTTCGACCTCTTTAAAAACTCGCATTACGGTAATAGGATTGGGCTCAATGAAGGGTTTCTTTCGTTTGCCAGCTGGGAGAAATGGGGGGTTGGCTACCAAAACAGCTGTGGGTGAAAGAGCCCCACAAAGCCTTGTCGAATAACCAATATGGATGGAAATCATTTTTATATCAAACGATGCGGCAATGTGAGTCAGCCCACTGTCACAGCCTATATGCAAGCAGGAACGCTTGATAACTGCGGCGACAGCGCGGATTGTTGGTGCATTTTTTACTGTAACCGTTCCTGGGTATTCCCTGTCTGAAGTTGGCGAAACAAAAGTTATTATTTTAAGTGCAAATTTTTTTCGAATTTCTGTCACTAACTCTTTGAATTTTTCTGTAGGCCATTCTTTAGAACCTTTGGCAAAACGTGTTTCAGGCGATATGACAATAAAGGGCTCTGTTTTTTTTATCCCTGCCTGCTCGATGATAGTTTCCCCCTGTGCTATATCCTCTTCACTTAAGTAAACAATGGGTCGGCGGCGCTCCAGAGTGACTTGACATAATTGTGCAAAATTATCAATGATGTGGTTTCCCTTATTGAGCTTTATTCCATCGGCATTATCAAGAAATATAGCTAGATCATATTTCAGCCTTCTTTTCAGGATTGCTATCTTGCGCACCAATAATTTGCGAACATTTTTTGTTGGTGGGTAATAAAACAAGGAGGTGTCAATTTCATCAATGTTCGGATCATTGACAAAAATGTCACAGGAAACTCCAGGAGGGGTGCCAAGGTATAACTTGGCTTGGGGAAATTTTTTTTTCAGAGCCGCAATTATAGGGGAGGCTAAAACAGAATCCCCCAGTCCACCAATAAGGCCAATATATATACTTTTTGGATTGCTCGTTTTGTGCTCGAATCCTAAAAGCCTTAAAACACTCATTTTTCTGCTCCTAATCTTTTCCTGTTTTAAACGCTTCATACCTAACGACATCCTTTATGCCGCAATAGCAGGTTGCTGAAAAAAGTAGGAAATAAAAAACCCCGAACGGTTTTTTTAACCGTCCGGGGTTTTATTTTTTTGCGCTGAACGCTTATTACGCGGTCAGGGAGTTGAGAGCCGACCCTGCTTTGAACCAGTTGATCTCGTCATTGTTGAGAGTATGGTTGACCTGCACGGAGTCGGTAGACCCATCCTCATGCTTGATCGTCATGGTGATCGATTTATCTGATGCCAGTTGATCCAGGCCTGCAAAACTGATCCGGTCTTTTGCCTGAATCTTTTCGTAGCCGGCTTTATCGGCAAACGTGAAAGGCAGGACGGCCTGTTTCTTCAGGTTGGCTTCAAAGATGCGGGCGTAGGAGTTAGCTACAAAAGCCCGGCATCCCAGATGACGCGGTTCCATGGCCGCATGCTCACGGCTGGAACCCTCACCGACATTTTCATCGGCAAACGCGACCCAACCCAAACCAGAATCTTTCAGGTTTCGGGCAATTTTATTGAGCTCCTGATTTTCTTCCCCGGTTACCGGGTTATTGCCTTGTCCTGTTTCAGAATGGAAAGAGTTTGTCGCTCCGAGGAACATATTGTTGCTGATATTGTCCAGATGTCCCCGAAACTTGAGCCAGGGTCCAGCCTGGGAAATATGGTCGGTCGTACATTTCCCTTTGGCCTTGAACAATACAGGCAGGTCCTGGTAATCCTTGACCGGGTCCTGTTTTGGGAAGGGTTCCAGAAATGCCAGTCGTTCACTGGCCGGGTTGATGACGACCTCCCCTGACATGCTTGGGATTTCATAGCCGGCATCTTGCGGGGTATAACCGTTGGGCGGAAGAACTTCTCCGGTTGGCGGTTGGAATCTGAAATCATTTCCGTCCTTGTCTTTCAGGCTGTCGGTCAACGGATTGAATTTCATGGAACCGCCAAATGCCATTGCCACGACCAACTCAGGGCTGCTGATGAAACCCAGTGTTTCTGGGTTGCCGTCATTGCGTTTGGCAAAGTTGCGGTTGTAAGAGGTGAGGATGCTGTTCTTATCGCCCTTTTTGGTGTCTTCGCGTTTCCATTGCCCGATGCACGGGCCACAGGCATTTGCCAGAACCGTGGCACCAACATCTTCAAATTCTTGCAAAATGCCGTCACGTTTGATGGTCTGGTAAATGGTTTCCGATCCTGGAGTGACCAGTAAATTGGTCTTGGCTTTCAATCCGGCTGCTTTGGCTTGGCGAACCAGGCTGACCGCACGGGTCATATCTTCATAGCTGGAATTGGTGCAGGAACCGATCAAAGCGGCGGAAAGTTTCTCCGGGTAGCCTTTTTCATCGACTTCTGTACTCATTGCAGATATGGTCCTGCCAAGATCCGGCGTATGCGGGCCAACAATATGGGGCTCGAGAGTGTTCAAATCGATCTCATGGAACTCGTCGTAGTATTTATTCGGGTCCGCTTCCACAGAAGGATCAGAACACAAATGCTCGGCGTATTGTTTGCACAGATCAGCAATGGGTCCGCGATCGGTTGCACGCAGATACGGGTCCATCATCTCGTCATAACCGAAGGTGGAGGTGGTTGCGCCAATTTCGGCTCCCATATTGGTGATGGTGCCTTTGCTGGTGGCACTCAGGCTGCGTGCGCCTTCGCCAAAATACTCGACAATCTTGCCGGTTCCGCCTTTAACCGTCAACATGGTAGCCACTTTAAGGATGACATCCTTGGCGGATGTCCAGCCACTCAATTTTCCGGTCAATTTAATGCCAATGAGTTTGGGCATTTTGGTCATGAACGGCTGGTCGGTCATCACATCGACTGCATCTGCGCCACCCACACCAATGGCTATCGTGCCCATGCCGCCGGCGTTAGGAGTGTGAGAGTCGGTTCCGACCATCAGGGTTCCGGGGCAGGCGTAGTTTTCGTAAACGACTTGATGAATGATTCCTGAACCGGGTTTCCAGAAGCCCATGCCATATTTCATCGCGGCGGAACGAAGAAAATCATAAACTTCTTTATTAACTTCTTCTGCGGCGATGAGGTCGGCGGCGGCTCCTGCTGCGGCCTGGATCAGGTGATCGCAATGCACCGTTGTGGGAACAGCTACTTTAGGCATTTTTGCCGACATGAACTGGAGAATAGCCATCTGTGCCGTTGCATCCTGCATGGCCACACGGTCGGGGCTAAGAAAAATATTGGAAACTCCACGCTCTAGTTTAGAATAGTCGGTATTCGGGGCCATATGGGTGAAAAGGATTTTTTCAACGATAGTGAGGTCGCGGCCCAGATTTTTGCGCGCGGCATCACAGATCGTTGCGTAGGACTTAAACAGCTTTTCAATAGGGGCTATTTCCATTAACATTAGACTTTACCTTTATTTTTTTAAAAGGGTTTCAAGGGAACGACCCGGCAAACACGAGTGCCTGACCAAAATTTCAAGGGCGCTTTTCGAGGCGGATATTCTGGCATGAATTCAACTGGATTTCAATTTTTTTCAAGATATCATCTGACAGGCTCTCATATCATAAAGTCAATTTATTTATTGGTTTAGGATATAATTATTAAGGATCTGCATTATGTCTTCAGTTTTTGATTCACAAGTTTTTAACGCGAACCTGTTCTTTCCCCGCCAGGATACGGCTCCCACGCCTGAAAATTCTGAGGAAATCTGTGTGCAAGTGGCGGCAGAAACGAGCCTTCATATCCGTCGCCACCTCTTGCCATCGGCCCGGTTCAGTTTGTTGTTCTTTCATGGTAACGGAGAAATTGTATCGGACTACGATAATCTGGCGGAGCATTTTGCCACCCTGGGAGCGGAACTGATCGTTGCTGATTTTCGCGGTTATGGTCAGAGTACGGGCACCCCGACTCTCAGGGCATCGCTGGAAGATGCCCATAAAATTTTTGATCATCTTAAATCAAATAATAAGTTCAAGGAAAAAGTCTGTATCATGGGCCGGTCGTTGGGCAGTGCGGCAACGCTGGAGCTTTGTGCCAGGCGTTCTGATATAGATGGTTGTGTTCTCGAAAGCGGTTATGCTGATCCGATTCCGCTGGTAGAAAGGCGGGGGTTGAAAATAGATAAGACCACGCCGGAAGAGGACGCGGTTTTTAATAACAGTCAAAAGATCCGGTCCGTGAAGTGTCCGCTTCTGATCATGCATGGAGCCGATGATTTTTTGATTTCCCCGCATGAGGCGCAGTTGAATTATGATAATGCCGGGTCAAAAATAAAACATCTTGAAATTCTAGAAGGGGTGGGGCACAACGATATGATGATGGCACAGGCCTACTTCACCACCTTAAAACATTTTTTCGATTCATTGTGACTTTCCAATAAGAGTTGATTGTGAAAAAATACCCTAATAACTAGGGCATGATTTGTAACGGGTTCAAATTGAGCCGCGACTATGTGATTTAGGAGTTGATTGTGAAAAAATATTACAATATTGAGGGCATGATTCGCAACGGATTCAAATTGAGCCGTGACTATGAAACCCTCGATTTTACTTACGCTAAATTTGAAGACGGCATGATGCAGGAACTGGTCAAGTCACGGTCTGTCAAGCAGGTGAGAAGATTGACCATTACCGGCAAAAAACTGACCGCGCTTTCCGCCCGTGCGCTGGCAGAGTCCAGTCGCTTGCCCATGCTGGAATCGCTGAAATTGTATAAAAATAAAATTGGCGATGAGGGCCTGAAATATTTATCCGCCTCCGAGACTATGGGCAGTCTTAAATCCCTGCGATTGGCGTGGAATGAGATTGGCCCCGAAGGAGCCCGCTATCTGGCCGAATCTTCCCATATGGAAAGTTTGACCTCTCTGGTGTTATCAGAAAACCAGATCGGTGATGAAGGTTTGAAATATCTGGCTGAGGCCAAATCCTTGAGCAGTCTGGAAATTCTGGATCTTAGAAAAAATCAGATCACCGATGCCGGAGCTCAAGCCTTGTCCAAAAGCAAATGTCTGCCGAAACTACAGACTATAGACCTTTCCGATAATACGTTGACAGCAAAAGGCATGAAGGCTCTGGCGGAATTTAAAGTTTTCAACCTCATCCGCGCTCGACTCAGTGAAGATGGCACCAAACTCGACCTCAGTAATCTCGGGATAGGCGATGTGGAGTGCAAATGCATTGCCGAATGTGATGATTTGAAAGACTTGACACACCTATACCTGGAACTCAATAAAATCACCGAACAAGGCATGGCGCTCCTTGCAGGCAGTGAATATTTGAAAAACCTCAGCTTGCTGTCTCTCGATCGTAACAAAATCGGTGATGAAGGTTTCATTCATATAATTAAATCGGAAGCCTTGCAGAATATTCAGGTGCTGATGGTCGAAAATAACGGTATCACCGATGCCAGCATCAAAGCCCTGTGTGAAGAGGAGTGCATGACAAACCTGCTACGCCTCTATATCGAAGAAAACGATACCACCGAAGAAGGCATTGAACTGTTGGCGGAACCTGAGCATCTGCTACAACTCGAATACCCCGAATTCATCCGCGAAGAAGAAGAGGAAGAAGAAGAGGAAGAAGAGGAAGAATTCGAGGATGTTGAAGATATCGAAGAAATCGAGGAAGAAGAAGACCTCGACGAAACCGAATACGAAAACCGCTAGGCGCGGGGCCAACAGGCAATAGCTCTTGTTGCCTAGCAAAGAGCTATCTCGGCTTAATGATGTCTCATTCCAGGAACTGAACAACCAGAGAACTATATAGTTAAAGGTGCAGCGATCTTTGTCCGCTTGACGGGGATTGACCTATAGCCAGCGGCGGCTCGCCGCTACCAGGAGGTGCGCCAGAGTTCTTTTGAACTTTTCATTTTGAAAATTTCGATGATCTTTTCGTTGAAACCTTTGTCCGAGAAGGTTTGGGTGTATTTGTCTCCGGCGGTTTTGTAGGGGTTCCACGACATGACCATGCGCTCGATGAACATCTCTTCGAGTGGCACATGGGCGATCTTTTTGATGATACCGGATTCTGAATCCACTAGAATGGCGACCATGCTGTGGTCTTCTTTGGCATAGAGGGCTTCAATGAAGCCGGGTGTTTCTTTTTCTTGTTGGGCCGGGTTGCAGGGAGTTTCGAGCAACCAGTCTTCACTGCCAACGGCGAAAATGGGGATGGAGGGGAACTCCGATTCCGCCACCAGTTTGGCGCGCCACGTTCCGCTGAACGCCTTGATTTGCGCGTCAGAAGGGTGGGGCAGAGAAGCGACGAGGAGCATATCGCCATTGGGCGAAAAGGAAAGGCCGCCGCCGTGACCGGCAATGGGTACAGGGCAGGGCTGGCCTTCTTCGAAATTTATGACTTGGTCCATTTCATTCATAGCAATATTGAGTATCCAAGGTTGGAGTAAGGTTTATTCTGTAAAAGTCAGGCGGCATTGTCAACCCCACGCATTTATGATGCGTTGGGAATAAAAAAGGTTCAACTCACCTCCATTGATTATACCGGTTGAGTTCTTGCAGGGGTTCGGTTAGTCTTGCCGGCTTATAAATCCTTTATTAATAAATAAACTACGTATTATGATTACGACCCTGATTTCCCATGCTTGCCTGTTGATCGAGTCGCGCGATACCACGTTGTTGACGGACCCGATATTTTTTGACTATTTGTGGGAAGAATGCAATACCCAATGCCCGAGCATCGACCTTGATCTGGCAAAACTGCCGAAAGTGGATATCTTGAATATCTCGCATCGGCATCAGGATCACTTTGATATTCGTACTTTGGCCTATCTGGCCGGAGATGCGGGCATTCTGGCACCGGATGCTGTGGTGCTGGCACCGCGTGATGAGATTTTGCTGGAAGTCCTTAAGGAGTTGGAATTTGAAAACGTTATTGTGGTGGAGGATTTCAAAACCCTGGAGATCAAGGGGCTGACGCTGACTCCCACACCGTCTTTGAACAAGCAGGATTATTTTCCTGAACACGGTTTGCTGGTTCACGACGGGGAAGTGACGGTCTGGAACCAGGTTGATACGATTGTTTCGCCGGATATCATCAAGTATATGCACCGTTTGTATGGGCATGTGGATTTTGCTCACGTTCGCTACCTGCCACTTTTGGAGGGGAACTTTTCGTTTCACAGCTCTTTGGAGTTGCCGATGGAGGAATACAGCTCTTTTCTCAAAGTCGCCACCGCCACAAGGCCAAAATTTGCGGTTCCCGGTTCTGCCGGGTTCCGATATCGCGACGAATTTGCTTTCCTCAACCAATACTCCTTTCCTGTCACGCAGGAACAATTTCTGCGGGATTTGGCAGATTTTTGTCCGGAGATTAACAGTGATGTGTTTTATCCCGGTGACCGAGCGGTCATTACACCCGAGGGAGTGGAGATCCAGAAAGCCGCCGCAGAATTTGTAAAGATCAGGGAAAATGACGGGCATAAAGTGGAATGGAAACCGGTGAGCGAGGTTCCGCCTATTCGTACTTTGACGCAGGATAAAACCGAGCACGAAAAAGAGTGGCAAGCGGTTGTCGATTTTATAGAAAACCGCTTCGTGGAAATGCTTGTCGAGAAAAAAGCTGTGCAAAGCTGGGTGAACTGGAAGGTGGTTTATCAACTGGAAGTGTTCGGGCAAGACGGTTCTGAAATATGGTGTCTGGATTTTGCCGGAGAGGATGCCAATATCATCAAGGGACGTATCGGAAAGATCAATCTTTATGAAGGCATCGCCTGCTCAGAGTTTTACAGGTTGATCCACAAAGATACCAGCTGGGACTTTGTCGGGATCAATGGACAATATCGCACCTTCAAAGATGTTTATCGGATTCGATTGGGAGAGTTTGAACACTGGACCGCAACAGATAAAAAATTCCCCCAACCTCTGACCGAAGTGTTTCCCGCAGGGGCCCAGATGGACCGGGAAAAATTCATGCGCGATGTCAAACGCTGGAAAGTCAAATAGCCATTGACCGAAGTGTTCCCCGCCGAAGCCCAGATGGACCGGGGAAAATTCATGCGCGATGTCAAACGCTGGAAGCTGAATAGCCATTGACAGGGTGAGGGGCAAGGGAGTAGAATCCTAATCTTCAAAATAACAAGTAGTTATAAA
>CAZEBI010000004.1:0-35024 GCA_964510355.1 uncultured Nitrospina sp. | reverse complement strand
GCGATTTGAAGTCCCGGCGTTCGACCTGGGGCTGTGGATGATCGATGAAAAACTCAACATCAAATCTGCCTTGCAGTCGAAGAACCTGAAGAGGCTGCTCCGCAAGGTCCAGGCCGACTTCATTCTGGTTCCCAGCGTCCGCACGGTGAAGGGCAAAATGGTGCTGAACTACAAGCTGGTATCGGCCCTGGACGGTTCCCTGAAAAAACAGGCCGATATCATGTCCGATAATCTACCGGCCCCGGATGCCCCCAGAGAGCGAGAGCGCGGAACACAAACCAGCTTCAAGCAGAAAAATGACGTATTCACGTTTGTCGGCAAAGAGAATTTTCCTTATGAGATTGTCGACTTTGATGTCGGTGATTTGAACGGCGATGGTAAAAACGAGTTCGTGCTCATCGACCGCTACCGGGTAATGGTCTTTGAAAACAAAAAAGGCCATCTGAGAAAAATCGCCCAGGTCAAGACCAACAAAATTTCCAATCATTTTCTCGGCGTGGATGTGGCGGACATCAATGGCAATGGCCGGGATGAAATTTTTGTCACCAACCAGGTGGGCGACTCACTGCAATCCTTCGCGCTGGAAACCAAGCCGAAACAAAAGGGGTTTCACTATGTGTGGAAAGAGGCCAACCTTTATTTCCGCGTTATCCGGCCTATTGGGAAACGACCCGTTTTGATGTCCCAAAGCCCGGGATTTCAAAATCCGTTTCAGGGGCCGATAAAAAGCGTGCATTTCAAGAACGGAAAATACCGGCAAGGCCCCAAACTGAACACCCCGGATATATATGGCACCCACTTCATCCTGTATGGGCTGACCCAACAGGATCTCAACGGCAACGGGGCCCCGGAAACCGTAGTGCTTGACAATAATTACCATTTAAGAGTATATTCCCCCAACGGTCAACTGGTAGTAAAATCAGGGGATTACTATGGTCATGATCCGCGCCTGATGGATGTCGGGGTGGAGTACGGTGCGGACGTTATCCCAACCATGGGCACTCCGGTACGCTTTAAAGGGCGGCTGGAGTTCGTCAAAAAGGGTGGGGATCGCTTTTTGTTCCTGCCCCGGAACCACACCGCTGGCGATGGTTTCCTGAACAGGCTGATCATCGTGGAAAACTCGGGTCTGGCTGTGCTCAAGCTCACAGGAGAAGGCTTTGAGAAGGGTTTTGAGTCCAGCCCGCAAAAGGGGTTTTTGGGTAGCTACCGGGTGGTTCCCCATAAAAATGGAGCCGGCGTTTATGTCCTGCGTACAGAAAAGGAGTTTTTAAAGAAAAGCGCATATAGCACCTTTTCGACCTACGAGTGGCCTGACGAGTAAAAAGACGCTGGCCCGGGTTTCACATAAATATAGTGAAAAGGCTAAATAACCGTTGATTTTTATTTCGTTTGGTGGTATTTTACCTAGGATTTTATGTGGATTTTCGTTGCATTGTATTGAATAAGCGCAAATTGTATTTGGACTTGCTGGAAATATAAAACAGTTTACAAAGTAGTTAGTCATCAACAAAACTTGGAGGAGAAAAGTATGAAAAAGAATTTTTTGACTGTAGCCGCTCTCATGGTCACGGCATTTTTTGCCGCAACCACGGTTGCGCAGGCGGCCGATGTGACCTTCGGCGGCGAGATCACGAGTCGTTTCGAGAGCAACGAGCATGGTGGGGTCAACAACTCCACCTCCGCTCTCACCGGGGCCTTCGATGACGCGAGTGATGCGGATGATTATATCCAGTCACGCATTCGTCTCAATGCCAATATCAAAGTTAACGACAGCACCTCGGCGTTCATCCAACTGCAAAGCAACCGCACTTGGGGTGCCGATGGTGGTAATGCAACAGCGAGTAGCGCAAACGTTGTCGGTGACGGTGACAGCTCAGTCAACGATCAGGATGCCAGCGTGGGTATCCATCAGGCCTATTTCGTTTTGAAAAACTTCGCCACCCTGCCTGTTGATTTGCAGGTGGGTCGGCAGGAAGTTATTCTGGACGGACATCGTCTGTTCGGTAACACCATCTGGACCATGGGTATGCAGGCTCACGATGCGATTCGCCTGACCCACAAGCATGACAATATGAGCCTCGTCTATCTTTACATTGATTCGGCAGAGGATGCGGCACCGGTCGGTAATAATATTAACGACCGCAATGATGTTGAGAGTCATGTCATCTATGGTAGCTACCAGGGAATTCTCGGCGGCACTCTCAGCACCACGTTTTCTTACACATCAGATGGTTGCGGTAGCGGCGGTGGTACTGCTGTTTGTGGTAACTTAGCCGATGACCTTTATAATTTCGGTTTTCGTCAAGCTGGTCAGCTCTACGGCATTGACTACCGCGCTGAGTATTACTACCAATGGGGTGATGCGGATGCCACGGCAGCTGGTATAAGCGGAGCAACAGGTCGTGCGCCTACGTCCGGTACTCCCGTAGATCGTGACGCTTATATGTTTGGTATACGTGTTGGCAAGACCTTCAAAAATGTAACGATGAAGCCTGGCCTGACGGTCTGGTATGACTACCTTTCAGGAACGTCTGATTCCGATCTTGATGGTGCAAACCCCACGTACAAAAGTTTCAACACTTTGTTTGATACCGGTCATAAATTCTATGGCTTGCAGGATCTGTTCCTCGGTATTGGTGGCGGTGGCTCCGCTGGTGGAACCGCTGGTTTAGGCCTGGAAGATCTGGCCATTAAAACCAAGCTGTCTCCGATGCCGGGTTGGACTTTAAAAGCCGACTACCACTGGTTCTGGACCGCTGAAAGCGTTTCTGGAAGTCGCAATGCAATCACTACAGATGGTAATGTGGGCGATGCCCTGGGAAATGAGTTGGATGTTTCGTTGAGCAACAAGTACAACGCCAACACCAACATCACCCTCGGTTTCTCAAACTTCACCACCACCACCGCCTTCAGAAGTTTGCGGGATGTTAGAGGAGCTGGTGCGAACTGGGCTTATTTGCAGTTCATGGTAAAGTTCTAAGTTAGGTTTTCTCGAACCCCCGGCCTTTGGGCCGGGGGTTTTTTTTTGCCTTTATATTTCCCTTCCTTCATAGGAGACCTTTGCATAACTCGTCTTTGCGAGCACTTCGGCTGCGCTCAATACAGACTCCGCGAAACAATCCAGCGAAACTCTGCATCGCCACGCCGCTTTGCGACTCGCGAAGACGACGGGCTTGATTTGTCATGCTGAGCCGCCGTGATATTTTTCATTAGCCTTCGTGCCCCGCAGGGGTAGAAGCATCGCATTTTTCTACCTTATCAACTCACGCAAAGACCTCCCTGGTAGAGACTCCAAATAGTTTCTGCCGTGGTCTCAACATCAATCGGGTATAATGAAAAACCTATTCTTTTGGATGCACGAAGTCTCATGAAATTTAAATCTCTTTTGCTATTTTTATTGTTTCTCCCCAGCCTGGTGACTGCAGGAGAAACTCAGCAACCCTTTACTCTCGACGGTAAATTCGTTCCTAATATAGTCGCCAAAGTGAACGGCGTCCCCCTATATTCCAAAACCCTGGAACGGGAATTTTTTGCCTTTCGCTTTAAAACCCAACAAAGGGGTAGGAAAATAAAACCTGCTGATGAACATAGTATCGCCCGTGAATTGCTAAAATCAGCAGTCGCCCATGAGCTGGTAGTGCAAAAAGCAGAATCCCTCGGCATCACGATCACAAAGGAAAAGGTGGACCTCCAGCTTAAAAATGTCGAAGGCCAGTTTCCCAATCACAAATCATTTATCACCGCACTGGCGTTTCAGCATATGAGCATTGCCTCCTTGACAGAAAAAATATACCGGACCCTGCTTGAAGATGAACTGATGCGACTCGAAATAGCCCCGAAGGTCAAGATCAGCGATGAAGAACCCCAAAAATATTACGATAGCAACAAAGCCCAGTTCACCAAACCTGTCTTGTACCGATTGCGTCATATTCATATAACCACCCTCGGACCCGCTGGAGAAGCCGAAGATGAAGCCAGCCGGAAAAAAGCCGAGCGTCTCACCCGGATGATCCATGAAGATGCAAAAGAAAAGATAAATTCACTCCTCAAAAAAGTAAAAGCAGGTGAAGATTTCGCGCAGTTGGCCCAGCGCTTTTCAGAGGATGAAGCCTCTAAAGAAAAAGGGGGACTGCTCGGTGACCTCCACCCGGATGCCACCATCCCCGAAATCGGCAAGGAAATGGTCACACTTCATGAAGGGGCAACGAGCGGTATCATCGAAAGCCAGTTCGGCTTTCATATCCTCAAACTTGACGAAATTATTCCCAGCATATTGATCCCTTTTGCAGAAACTAAAACAGATATCATGAACCTCCTGCTAAAAATGAAAACCCGGAACCTCTTCGAAACCTATGTGGAAGGCCTGGGGAAAAAAGCTGATATACAGATCTTCATTTAACGGCAACCCTCTCACAATCCCCCCCTTATCAAGGGGGAGCTTTAATGGACCCCTCTTTACAAAGTACCCGCTTCTCGGGGCATGAGGGCTAATGAAGAGAACATCACAAGGGGCTGGGGTCGCGCAATATGCGGGCCAAGGGGGGAGCAAACATCCTCTGCACCCCCCGAGGCATAAAACCAAACATGAAAATTTTCCATAAAATAACATGACCACTCTGGTTACAGGAGCCACTGGTTTTCTGGGTTCCGCACTCGCCCGGGAATTACTCAAAGATGGGCGGACCCTCAAACTTCTGGTGCGCAAAAACACCGACACACGTAATATCGATGACCTCGATTGCGAAGTGGCATACGGGGATTTGCGCGATCAAGATTCCTTAAAATCCGCTTTAGCCGGATGCAAAACCCTCTACCACACTGCGGCGTACTACAGCCTTTGGAGCCGGGACAAAAAACTGATCTACGACATCAATGTGCAGGGAACCCGCAACATTCTTGAATCCGCATTAGAAATGGGTATCGAGAAAGTCGTTTATACCAGCACCGTGGGTTGCATCGGTCTGGCAGAAGATGGCTCTCCTGCCAATGAAAACCAGCCCATGAACCCGATAACGCTTTGCAATGACTACAAATTGTCGAAATATAAAGCCGAGCAAATCGCCCATGAATTGTTTGCACGAGGACTTCCCCTAGTCATCGTCAACCCCAGCACCCCGGTCGGGCCCCGGGATATCAAGCCCACTCCGACTGGAAAAATAATTCTCGACTTTCTCGACCGCAAGATGCCCGCATACATTGATACCGGGCTCAACCTGATTGACGTTGCCGATTGCGCCCGTGGACATATCCTGGCACAAGAAAAGGGCCGACCTGGTGAGCGCTATATTCTCGGCAACAAGAACATGTCCTTGAAAGCTATCCTTCTGGCCTTAGAAAATTTGACGGGACTGTCGGCACCCCGGATAAAAATGCCCTATTGGGTCGCCTACACCGCCGGACTGGCTTGCGAATGGGCGTCGGACAATATCACCCACCGACCGCCTGCCGTTCCTCTTGCGGGGGTCAAGATGGCAAAATATTTTATGTATTTTGATGCCGCAAAAGCCGTCAAAGAACTGGGCCTGCCGCAAAACCCGGTCGAAAATGCCCTGGGCCAGGCTGTGCGCTGGTTTGAGGAAAATCGCTGAGCCAATGGAAACTCTTTCTCTTTTATGGGGCACCGTTATCCTGCGACCCTATGTATTCGTTTTTCTCGCGTTTTACCTGACGATTGCCATTCTCAATATGGGTGTCGTCCGGTCGCTTTTATTTACCGTGCTGGCCTATCTGGTTGCATTTGTCTGCGAATACTCTTCCACCCGCAACGGATTTCCGTTTGGCTATTACACCTATATTGAAACCACCCGCAACCAGGAATTGTGGATCAGCAATGTGCCGTTCATGGATTCTTTGTCGTTTTCATTTTTGATTTATATCAGTTATACCGTGAGCCTTTTGCTCTGGGCTCCTCGTATAAAAAAGGGCTGGGATATCCGCAGTATCCAGCCGCTCAAACATTCAGCGCGAGTCATTGTCTCGGCCTGTGTCTTGTGCATGTTGCTCGATGTCATCATTGACCCGGTGGCCTTTTTGGGGGACCGCTGGTTTCTCGGAAAAATATATTTTTATGAGGAAGTAGGAGAATATTTCCATATTCCGCTGACTAATTTTGCCGGCTGGCTGTTTGTGGCGGGGCTGACCCTGTCGTGTTTTGCTGTACTCGATCGCTGGCTGGATACAAAAATTCCCTTCACGGCGCAACATCAAGTCTATGGCCAGGCTTTACTGGGCCCCGGGTTATATTTTGGCGTGCTGATCTTTAACCTTGGCGTGACCTTCTATATTGGGGAAATCGTATTGGGAGGCGTAGGAACCCTGATCAGCCTGGGAATTTTTGCTGTAGTTTTTTTCAGAACCACTAGGCGTGGGGCCAACAGGCAATAGCTTTTTCTTGCTAGCAACGATGCTCTCGGCTTGACGAGCTTTTACAATCTGCCTCCCATGCTAAGGAGACCTTTGCATAACTCGATATTTTTCATCATAGCTCTTAAACATAACAGATCAAACCTCACAAGATCGTCATCGCGAGCCGCAAAGCGGCGTGGCGATCCAGAGTTTCGCTGGATTGCTTCGCTTCGCTCGCAATGACGACTTACGCAAAGGTCTCCCTGCCAAGAGGCGGCTACATGGTTTTCGAGCCGATATAAATTCCATAGGCAATCGCGGCACCAATAAGACCCATCAGAAGGTTATCGATAGCCACCGCTCCCCAGTCCGAAGTCCGCCCCCAGTTGAACCAGGGAACGATTATGATGAACAGGGACAAAAAACCAAATATCAAAATGCCGGCAAGTATGAATATCAGTTTTTTCTCGTCCATGGTCAGAAACCCGTTTGCTCAATGCATTTTGGTATTCATATAAAACCCATAGACAAAAAGACCAATAGCTATCATTACGATCCCGCTATCGAGAAGTGAATCCTTCCAGTTTGGCAGGGCGTAGTTCACAAGCCATGGCACAGCGATGAAAAGCACCGCGACAATACCTATGCCCAGCAAACTGAAAATGGAAATAATAAGTACTTTATCGTTCATAATAAATTCCTCTACCAGCGTGACGCTGGACCCTATTAGCAATAGCCTTTGCTGGCGAGCAAAGAGTTGTCTCGGCACAATCAAGCCCCTCTGCCTCCGGTGGCTCACCGGCTCGCAGTGATTGTAGCAATTCTGTCTGGTGTATGAAAACATTTGCTTCCATTATTTTTTGTTTTAGAATTGTTCTTTTAATCCGCCACACCTTATTTGGGAAAAGATCCGTATGAGTCCTAAAAATAAAAAACTCGATCATCCACGCATTGAAGCTTTGATCCGGGAGCTTTCACAGCTGATGGGTCCTGATGCCAAAGCAAAAATATTTGAGGACATGTTTACCGACCTGGCGCTGATAGGAAGGGAACATCCCGATCATGGCGATCATAAGCTCATCCATAAAGCCTTGCACGAATTACGTGAGGCTCTGACAACGTTTTTGCCCCATCGCGACAAGCGCAAGGTCGCGGTTTTTGGTTCCAGTAGAACTAACGATTCTCACCCCGATTATAAACTGGCGTTGGAGCTTGCACAGGGGTTGACCCGGCAAGGCTATCAGGTCATAACCGGAGCCGGAGGAGGAATCATGGAGGCGGCAAACCGGGGTGCCGGACGGGAAAACAGCTTTGGACTCAATATCAAACTGCCGCACGAACAAGCGGCCAATGCCTTCATCGAAAACGACCCTCACCTCCTGGAATTCAAGTATTTTTTCACGCGCAAACTTGTGTTTATCAAAGAATCTTCTGCCACCGTCCTCTTGCCAGGGGGGTTTGGGACTCTGGACGAAGGCTTCGAAAACCTCACCCTGTTTCAGACCGGGAAATGCATGCCCCGCCCTATTATCCTTCTGGGTCATAAAGGTGACGACTACTGGGACCGTTGGATGGACTTTATAAGCTCGGTCGTGGTTAAAAAGGGCTTCGCCTGCCAGAGTGATTTGAGCCTGGTATACAGAGCCCACTCCGCCCAGGAGGCTATCGACCAGATTCTCAACTATTACAAAGTGTTCCACTCCCTGCGCTATGTCGGAGACCTGACCGTGCTCAGGCTCACTCAATCCCTCCCCGCTGATTTCGTGAAAAAATTAAATGCCGAGTTTCAGGATATTATTGTGAAGGGCTCCCTGCAACCCACCCCACCCCATAAACAGGAACTAAAAAACAAAGAACACCTGGAACTGCCCCGCCTATCTTTTTATTTTGATAAATCGGGATTTGGCAGGCTCAATCAATTGATTGAAGCTATCAATCAGGTTTAAACCCCGCATAATAACAATTTTTCATACACTATTGCGCATATTGCGCCAATAATCACCCACAATAGCGCACAGATATAATATTAAAACCATTTAATGCAAAATAATGTCTTTATTTGCATATACTTGCAGATAATAGTCCTTTATCAACCATTTTTGGCCTGCATATTGCTTATACTAATATTAGAAGAGCAGATTAAAGTTATGAAAGGGGGGAGCAATGAATCTAAGAAAAGATTTGAAAAAGGGAGATGTCATTTTCCATGAAGGCAACCCCAGCGAGGACGCTTATATAGTCGGCCATGGTTCCATAGAAATCCTTGAAAATACCGCCGAAGGACAAAAAGTGCTGGGAGTTCTGGGCGAAAACGAAATTTTTGGGGAAATGGGCCTGATTGACGGTCTGCCGCGCTCTGCCACAGCACGAGCCCGGGAAGATTCGGTGGTTTATATCTTGACCCCTAAAACCTTTGACAACATGGTTCAGGAAAACCCGGAAGCGCTGTTGCCTATCCTGAAGATTCTGATCGGCAGGTTGCGAGAAACGATGCAATGTCTAAAGCAGGGATACAAACTTCCGGGAGCAGGCAGACGTCAAACCCTTTAAAAGGCATCTCTATTTATAAGGTCTGCGAGTTGCCACAAAGATTTTGCATAGGAAGCAAACTTATTACATAACGGAAAGGCGGGTGAGTTTCCATGAAAAAGGTTCATTACAAAAAATATGATTTGATCTTCACCGAAGGCAGTCCGGGCGATTGCGCCTACATGATTGACGAGGGCAAGATCGCGATCATATCGGGAAGGGATGTTCGTGGAAAACACAAGGTTTTGGCCATATTGCATAAAGATGCCATTTTCGGAGAGATGGCCCTGATTGATGAGGAAGTTCGCACCGCCACAGCATTTGCTCTTGAGGACTGCCAGTTATCGATCATCACTTCAAAGACACTGCATTATTTGATTACGAACGAACCTTTGACACTGAGTCCTCTTCTAGGGGTTTTGTCGCAACGATTGCGCCAAACCACAGAACTATTGGAGGACAGGTTGAGCGGTGCAAAAACAAAGCGTAGCGACACTCTGGTAATACCTACGGGGAAAGGTTAGGTCATCATGGATCACAATTTCACAACTTTTTATAAAGATGAAATCATCTTTCTGGTAGGCCAGTCCAGTGATTGCGCCTACATCATCGAGTCTGGAAACGTCGGGATATACGGGGAAGATTCCCGGGGCAACCGATCCCTCATCCGCAAACTGGGCAAAAATGACCTGTTCGGGGAAATGGGCCTGATCGACAAATATCCCCGGTCCGCAACAGCTATTGCTCTGGAAAATACTCGATGCACGATCATTGAAATATCCCGGTTCAATTATCTGACAAAATTTAATCCGCATTTCATGGTCAGCCTGATCAAATCGCTGACAGAAAAACTGCGAACCACGATAACCAAATTGAACAGGACAAAACCGAAAAACAACACGACAAGCAAAACCACCGTATCGGACTATTACAACAAAAAAGGAGAATAGGGCTATGAAAACTCAATGCTTTGAGCCTGGAGAAGTGGTGTTCGAGGCAGGCAGCTCCAGTGACTGCGCTTATCTCGTTGAAGAAGGAAAATTTGAAGTGTTCAGAATATGTGACGGACAAAAACAGGTTCTGGCTATCCTCAAGGAAAAGGATATTTTCGGGGAAATGGGAATTATAGACGGGCAACCCCGGTCTGCAACCGTCACCGCCCTGGAAAAAGGCAAAGTCTCCCTCATCACTCAGGAGTGTTTTGATTCCATGGAAAGAACCCACCCTGAAGCCCTGATTCCTCTCTTACGGATACTTTCAGCACGCATTCGTGACTCCTGCAAACTGTTAAACCGGTAGAATCCTCCGCCCCTGAGCTTTCAAACAACCCCAGGCCCTTGAAATCTCCCAACCCTATTATTTACAATGGGTTACATTTCGTATAAAATATGCGTAGATTATGGGGTCAAGTTTATTTCCCTAACAACCGTTTTATAACTTATGAGCGCCATTAATAAATGGTCCAGCCCTGGTTCGAGTTAATTTTGTATAATAGATACAAAAGATCCCGAAGGCCTTTCTCTGGCTGGCTCAAAGATGATTTTCATTGCGTGCCTGTTTGAAAGATTCCCGGTGAATGGAAACCCTCAGTTATAAAACTTTCAAATCCCAGGCACCCGAAGCCTTGGCGGTTATCCAGGAGGATGATACGACAGAAATTTTTTCGTCTCAGGAACCCTTGACCAAACAACCTAAAATCCTGATCATCATTCCAGCCTATAATGAAGAAAAAAATATAGGCGCGGTTCTCGATGGCATCCGAAAACAGTCACCAGGAATTCCCATACTGGTGATCAATGATGGTTCTGCAGACAACACAGAAAAAGTAGCCCTGGCACACAATGCCAAAGTTATTTCCTTGCCTTACAATTCAGGTTATGGCGTTGCACTGCAAACGGGATTTTTATATGCCGTAAAAAATAATTTTTCCATCGTGGTACAAATGGATTCCGATGGTCAGCATGACCCTGAAAATATTAAAGACCTGCTCAAAGAAGTTCAAAAAGAAAATCGCGATGTGGTGATCGGCTCGCGTTTTTTAAGCCCGGACTCTTATAAAACATCCCTGGCACGCCATGCGGGGATGTTATTGTTTGGCACTATCGCTTCTCTCATTTGCAGACAAAAAGTGACCGACCCCACTTCAGGGTTTCAAGCGTTGAAGGGACGAGCCATTGAGTTTGCCGCAAGCGACAACTACCCCCCGGACTACCCGGATGCGGACTTCATCATTTTGTTGAACCGCTGCGGGTTCAACGTCAAAGAGATTCCGGTGACCATGCACGCCAGCCCAAATAAAGAATCCATGCATCACGGGCACAAAACAATTTATTATGTTTTTAAAATGTTCCTTTCAATTTTTGTAACCCTTTTAAGAAAATCGAGATAAGCCATGCCCACTCGAATTCAAATAATCTCCATTTTGATATGCGTATTTCTGGTCGCATATGTTTTTGAGTTGGTCCGAAGAAAGCATTTGAGCGAGGAATACTCAATGGGCTGGCTGATCACCGGAACTTTGATGCTTGTGCTTTCGGTTTCAGGAAGTACCTTACAATGGGTTTCGGGGTTGGTGGGGGCCACTTTAGTCACTTCCACATTATTCTTTTTCGGGCTCTTGTTCCTCATGGTCATTTGTCTGCATTTTTCTATCCGCATTTCCGCCTTGACTCAACAAGTGCGTATCCTGACACAGCATGTCGGGATATTGGATCACGAAAAGAAAGTACTGGAAGAAAAAATTCACCAGCCTCCCTGGCAAACCGGCACGCAGACTTGAAAATCTTACGCACCATAGAAACTTTTTTACCCTATATTTGCGGCCCAACCAATCAGGCTTTTCAAATCTCCAACCGCTTGGAAGAAAGAGGCATTCACTCCCCGGTTTACACCACCTACTCCGATGTTGATCCTGATCTCGCTCACCATGAAAAATATGAGCGCGTATCCGTGTTCAGGTTTCCCCACCAGTTTAAAATCATGCGCTACTGCGTGAGCGCAGGAATGCTTTCTTATTTTAAAAATTTTGATATCTTACACAGCCACAATTATCGAAACTTTCAAACCGACAGCGGTTTTTTTTTGCGCTCTTGAAAGATAAACCTTTCATCTTAAATACCCACGGCTCCCTTCTCGGCTTTAAAAACTATCTGCCTTCCTTTTTCCAGCGGATTCCCTATCACGCTTACGACTGGATGACTTTAAAAACTTCGGCAAAAAGAGCCCAGGCCATCATCGTTTCCTCAAAATTTGAATATGAAGACGCTTTGGAGTTTGGAATTGCGAAAGACAAAATTCATATCATCCCTATGGGTGTCAAGGTAAACGACACCCTTGATGAAAAAACCTCCAGCGACACCCTGCAACTGCTATTTGTCGGTCGAATCGCGCGGGTGCGGCACCTTGAACTGCTATTGCAGGCGGTTGCACAATTGACCCTCCCCTTTCACTTAACCATCGCTGGCGGCGAAGAAAAAACCAGCAGTGTCACGCGTTCCGGCTACTTGCAAGAACTAAAACAACTCACGCAGAGCCTCAACCTGAACAACAAGGTGACGTTTGCCGGAAGAAAATCGCAAGCAGAACTGAAAGAGTATTACAAAATGGCGGACCTATTCGTCTACCCATCCCAATACGAAAATTTTGGACAACCACTCATTGAGGCCGGGGCGCACGGCCTGCCAATCATTGCCACGGCGGTGGGTGTAGCCCGAGATATCATTATCGAAGGAGAAACCGGTTATTTGACAGAGGATAACCCGGAAGCAATGAGTGATCGCATCGAGTTATTGCAGGACAACAAGCTTAGAAAACAAATGGGAGATCAGATCAAAAATCTTATCCGAGAAAAATTTGACTGGGAAAACATCATGGACCAGTATACCCGCCTCTATAATTCCTTATAGTCGGAATGATACGCCGCCAAACCCTCTTCCAATTTTCTGGGACAATAAGAAATCAATGTTGAAGCCTCGGTGATATCCAGTTGCTTGCTGCATAATAAACGGGGAATTTGGTCCGGCGAAAAAGAACCCGGTTTCAATGAGGAGGCCAGTGCTATTCCCAACCGTGCTATCCAGACAGGAATAAATATCTTATACCTACGAACTTGCAGGTATCGTGACAATCGATTTATTATTTCTTTAAAGGGAATCACTTCCGGACCGCATAAATTTAATTTCCGATTTTTCAGACTAGGCTTCAGCACTACCCGTGCCATGGCTTCTACCACATCATCAATATAAACAGGACTCAAGCAATAAGAACCCTCTCCGATGACAGGAATGATTTTTAAATTCCTGACCCACGCAATCAGTTTTCCGATGCCTTCTTTCATTTGCGGCCCGTAAACTTCCGAAGGTCTTAAAATAATCCATTGCAAGCCCGACTCGCAAACCAGTTCCTCCGACTCCAGTTTACTCAAAGCATAGGCTCCGCCGTCCCGGCTGGCGGCAGCAGAACTGATAAAAACAAATCTTTGCACCGCATTTTTCTTACAGGCATTGATCAGGTTTCGGGTGCCCTCCCTATTCACCCGAAAATATTTGGCCGTGTCACAAGAATGTGTCAGTGCCGCCAAATGTACGACCGTATCCATGCCCTGACATGCCCGGTCCAAAGATTCAGGGTCATTCAAATCCCCAAAAACGGTTTCACACGATTCCGTGGTGACCGGCGCGCGATGTACCAGAAGGCGGAAGGAAAACTCCCCTCTTTCGCGTAACAAGGCCACCAGTCCGGCAGCCAAAACGCTCGATGCACCTGTGATCAGAAGTTTCGGCATTTCCATCTCTATGTATTCGGTGATTTCTTCTAAGGCGGAGATGCCCGTGAAATTATTTTACGCCAAATTCTTTAATGCGGTACCAGATCAGGTTGGCTAAAAATTCCAGAATAGCGAGAGGTTTTACAAAAGAAGGGCGCGTATCAATACTGTGAAAAGTAGTTTCTATTTCTCCGATTCCTATTTTCAGGTGCCGGGCTCTTATCATAATTTCAGCATCAACAAACCAACCGTCAGACTCCAGGTTCATCCTCTGATACAGTTCCCGCGTTAATATTTTGGGCTTGGAATTCATATCCCGGGCATTGATTCCTGGAAACATTATTTTAAATAACAAATTATAAACGGCGGATATAAACATACGGTAAAAACCATCACTCCTTTTAACACGAACCGTTTTCACCAGGTCGTAGCCCTTTTCAACCATGAGATTATAAACACGCATCACATCCGTGCACGGCATCTGCCCATCTCCGTCAATGACCGCCAGTTTATTTCCTGTTGCGGCCTGAAGGCCGGATTTCATATCCCACCCCATCATTCCTTCTTTAACTTTAATCACCGCTTTTATGCGCGAATTGCCGTCTGAAATCCTTTGAACCACCTCCGGCGTCTGATCGCCCTCTCCCTCAAAATAATTACCCACAAGAATGACCTCCCATTCTATCTTCTCCTCGTCCAAAGAAGCCACCAGAGAGGCCACAAACCCTTCAATCGTGGATGCACTGCGATAGGCCAAAACAACCACTGAAATGTCAGGACTTTTCATTTTACAACCCGAATGAACGAGCCCACCGCCGAGCAGAAGAATAAAACCCGTTTGTGGAATTTAAGGCTAATATCAAATTCTCAAATGCCGATAAATCCTAATAGGCGATCATACCATAGGGGTCACTCGGAATTAACCGCATTATCTGCCGACCATGAAAGATCAATCACCACTTTTATATCCAGCAGGCCACCCGCTTGAGTATAATAAAGCAGGTCCGATCGGATACCTTCAACAGTTTGCTAAAGTGGTGCCCATCCAAAATTTTCTAAAAACCCATTTAGCCTTGGTTTTTCTCCTGCCTTTTTCATTCCTGCTGATTTTCACAGGGTTGGATGACACGGTGTTGCAGACGGATGAAGGTGCTGACACTTTTATATCCACCACAATCCTTAAATATGGCTATCCAAAACATTCCGATGGCACCCATTACACCATGCCGGAGGGAGATGTTTTTGGCGGCATCTTTTTGTATCGGCCCTGGGTTTCTTATTATCTGCAATCTGTTTCACTCCAGTTATTTGGGCAGAACACCTTTGCGGCCCGGCTTCCCTTTGCGATTCTGGGGGTTTTCTCGATTTGGAGCCTTTATAGTTTCACTTTACGATGGACCAACCGGAAAACAATCGCTTTTTTCGCGTGCCTGTTACTTACAACCTGCGTTCCCGCTCTGCTCTATTTTCGCACTGCGCGCTACGTTGCCGTTCCCATACTACTGACCCCGCTTTTACTGAGATTTTATATCACCATTTTTGATAAAGAAAAATGGAACCCCCTCCCCCTCACAGTGGTGTCGATCATTTATTTTCACACCATGTATGTTGAGTTTGCCGGAGTGATCATGGGGATGCTGATCCACCTGTGTATTTACAGGGGCCGTGTCCCCAGCGGCAACCTGGGCAAAGTAAAGGGGTCGGCAATTATTACAGGCCTGTTCTGTCTTCCGTGGCTGGTCACCCTTCCTGCGTTGATGAGCAAAGTATCCGAGTTTTATATTTCCGCCAGCCCATTGATCGATACATCCTGGTGGCGTTTTCCCCAGCATTTCGCTGCATTCTTATTCCAGCTCAACAATTATATTTTCCCTTTTATTCTTGCGCCATTTTTATTTATTTCATTTTTGCGGCGCCAACGGTTTCAAGTTTCGCTCTTGCTACTTTGTTGCATGTCGGTCCTCATCACGGCTTGCCTGCACACGATTCCGCTCATGCAATATATCGTTGCCTGCATTCCCATGTTATTTGTTCTGCTAGCCATGGTGGTGTTTCATTTATTTGAGAACTCTGTTGTCCGGCAATCTGTTCTCCTGTTGGTTCTGATTGCCACCAATCTTGTTCACGTGGGTCCTCTTCTTCCTTTAAAACAGGTCGCCAAAAATAATCCCGGGAAATTTACCCTGACGAATTACACAGAAAATGCCACCCGAACCTTCTTGCGGGAAACAAGCTTGAATTCCGTATTCTATCTCTACTCTCAGGAATTGACCCATCGCTATCAGGGGCCACTGGATGAATTGGTACGGTTTTTCAAAACCCATGGGGAAAAAGGCGAAACATGCTATATTGATAACGAATCGGAAGCTTTGGCTCTGCTGACAGGGCTGAAGATGATTCATGACACCGACTTGGGTTTCAAGAGTCAGCCTGACTGGATTGTTCTAAGGGGAAACCAGAGAAATCCCCATCCAAACAAAATTATTCTTGGGTTAAAGAAAAAGCTCGACACTATTTTTTCCGCCCATCAGTACGAGAAAATTGTTCTAAACGCTCCGGTTAAGCGAATCAACAATTCTTACGATATTCAAATACACCGGTTTCGCTCACCCACCTCGTCTGAAAGAGTACACATTTACCGGCGAGTCGCCGAAAAACAAGGTTCATCTTAATCCATCGTGAAACTCATCATCCAAATTCCCTGCCTGAATGAAGAGGCAACCCTTCCCATCACGCTCAACGATCTGCCTGATAAAATTGATGGCATTGACTGCATTGAAACACTTGTCATTGATGACGGGAGCACTGATAAAACAATAGAGGTGGCCCAACAACACAACGTCACCCACATTTTGAAATTCACCAACAATAAAGGTCTGGCTAAAGCATTCATGTATGGCATGAACCATGCCCTTAAACTGGGGGCGGATATTATCGTCAATACCGATGCAGACAACCAGTACTGCGGTGAGGATATCGCCAAACTCATACAGCCTATTCTCGATAAGAGAGCCGATATCGTAGTCGGTAACCGTCAGGTCGAAACCGTTCGCCACTTTTCACCGCTTAAAATATTTTTACAGAAATTTGGCAGTTGGATCGTGGGCCAATTATCAGGAACAACCATCCCCGATGCGACCAGCGGGTTTCGCGCCTACAGCAGGGGAGCCGCGCTCCAAATGCATGTCGTCTCCGACTTCACCTACACCATTGAAACCCTGATCAGCGCCGGAAAAAAGAATCTGGCTATTGAGCATATCCCGGTCCGAACCAATAAAAAACTGCGGGAATCGAGATTGTTTCCCAACATCCAGACATATTTGCAACGCTCTCTGGTCACCATGCTCAAAGCCTATTCCATGTATCGCCCCTTGAAGCTTTTCAGCATTGCCGGAGGCACCACATTTCTGCTGGGCTTCGCCATTGGTTGCCGATACCTCTTTTTCTTTTTTCAGGGGCGAACCGAGGGGCATATCCAATCGCTGATCCTATCCGCCATTCTACTTATTGTCGGATTTCAAGTTATTATGATGGGAATTTCTGCTGAACTCATCGCTGTAAACCGGCAACTCCTGGAAGATATTCAAGTAAGAATCAAAAAATCCGAGCTCGATGACAAGTGATTCATGAAAATTGCCGGCGGGAAATCTGAAGATGGCATTGAGGTCGGTAATTTTTACGACAAATACAATTCCAAAAATCCCGTCGTCAAAATATTGATGCAAGGGTTTTTCAAAAACCTGAATTCCCTGGTGAATCGCACCCAGGCAAAGGATATTCACGAAGTCGGGTGCGGCGAAGGATACTGGATTTCCGAATGGGCCTCAAGGGGGCTAAAAACTCGCGGAAGCGATTTTTCCCGCATCGCAATAGACTTAGCCAGAAACAATTTAGAATCGCTCAACCTTGACATAGAAGGCCTCAAGGTCAAACAAATCTATGATCTTGAGCCTGCGGTGGACTCTGCCACATTGGTTGTATGTTGCGAGGTTTTAGAACATCTTGATGAACCCATAAAGGCACTTGAAGTTTTGCGCAGCATTGCAAAACCTTACCTCATCATAAGTGTCCCTGACGAACCCCTCTGGAGTATTTTAAATATGTTGCGAGGAAAATACTGGAGTGCTTTTGGAAATACTCCCGGACATATTCAAAAATGGTCGAAGAAAGAATTTATAACCCTTGTAGGGCGGTACTTCGAAATCATTGATATAAGATCGCCCTTGCCATGGACAATGCTGCTTTGCAAAAAATAACTTCCCCTTCCTGATGTCCGCAAAAAAAGCAGTTGCGCTTTTAGGATCTGTTTTGGCTTTTGCGGGAGTCGTGTTCATCCTGTCCAAGTTGATTTCATATACAGATCAATTCGGCACGCTAAGCCTTGCTCAATGGTCCTGCCTGCTTTTCCTTTCTGCCGCTTACGCAATGGCAAGCACTTTTCTGGCTTTAGCCTGGCATACATTACTGCAGAAATACGAGCTGAATGTAGACTGGAGATGGGCCGTCTATATATATGGAAAAACACAAATTATAAAATATGTTCCGGGGAATATTTTCCACCTGGCAAGTCGTCAAGCTGAGGGGCAACAAGCGGGTTTATCCGCATCCCCTCTGGCAAAAACCACGATGTGGGAAATTCTATGCATTGCCTCTATGGCATTGCCTTTCGCGCCTGTACTTTTAACACATCTAGGTTTAACCCTTACCCTGTCAGGGTGCCTGGCATTATTTGTACTTGCGGCTGTTGCGTTTTCCTGGTTCAAAACTGATATTCTACTTTTTAAAGCCACCGTTTTTTACCTGAGCTTCCTTCTCTGCTCAGGCCTGCTGTTTTATTTTCTCACCTTGATTTCCACGACCATCAATTTCCAGGACTGGAGATTAATGCTCGTGTTTCCATCGATATATACAGTGGCCTGGCTGGTCGGGTTCATCACTCCCGGTGCTCCTGCCGGAGTGGGTGTGCGCGAGATGGTGTTGATATTTTTCATGAAAAATTACCTGCCCGAAGCCGAGGTGATAACACTGGCCGTTCTTTCGCGCTTCAGCACAGGTCTCGGAGATACGCTTTTCTTTTTTGGCACCCGCCTGTGCAAAAGCCCCAATAAATAGAGCGGCTCTGCCAATAAAACGTCTGGCATCATTTACTGACTCGGCAAATCCCAAACCCCTGTTCGCCAAAATCCTGAACGGAAAGTTTCAGGCAAAATTCTTTTCCCCATTTTTTATTGAACACCACATAGGCCTCCTTTAAACCGGCGGCCTGGGAAAGTATTTCATCGAAGCCCTGATCGCCTGAAAAATAAACCTTGCGCGGGTATAAGGTCTGAATCACAGCTGAGCGGGGCGAGCCAAATTCCCAGTCATCCGCAGGCAGAAGTAACACCGCATCCTCACCGGCTATGTCCCGCACCTGATGCATAACCCGATAAGTATGGACATATTGATTGGGCATATCGAGTGGCCCCACAGATTCCCGCAACACTTCCCGGCTGTCCTCAATATGGTCCATGATAAATTGCGCCCGTGGCATTATGAAAAGACCACAAATAACGACCGTATTAAAAAACACCACTCCCCAGATAACATTCTGCACCCACCTTTCTTTAGGCATCGTCGAATCCTCGCCGAACAGAGGGAATACTGGCAATGAAAAACAGCAAGAGGGGATACATCGATATCATCCCTCGGGTATCGGAAAGACTGACCGAATTGCCGGGGCTGATAAACGTGGCGTGTACATATTCCCCGAGAGTCAGCCACTTCGGGGTGGAATAGGAGAAGATGGCAAAGTGAACCAGCGGATAGAACACCAGAAACAGACCAAACAATTTATTGAGCCTGGGGATATTTCTCAACCTGCCGAGAAAAAGAAAAACAGCAAGGAACGCTGTGAACAGATAAAAAACGTGCACGATTATTGTCCGGTATAAAGCAATGGAAAGTTTTTTCCACCCCGGAATCTGCCCTGCACTATCCATCAAAATAAAAACAACAAATACTGCCCCCGCCACGAGTCCTGCCTTGATCACCGTGAAAACCTTCAACCTCCAGCTTCCCAGCACAAATGCCAGAGCGACTATCCAGGCAAATACAGCAACCATCGCCACCATTTTGACCCGCCCCAAAAGAGCCGGTTCAAAAGAAGCCAAACTCAAAAACCAGAGGGTCGGGAAAACCAGTAGCAACGCAAAAAAGAGCAGATATGCTTTTTGGTCCCTGCCCTGCGTGCGTTCAGCATCAGCGCAAAGGGTCAGCGCAATGGGAATCAGGCAATAAATTAAAAACTCCAGGCGGACCCAGGCAGACAGGCCAAAAAACAGGCCACTCAAAAAAGCCAGTGTCCTGCCCCTGCTCTTTTCCTCAGCCCCGCTTTCCATCCAGAAAAACCAGTACAGGGCTCCTGCCGAATAAAACACCGCCGTGCATAAATCCAGAAAAGGCAAGACACCATGCCACCAGATATAAGGGGTTGTTCCCAACACAAGCGTCAACATGGCGGCCATTTTAGAGTTCCCGGTGAATTCGCACACACGGCAATAAAAAATGATATTCAGCGCCAAATAAAAAAACGGAAAAATGATTCGCATCGGCTCAATGCCAAAAGCCGTAAGCCAGGAAAACAAAAGCGGCACAAACGGAGGATACTGCTGAAGCTGAGGGACAATCCATTCTGAATCGAAACGGACCTCATGCAGGAAGGATAAAGCTTTGACCTGATACCAGGCCGCATCCGATTCTACAATGGGAAAAAACCAGGCATTCACCAGACTGAATGAAAAAAGCACTCCAATCACCAGACAAACCAAAACCGTTGCCCACTTGGCACTCACGAAAACTGTCTGGGCGGCGGGCACCATTGCGGGTCGAGTCAGCAACACTGTCAGGACAAGCACAAATATAGTCGCCCCGATCTGGATGCTGGCGAAAGGACGAACTCCCATTTGAATCAGGAAAAATAGAATCAGGCTCTTTAGCCCCAACGCCAACAAAAATGCCAGGGCCAGTTTTTCCATTACCGTGAAAGCGGCTTTTAGCGCCGCCACCATGCGGTAGGCGGTGATTCCCAGTAATCCCAAATCAATCCAGAACAAGGGGCGCCCTCATAATGAGTGTTAGCAATCAGGAGAAATTTACTTCTCAATGGCGGCAGGCTGTGTTTGTTGGAAAGCCTCCTGCGCCTCATTATAGAACTGCTCGCGGCAATCTTTATGCCGGGACGAAAAATGAAAAACCTGCAGTTGCTTGACACCCGCCTCTCGGGCCAGGGTTCCCGCCTGACGGGATGTAAGATGGTAACGTGTTTGCCCGCGTTCTTCTTCATCGGCCAGAAAAGGCGATTCACAAAAAAAGATATCCGCAGATTCTACCAATTGCACGATCTTCTTTCTATTACGCTCATTAAAAACCGTATCCACCACATAGCCAATTTTTTGCCCGGGAAAAACCTCCACCAAATCGCTCTTGAGTTGGCCCTGGGGAATATTTCGCGCGCCCTCAGGCTTTCTAAACGGCACCGCTATGAGTGTGGATTCCGGTTCACCGCTCAATATGCTTTGTTTCAATTGATTCAGCCAGGGTCCAGGCTCGGCCTGCATCGATTGCAATTTATCTTTGTCAATATTGGCGTGCGGTTTTTCTTCCAGCGCAAAACCCAGACAAGGCACCCGATGCTCCAGTATCGCCGCGTGCACAGAAAAGTCAGGGTGGTCCACGATCCGCCCCCCTTCCTCAAAAGCCTCTTGCCTTTCGTCGCAAAGCTGAAATTTTTCAATCGCCCTGAAACTGCCTTTCCGCAAACCGCTCTGGCGCACTTCGACCACCTCTATGGTGAGCGATTCCGCATACAGCTCAACCAGGTTCCAGGTGAATCCGGCCAGCTTACCTTGCACATTTTGAATGATATTTTCCGGGCCAAAAATTGTCAGTGTTTTTTCCCGGCCAAAAAGCGTGCGCAACAACCGGTCAAAACCAATAAAATGGTCGATATGGGTGTGGCTGACAAAAACATGGGAAACTTTGAGCAAGGTTGCGTTCGATACAGCGGATAAATCGCCCAGGTCAAACAACAGCACCCGCTTTTGCAGAAGAAACTGCACCAGCAGTCCGGGGTCCCCGAACGGGTCATTGATTAAAGCCGGTTGCATCCCCGATTTCATACCTTTCCTGCCTCCTCTCCGGTTTTATCGAAACGCAAAAAAGCCTGAATGAAAGTCTGTAGATCGCCATCGAGCACCGCATCCACATTGCCCACTTCCACATTCGTCCGCAAGTCTTTAACTAGGCGGTAAGGGTGCAGAACGTAGGAACGGATCTGACTGCCCCATTCTATTTTTCTTTTTTGCTTCTCCATTTCCTTTTTTTCTTCACCCTGTTTTTCCTGTTCCAGCTCGTACAGGCGGGATTTTAAGACCTTGATGGCCGATGCCTTGTTTTTATGTTGCGAGCGTTCATTCTGGCATTGGACCACAATACCCGACGGAGTATGCGTCAACCGGACCGCAGAATCGGTGGTGTTCACGCCTTGACCTCCCGGCCCTGAAGCGCGATAGACATCTACCTTCAAGTCTTCGTCCTTGATTTCAACGTCGATTTCATCATCAACTTCAGGGTAGACAAAAGCCGACGCAAACGAGGTGTGGCGTCTTTTGTTGGAATCATAAGGAGAAATACGCACCAGGCGATGCACTCCGATCTCCGCTTTCAAATAACCGAAAGCGTAGTCGCCGGTGAACAGGACCGTGGCACTTTTGATACCCGCCTCCTCGCCATATTGCATATCCAGAACTTCTGTTTTATAACCATTACGGTCTCCCCAGCGCAGGTACATGCGTAAAAGCATTTCCGCCCAGTCTTGCGACTCCGTGCCCCCTGCGCCGGAGTTGATCGCCAGGAAAGCATTATTAAAGTCATTGTCCCCCGACAACATGGCCTGCAATTCTGCCAGGACAACCTGTTCTCTAAGCTGGATCAAAGAAGATTGGATCTCCTCGTCGAGAGAAGGGTCTTCTTCCTCGGCAGAAAGCTCCAGCATGGCACTCAAGTCTTCGCCCTCTTTATCCAGGTTTTTCCAGATTTCTATGGAACGTTGCAGACCGGACCTTTTTTGTAGAATTTTTTGGGCGGACTCATTATCATTCCAGAACCCCGAGCCGGCAATTCCTGCATCCAGAGACGCCACTTCTTTTATCTTCTGATCAACGTCAAAGTAACCTCCGAAGAAGTCCTATCTTGTTTTCTATATCTTTGAACGTCTTGGCTAAATCTTCTTGCATCTGAATCTCCTTAAATTTGTTGATGTTATTCTCCTCAATCTGAGCTCGAAAAGCAAGCGACCGGGGGCCTGTATCGGGCTGAAATTGCAGGGTTGATCCCCCAGGCCCCATTGCCTATACTCGAGAGGCTTTAAGGAGGAAAGGTGTCCCGGCGACCCGTCGAAAGACTAAAGAAACCTGGGAAATCAGCCGATTATATAAGTGTAGGAAAGCCATAGTTCTCCACGCATCCCAAAGCCAACTATCATGGACCTGTTGACCCCGACATTTTTAGTCATCATTTCCCTCGCCGCCGTTTTATTGCGTCGGCCTTTTCGGAATTTTCCTCTGGATGATGATTTTGCCATCTACACTTACCGCGCCCGTTTTGCATCGTCGCAAGGGTTCCGCTGGAAAAAAGACCTGCAAATCATCGGTATCCCCATGTGGAAAATGCTGTTGTTCGACAAACTCTATGGTTCCCCTCAGGGTGGAGTTCAGCGCATCCGTCATTTGCAGACCGCTTTTCACCTTGCCGGCTCACTGGCCATCTATGGTGCCTTATGGAGTTTCACCCACAACCCCTGGGCCAGTTTCACCGGCGGCTTGCTCTATGCTTTTTATGGCACTTCTCCTGACCTGACGGCGGGTTCTTTCAACTTCGAACAATTTTATATTCCTTTTATTTTTTCCGGGCTGGCTTTATTGCAAACCGGTTGGGTGATCCTTGCAGGATTCTGTTTTGGTCTGGCTACCCTGCCCAAATACACCAGCGCTCTTTTTGCCGGAGTCTTAACGCCGGTGGTCTGGATTGAATTCGGTGCGCTGGCCTCGGCCCAGTTTGCCCTGGCGGGTGCAGGGGTGATGGCGCTTTCCAACCTGGTAGAATGGAAGATGGGGTTTTGGGATGCCCTCGCGCGCAAACAAATGAAAACCCGTATGGCCACCACCCTCAGGCTGACCCAAACCAAAAGCATGCATTTCAGTGTTTTGCTTGAAATCGGCAAACTCTTCAAGCAAGCCCTGCCCATCTGGCTGGGTCTCATTGCGCTCACATATTTTTGCATACAAAAGCAAAACATCTGGTTGCCGGCTTTTTCCCTGGTCCTGTTTAGCATGATCGTTTTCCAGCGGGCGTTTTCCAGGTACCACTATCTGCCATTATTTGCTTTGCTCTCATTGGGCTGTGGTTTGGGCATGGATGCCGTATTGATGCTGGAGCAAGCTACAATATGGAAAGTTCTTGCCGGTTTCTCGGTTTTGCTGGCGTGGAATTTAAAAACCATGGCTTTTTATTATCTGCGCCCAACAAAACCTGAGACCCTGATCCATTACGAAAAATTTGACCAATACCTGTATCTGCCCCGGCTGGGAAAAATTCTCAAACGGCTGATGCGAATGCGCGGTGAAAGCGGTGAACGTATTTTTGTCTGGGGAACTTTTTCACAGCTTTATCATCTGGTCGATACACCGGCTTCCGACAATTTTCTGCATCACACCATCGGCCCCTGGGACACCCCGGATCTCGAAGGTTTTTACGACAGCTTCATCGGCGGGCTTTTGCGCCATAAACCCAAATACCTGATCAAGAGCTTTACCGATCTGGATGTCCAGCATCTGGAAGAGATCACCGGCTTGCGCTATAAATTATTAAAAGTTGTGCTGGCCCGGTTCCCGGTATACCGCCTGGAATCTGTAGAACCTGTTTCAGGCGATCCGCTTGCCTTGTCCTGGCAGGAAAAAATGCGCCATATGGATGCGCTCACCCAAGCTGAGTGGCACGCACCCGGCTTAGACCGCTCCGATGCCGACCGAGGAAAACTCGCTCTCGCCCTCAAAGAGTGCAAAAAACTCATCAAGTTGAACAAGCTGGATATAGCAGGCCATGATTATCTGGGAGAAATTTATCACGCCATGGACCGCACCGAGCAAGCCGAAAAAGCATTTGAGACCGTTCTCAAACTCGCCCCTCATTGGGCCAATACCCGCTTGAAACTCTGCAATATAAAAATAGAACAGAACAAGCTCGATGAAGCTCTCTCCTTGCTAAACGAAGAAACAAAACGCTTTGGCTATAATCTGGAAGCCTCTTATTCGCAGGGGTTATTGCAAAAGCACAAAAAAAACTACGCCCAAGCGTTGGCAGAATTTGAAAAAGTTCGCAGACAAAAACCTGAACGACATGACTGCTGGGAATTCAGCGTTGAATGCATGCAGAATCTGGTGGACCGGGACGGACTCAGAAACCTTTACGCTGAAACCTGGGACATCACAGACTCTAAAGACCGCGAATGGCTGCATGTTCTGATCGTTAAAAGTCTTGCCCAGCTCGACTCTAACCTGAGGCCCGAACACGAAACGCTGGAACTTTATCTGCAAAAAGACCGGGATAATGACATCATGCGCTATGCATTCGCTTCCGCCCTGGAAAAATCCGGCGACCGACCCGGAGCTTATAAAGTTTTTGCAGCGGTGGCGACATCAAGCTATCCCCATATACAGGCCAATGCCTGGTTCAGGATGGCGTTGCTGGTTTCTCCGGACAAGCAAACTCAACTCCTACAACAATGCCTTGAGAGAGACCCCTCGCATCAGGGGGCAAAAGCTTTATTGCGCAGCAAACCGGCAGAAACTATGGAAATCCCTATTCAGAATTGCGCACAAAACACCGAAAAGATACCTATGAACCCGAATTCCCGCTCTCCCTTGAAAGTCAGTGTTGTGGTCCCCAACTGGAATGGCATGCGCTTCGTCGGCATGTGTCTGGATTCGCTCGCCAAACTCGATTTCGCAGACTACGAGGTCATCGTTGTCGATAACGGCTCGAGCGATGGTTCCCGAGAAATGATCGAGGAGCAATACCCAGACGTAAGGCTACTGAAACTCCCTGAAAATATGGGGTTCGCCATTGCCTGCAATGAAGGCATCAAAGCATCGAACGCAGAATATATCGTATTGCTCAACAATGATATTGAGGTGACCCCGGACTGGTTGCGCGAACTTTACGAAGGCATGGAACGCCATCCCGAATGCGGCATGGGCACCACCAAAATGATGTTTCTCGACCAACGCGATGTTTTTTACAATACCGGCGACCTGTTTCACAGCTGGTCCGCAGGCGGCGGCCGCGGTCAGGGAGAAAAAGATGTCGGGCAATATGAAAAAGAAGACTATGTTTTCGGAGCCTGTGCCGGGGCCGGAATTTATCGACGCACATTTTTCAATCAGGTAGGGCTTTTCGATGAGGATTTTTTCATCTTCGCAGAAGATGTCGATCTCAATATGCGGGGGCAATTGCAAGGGTTCAGAGCCGTTTATCTGCCAAAAGCCAAGGTCTACCATATCGGCACCGCCACAGTGGGCCTGTACAGCGACCGCTATGTTTATCTATGCAAACGTAACGATCTTTGGGTTTTCATCAAAAACTATTCCCTCAAGATGTACTTTAAATTCATTTTTTCTATCTGGAAACACCAGTTTGCCGACATAAAATATTTCACCTATCGCGGACAAGGACAGGTACTTTTGAAAAGCAAATGGGATGCCCTGAAATTACTCCCGCAGATGCTTTTTCGCAGGTCCCAGATTCAACAAAGCCGAACCGCTTACGACCACGAGGTCGAAAAACTGATCATCAAAAACTAAAAGGCACAAACTATGGAGTTTGAAAAACGAGATTGGCCCAATCTGCAAAATAAAGTCATGAGCGCGATTTTGGTGGATGATCTGACAGAAGCCAAAAAGTTGTTGCAGCAAGATGATGGAAAATTGAGTGGTATTTCAGAACTCCTGAAACAGGTGACCGGCAAACCCATACCCTTGAAAAATCTTACGGCACCCCCACCCAAACAAATACATACAGCTGTTTCCTATACATGCGGTATCGGGTGCAAGATGTGCGGCTCGGGTTTTCATGATAAAACATCCCTCTTTGAAGACTACAAACAGCTGTCTCCTGAACAGTTTGGTGAGGTTCTTCCCTGGATTCATTCTGCCGACCTTGTCGTGTATGTCGGCCAGGGAGAAACCCTGGACAATCCCCATATTTACGATTTCGTGAAAAAATCCGAATTAAAACAATCCACCCTCACCACCAGCGGAATCCCTTTGACTCGAGAAAAACTAAAACGCCTCATCCAGTCCAGCCTCCAGACCTTGAATTTCTCATTCGATGGGCTCACTGCTGCCGGGCATGGCAGCGGAAACGAAAAATACAGCCAGACCATCTGGAAAAAAATTGAAATGGTCCAGGCGGTGAAAAAGGAATTCAACTCCGAGACTCCGCATGTCATGATCACAATGGTCCTCAACAAGGAAAACGTGGACCAGATCGGAGAAATGGTTGACTTGGCCAGGGCGAGAGGGGTGTATCTACTGCAACTGGATGTTATGGTCCCCCACAACCCCGGCCTGTACAAACAATCGATTTTCACCGATTTCAAATATTATCAAAAGAAGATCAACGAGGAGATTAAAAAGGGCAACGCAAAAGACCTTTGGGTCCGCATCGGCGATGATGTTGAGATCAAGGATTCACAGCCCTGTCACTTCATCGACAAGATGCTCATTTTTAATCTGGATCGCTACCTGCCCTCGGTCTGTTGCGGACCCATCACCATGCCTCTTAAAATCCAGGGTTATTCAACGGATACCTACTGGAACTCGTTTTCCTTCCGGTACTTCAGGTATATGCATGGCACCGGAAAATCGGAAACCCTTCCCGTTGCCTGTGATACGTGTTGGGCTATGAACCCTTTGAAATTCGCGAAAAACTTACAGCCTGATGACAGCAATTTCAAAGCTCGCCCACTGTACCTTGAGGCCACTGAACTAAAAAATAATAACCAGTGGGGTCAAGCTGAGAAGAATTATAAAACCATCATACAAAATAGCGACAACCCCGTGTGGAAGGGAAAATGCTATTTCCATTTAGCCGAAAGGGAAATGCAGGAAAAAAACTATCCCAAGGCTTACACCCTGTTCAAACTCACCATTAAAAACTATTTTGGGCATCAACTGGCATTTGCCTATCTTTATTTATTGATGATGCTACTTGAAAAAAATCCGGAAGAAATAACCTTAGAGCAGGCGCAATGCACGAGTGGCGCCTGCCACTAGCAGGTTACTGAAAAACTAATTGGCATTAGCCTTCAGCTTTTATATCTGGTTTTACCCAATTGTTTACCCCCCCCTAGCCCACATATTGCGCGAGAGTTTCTAAATCACCCCAGCCCCTCTTTGTAAAAGAGGGGTCCATTGAAGCTCCCCCTTCTACGAAGGGGGTTGTTCTTTACCCCTTCGACAGAGCTTTTCAGCGCCCCGCTAGGTAAGCTTTCTCAGCTCCGGTGAGAGAACCCGGTTATTTTTATCCAGGATAATCCATAATAGATAAAAATAACAAAAGGCCAATTGGTGGCGAAACTGAAAATGGATGGCTTTCTGGAAATGCGAGAAAGCGTTTTCAAAGCGTCCTTGACCCAGCTCTATTTCTCCGATGTGAAAATGGGCCTTGCCAAGCAGATCGGAATCTTGAGTCGTTTTGATCACATATTCAAATTGCTGAATTGCCGGGTCAAATTCGTTCCGCTTTTTCAAGTTTGAGGCTTTCTGGTAAACAGGGATCAGGTTTTCAGAATTTTTTTCTGGGGCAAAAGATTCTTGTATGGAGTTGGCAAATTTATCGGGGTTGCGCGCCCAACAAAAATCACAAAGAGATGGCACCCTCTCCTTTTCATCATTGGCATGCAAGTATCGAAAATAACGCAGTGGAAAAGAGTTCCAGTATCGCTCAGGAGTTAAACCTCGGGTTTCCAGAGGTAGCCTCAAGGGGCCGCAACAGGGTTGAGGTAAATAACGATCCAAATTGAAAATTGCAGTCAGGTCAATATAATGACAAGAGGTCGGTTTTTCAGAAATGTCCTTCCTGTTGAATATTGAAATATCCAGGCCTTCGGACGACCAATAACTCAAAACCTTTTTTATTTGTTCCCGGGAATTTTCATAATCACTGAAAATGCTTTTTTCAAACAATTCACCACTCGAAGGGATCATGAAAAAAAACTCTACACTCTTAATATTATGGGCAACCGCTTTTTCAATCAACGAATGAAGCTGGTCCAGGTTTTCCAGGTTTAAAGCGATTTGCATACGTAAAATTGGACTGGAAGACGCAAGTTGATCCTTCAAAGTATTTAATTGAGTGATATTTTCCCAAAAACGACGCGTGTACTCCTTGTCGCCACTTCCATGACCCGCTACAGTCTCCCCATCAAACGACAGGCTCAGATAAGAAAGGCCGGATTCAATGAGTTGCTTCCCCTTTTTCAAGGTCAAGGTCGATCCACTTGTTGTGAGATAAGTGGTTTTATTGCGGAGCTTGTTTAAATGATCAAAGATATAGGGAGAGTCCAGAGTTTCTCCCAGCCCGGCCAGCATGACCATGTCAGCATATTCCACCCAAGGCATCCAATCGTCGAACTCCTCCGGCAAGAGATTTTTATAGTTGTCAAAGAGCTTTGTTTTGTCATGAAAGCCTGCCCAACACATTTCGCACCCCACGCCGCAGGTATAAGAAACCGATGAGATGGCATATTTTGGCCCTGAATTTCTATATGAATCGAGGGGACGGGTTTGAGCTTGAACCTTTTCCATAAGACCCCTCATCAGGTTAAAATCTTCCGGGGCTTTTTGTAGAGTCCTTTTTGCTTCGTCAAGATCATCCGTCAAAATCAACCTTGCGATTTGCGCCTTGTATGACGCAAGCCGAGTCTTAGGGTGGGTCATTTTTCTCTCTTTAAATTAAGGCTCATTACTAGCTTAGCGGTATTTTTTCCGATAACTTTTAGTAATATTTGATTATTTATCGCCTAATTATTTATGAAGCAATCCTATCATTCAGCATAAAACCCTCTGGCCGCAAGCGAAAACGGGATCATGACCAAAAGCGGTTTTTAGGGGTGCCCTTGTTTTATCATTACAGTTGTGATTAAATCGCCCAAATGGGTTTTATTTGCCGCGACTTGCCACCGGCAACTCGCCGGTTTGCCCGCACAAATCTCCGCAATCAAAGGTTCGCTCCTTCATGACAACCGCCCTGTTTCCCATAAAATTTGAAAACGCCTATCGAAACGAGAACTCCTCGGAGGAAAAGATCTCCCCACCTTCCGGCCTGTGTTTTACCGATGATGGGAACCTTCTGCTTGCCGATGATTTCAATCACCGCATTCAGGTCTATGACTCGCAATTCAACCCCCTGTATAGTTTCGGCAGTAAGGGAAAGGAACCCGGTCAATTTCAATATCCCAAGGGCATCGCGGTGGACGCAGACGGAAATATCTATGTCGCCGACTGCTGGAATCACCGGATACAGAAATTTGATGCAAAAGGAACCCCGCTTCTTACCTTCGGTACTTGTGGCGATGCCAAAGGGGAACTGAATGAACCCTATGACATTCTGGTTGAGCCTTCGGGAAATATTATTGTCGTGGAGCGTTACAACCATCGCATCCAGTTCTTCGATTCCCAAGGCGTATCATTAGGTTGCCTGGGGGACCGGGGGACCGTTTTAGAAGAACAGCTGGCACAACTTCAGCAGACTCCCGCCCATCTACTGGCTCCCATTTTATTTGAATTGCCCACTTCCATTGCCAAAGACAGTAAAGGGAATTTTTTCATCACCGACAGCGGCAATCATCGGGTGCGCAAATTCAACTCCCAGTGGCAGGAGATTTTATCTTTTGGGGAAATGGGCAGCAACGCGGGGCAATTCCAATATCCCCAATGTATAACCGTGGCACCGAATGACCTGCTTTATGTTGCCGACCTCAACAATGAACGCATCCAGGTTTTTTCCCCCTTCGGCCAGTATCTGTTCGCCATTGAGGGAGCAAAGCAGGGATTTGCCGCGCCCTGCCTGACCGCCATAGATTTAAAAGGTTGCCTGCATATCGGTTGCACCTTCGACACCCGGATTTTTAAATATCTTATTCCGCTGGTCTCTCAGAACACTCTGGCGGAAAGCTCGTTTTCAAATCCCGCTCATACTTTTTATCAGGCCCTTGTCTTCGAACAGAAGAATGACAATTCAAAAGCCCTGGCAGCACTTGAAAAAACCCTCACCCTTTTAAACGAAGGTTCTTCAGAAAAAACGCCGCCAGACTTGAAAATGCAGGCCGCGCTACACCTCAGCCGCCTGTCAGCCAAGGGAACTACCGACCTGGTTTGCCGTGTGGCACAGGAACAATTAGAAGCGGCCAGGAACGAGGCATTAAAATATTTTCTATCCTGGCAAGAATCGGGTTGCACCTATACTGAACTTTTACTTGCCGAGCAACAAAAGATTATGCAGGACCCGGAGGGGATTCGTGAGTTCAACCGCGAGCTTCATATCGCCGACCAGGAAGACAAAAAAATCTACCGCCTGACCCGAAACAAGTTTTATTGCTACCAAAAAACCGTGCAGAAATTTTCCCAGTGCCTCTGCAACTTGACAGAGAGCAAACTTCCTGAAACCCAACTGAATTCTTTGAAGGATGTCCTGCTCCGGCAAATACAAGCAACCCTGAGCATCATGAAGGAATACTTCGGGCAAAAAGAAAAAACCGAAGAATCCATGGTCCGTATATTGGGGGAATCACAAGGGGAAAAAGATAAGTTATCGGCTTTCCTCGCCCCGTATCATAGCAACGGAAGGCTCATGGATCTGCAACAACATCTGCAATTTGAGCTGCAGTCCCACTGGTTCAACCTCAGAGCCCTTGCACGCAACACCCCTGTCTGCCTGGAAAATCTAGCCGGAAAGAAGGCTGGCGATGCGTGCGCGGATATCCTGGAAATCCTGATCGGGTTTCATGAAAACGGGTCGGCTCACGCCCAGCTGGAACAGAAATTTTTAAACTCGTTGGACACGCTTTCATCAGGCGAAACGGTCAGTGCAAAAAATCTCGCACTCACAGATTTTTCTCCCATTGCCTACGACTCCGAGAACCTGAATTTTTCAGAAGTCCTGGCAATTCTCAGGGCAGAAGGCGCGCCTTTGCGCAAGAACAATGAGGAACTGATTTGGGGGCAGGACCGTTTTCGGTTTCCTGGTTTTTTGGAGCACCAGGAGAAACTTGCCCATTGCGCGTCAACGCTGATGGAAACTCAAGCCAGCTATCAGGAAAAATCCCGGGAACTCGCCCAGCAATTGGAGGAAATGTTGCAGAACCGCAAAGATCTGGATATCCAGTTAAAACAGACCCACGTGGAAGACAAAGCCTCCCCCATCACTATCGAAAATAATATCGCCATTGTGCAGTTTCAAATCAATCTGATTCGCCGAATGGTCATGAGTCTCGGCATCAACCAGTCGCTCAACCTTCGTCGCCTTGTTCTTGCAGGCGCTTTTTTATCGATGATGGACAACGAAAACTCAAAAGCCCAACAATTTTTCCAGACCTTTAACGATCATCTTTTAGAGCGCGATCAGCGCCTCCGGGAAATCTTAAAATCCCGCAAAGAAAAACTTTTCAAGGTCTCAAGCTTGAAGAACCAGACCCGTGAACTGGAATCAAAATATGACATCTCGGAGATTTCAGACTCGATAAAAAATGAAGATGAAATCGAACGGGCAACCATTGACCTAGAGCAGCTTGAATTTGAATTCCAGAGGACCTCCAGAGTAAAAAATATTTTGGGCAAGCTGGCCGAATTTCTGGAGCCCCTGTCTCCTACAGGGAAAAGCGCAGTTTTCCAGGAAATCCGGATTCTGGAAAAAGCCGGGGCGGAAATCGGCCAAATCCTGACACCGCAAGGCATCCACTACAACAGGGATGGCGATCTGCTGGTTGCCGACTATGAAAACCACCGGGTTTACAGTTATTCGCAACAGGGACATTACCAGTTTCAGTTTGGCGGATGGGGGTCTGCACCCACTTGCCTGCAATACCCGGTTCATCTATCCACCGACAGCAAAAACTCGATTTATGTTATTGACGAATTGAACCGGGAGATTAAAAAATTCGACCCTCAGGGGAACTTTTTACTACAGTTTGGGCGGGGAGATTTTGGCCCCATTTTCTCCCTGTCCGTCGATGCCCAGGATCATATCTGGGTCGCGGAATCCGAACACAACCGTATACGGGTTTTTGATGGGCAGGGTAAATTGCAAAGAACCCTGAGCGCCCACTTGCAGGAACCCGTCAGTGTCTATTGTCTGCCGAATGGAGAATACCTGGTGGGGGACCGGTCAGAATCTTTATTGAAACATTTTAATGCGCAAGAAAACCTGATCCACGCGACGGAGAAAGCCGATTGGGGAGTGGACGAACTTTATTTTCTCGCCTGGCATCCCAAGCACGGTATTTTTGGCTCCGATTTCTGGAACAGCCAAATCGTGCATCTTAATGAGCAACTCGAAGTCCAAAACGTTTACCACAAGCCGGGCAGAAGGGCTGGGCAGTTAGGAAAAGTGGGGGGGCTTTCCATTTTCAACGACCAGTTAGCCGTGGCCAATGTGGATGGGGGCAGAGTACAGATCTTTGACCTTTCCTCTTGACCCGCCCGTTTTTTACTGGACGTTAGTGATGGGGTAGCGACGACCTTTGGAGTTTTGCAGGTTTTCATTCTCCACATCGTGCAGAAATCCATTATCCGAAAAATGGTCTTCAAACATCGAGGCCGAATCCATCAGAAATTTCCCCGGTCGATACGTTTTTGCAGCGTCCTGCATCATGGAAAAGGGTTCCGGCAGACTTTGGAACGTTAGAGCCTTGTCACGGATTTTTTCTTCGCCCCAGCGTTCACCGTCTGTTGCGATGAGCACCGTTGCAACCTGATCATCATCTTCAAAACAATAAATCTGGGGAAATACCGAGAGAAAGGTTTTAGTATCTCTGGGTTTCAAGGTATTGCCTTTGCCATAAAGGTTTGACCCCACCACACCACCGGGATTCAGCACCGCACGAATTTCCTTATAAAACTCATGCGTCTTCAAATGATAAGGGATGGACCCGCTTTTAAACGCATCCAGGATGATCCAGTCATAGGGTTCTTGTTGCTTCTGAATGAACACCCTGCCATCTTCGGCAAACACCCGGCAGTGACTCGACTCACGCAGGGAAAAATATTTTTTAGACAGATCAATAACCTTTTCATCGACCTCCACAATATCTATCTTCAAATTCGGGAACCATTTGCCAAGACAATCACTGACTATGCCGCCGCCCAAACCCACCATGAGCATTCTTTTGGGCTCCGGGCAAAACATCAAAGAAGCCATGATCATGCGCGAGTACACCAGAGTAAGGGGGTTTTGCCCCTGAGTGTCTGCCCGGCTTTGCAGGTAGTATTCCCCGTTGCCTTTGAACCAGAGTTCGCGGTGTTCTCCATTCTGGATGACATAAATATCGTTATATCGGGTTTTTTCCCGCGCCAGAACCTTGATCTTGGGCGGCTCTTTTTTTTCACCAAATAATCGAAACATTCTAAAAACCCTGGGTTATGTTTCAAAACCGGTTTTTCCGGTCAAAAAGCGTTTTCCATTTATCTTAAATATGATAAGATTTGGTATATAGTTTAAGCACTGAACCTGGGCTAATCAGGGAAAGGAACTCCCTTTCAATGGCTTACAACCATATCCTTCATATCATAAAGGAATATCGTCCATGTCGCAAAAAGTTTTAAAACATAAAGTTGGACTGGAAACGCATGGCTTGAAAAATCTGGAGGGGATTCACTGGAATTTATCAACTCCCCAGCTCTACGAACACATCATCAATAACGGCGAGGGGCATCTTTCTCATTTGGGGCCTATGTGCGTGACCACAGGAGAGCATACCGGACGGGCTCCCAAAGACAAGTTCATCGTGCAAGAACCTTCCAGTCAGGAGAACATCTGGTGGGGGAAAGTCAATAAGCCTTTTACCGTTGAACAGTTTGAAGCTCTGTACTCCAGGGTTCTGGCTTATCTTCAGGGCAAAACAGTTTATGTACAGGATTGTTGCGCCGGTTCCGACCCCAAACACCAGACCCATATACGCGTGATCACCGAAACTGCTTGGCACAGCCTGTTCGCCCGAAATATGTTTATCCAGATCCGCGATATGGCCAAACTGGAAACCCATGAGCCCGCGTTCACCGTCATTCAG
>CAZEBI010000003.1:0-37402 GCA_964510355.1 uncultured Nitrospina sp. | reverse complement strand
TCTTGTAGTTTTCAATAACAACGACAACAAGAGCCTGATAAAAAAACGTGGCCTGATGGCGGGAATTCTCCTGTTATTAATATTTGCCGCGGTTATGGTCGTCAAGAGAAATCAGGTTTATCTATCGCCTGCAACCCTCTGGGCCGACACCTTCAAAAAATCTCCCAACAAATTAAGCGTCGGGAAAACCCTGAGCATCCATTATTTAATGGAAGGCAATTATGCCCATGCGGTGGCACCGCTACAGGCATTATTGCAGATCAACCCTAATCTCTATGACGTGCATCAGAACCTCGGTATCGCCTACAAAAATCTCAAAAACTTTGCGCGAGCCGAAAACCATTTTAAAGAAGCGATACGCATTGAACCGACAGACCCCAGTTCCCATTTCAATCTCGCCAGCCTGTATGCAAATCTAGGGCAATTCGTCCCGGCAAGCGCAGAATTTGAGCGCGCCTCAGTGCTTTACAAAAGCACAGGCCAATATCCACCCCGACAACTTTCTTTTGACAAGGCTCGGGCCCATAATCAGGCCGGAATCGAATTGATACAATCGGAAAAGTTTGCAGAAGCTCTCATCCAATTTGAAAAATCGGTTCAGCAAAACCCAAAACTCCTGTCAGCCCGGTTCAACCTGGCAAAACTGTTGTTGGAATTCAAAAACGATCCAGAGAAAGCCAAGACTCATCTGCAAGCTGGGCTCACGCTCAACCCCAGCGCTGAACAACTCCGGGTTTTGCAGGCACTGTTAAAGCAAGTGGAAGAACCTATCCCTTAAAAACAACTCCTGGTTGGGCAAACTTTTAATCAGAACTCACTGTCAGACAAAGTCATGGCTTTAAACTTGACACCGTATAGGATTTATCCTACCTTCATGTAAAAGTCATCCTGTGCTTTTACGATCAGGACAATTTTTTGAGACCCGGATATGAGCCTAAAAACATTAATGCGTGCTGTGAAACAAGAGGTAGCCGTTTCCACACCCGTCAGAAAAGCACTCACCTTAATGGACTCCAAAAACTGTGATGCTTTATTGATAAAGCAGTTTGGTGACTATATAGGGATCATCACTCGTTTTGACATTCATACCAAAATCATTGATGTTGGGTTGGATATCGACTCCTGCAGCGTAGGAATGTTCATGAACCTCAGGCTATTGACGATCAATGAGTCGGTTACATCTTCTCAAGCATTACGAGTTATGAAAAAATGTAGAATCAAACATTTGGTTGTTGAGGAAAATGGGTTCTATATTGGTTTAGTCAGCGAGAGAAAATTAAAATCATTCCCAACCGCAACTTTTGCGCGACCTGCTGTGTGATTGTCCCTCTCCGAGCTTAAAAACAGAAGAAATTTAAAAGCAGCTCTCATCGACTGGTTTTTTTTGCAACACCCCCACGCATTCACCTCCTAAAAATCCCTCACAACTTGCAGGCTTGACCTGCATAGCCCTCTCGTGTAGGTTGACTCAGCAATCGGCATACCCATAGAAGAAAAGAACTCTCAGCAGATAATTTTTGGAGAAGGGAAAGAAATATTGGTCGCACTTGTTCACAGTGGAGCGGTTTTAGGCATAGACGGGTACCCGGTGGAAGTGGAGGTCAACCTTTCACAAGGTTTGCCGGGAATGTCCATCGTGGGTCTTCCCGATGCCGCCGTCAAGGAAAGCAGTGACCGCGTCTCTGCCGCTATTCGCAACACCCAGTTGGCCCTGCCGGTACGAAGAATCACGATCAATCTGGCTCCCGCCGACATCCGCAAAGAAGGTTCGGCGTTTGATCTGCCCATCGCTCTCGGCATTCTTGTCGCCAGCGGCATGATTGATAGTGAACGCTTGAAAAAATTGGTGGTTCTGGGTGAACTCTCTCTCGATGGTCGGGTCAAACCCATTCGCGGCGGGCTCTCCATCACCGCCATGGCACAGGAAAATGGCATGGAAGGAGTTCTCCTGCCAGCACAAAATGCGGCAGAAGTTTCGGTGATAGAAGGCATCCCCGTTTATCCGATAGAAACCCTGCCCCAGGCTGTGGAATTTTTATGCGGCAACCTCGATATCCAACCCGTAACTCCCGCGACCAAAACCGAAAACATCAACCCGCATGAGCTGGATTTCACCGATGTCAAGGGCCAGCACCATGTCAAGCGGGCACTGGAAATCGCCGCCTCAGGCGGGCACAATATCCTGCTTATCGGCCCACCCGGTTCGGGTAAATCCATGCTGGCAAAACGCATCCCGACTATCCTGCCTTCCATGACACAGAAGGAAGCCATCACCAGCACAAAAATCCATAGTGTGCTCGGTCGGTTGAAAAATGGGCTATTGCAATCGCGCCCCTTTCGGTCCCCACATCACACCATCTCCGATGCTGGCCTGATCGGTGGCGGGCGCGTGCCCATGCCGGGAGAGGTGTCGATGGCGCATAACGGCGTGTTGTTTCTCGATGAACTTCCCGAGTTCAAAAGAAATGTTCTGGAAGTATTACGCCAGCCCCTGGAAGACGGGGAAGTCTCGATTTCACGCGCCGCAGGTTCTATCACCTATCCGGCAAATTTCATGATGGTGGCCGCGATGAACCCCTGCCCCTGCGGTTACCGCTTCGACCCGAAACGCGAATGCGGATGCACACCCATGACGATCAAAAAATATATCGGCAAAATATCCGGCCCATTGCTCGACCGCATCGATCTGCATATCGAAGTACCTGCCCTGGACTATAAAGACCTCTCATCAGAATCCGGCGGCGAATGTTCCCAGGCCATTGCCTCCAGGGTCGAAAAAGCGCGCAGTATCCAGTTAAACCGTTTCGACCCGGATAACGAAAATACTTTCAACGCCAACATGAATCCGCAGCAACTTAAAACCTTCTGCCAACTCGACGAGGCCTCGAAAAAAATCATGGCCCTGGCAATAGACAAGCTCGGCTTGAGCGCCCGGGCGCACGACCGCATACTAAAAGTCTCCCGCACCATCGCCGATCTTGCCGATTGCGAATCGCTACAATCAGAACACATCGCCGAAGCCATTCAATACCGGTCGTTGGACCGCGAAAGCTGGTTTTGACCGGTGGGTCGCCGGAGGCCAGTGGGTAGAACCTTTGTGGAGCAAACCAGGTTTGTTTCTGGATGAAAATCTGCGCTTTGCCTGCGGTCATTCTTTTTCTTCTTTTTTATCTTCTGGTTCTTTTTTCTGGTCGCCGAGGACGGTGGTAAGCGGACAGAATTCGAACATGGGGCATTTCTCGCATCCGACCGCAAGGGCAACGGGACAGAGCGTCATGTTGTTCACCTCCTTTTATCAGGCATTGAGAAACAGGGAAATGGTTTTAAATATTGTCTCGTTGGAAAAGTTCATTGTATTGAGCACCAGGTCATAATCTTCGCAAGAATCAAAATCTTTTTTGAAATTTTGTTTGATAAAATCCCGCCGCTCCTGGTCCGTTTCTACAATAAGATCCTCCGCCTCTTTCTCCGGGATGTTTCTGAGCTGGGAAATATTTTTGATCCTCTGTGTGAGCGGGGCAGTCAGCCGGATGCGCAGACCTTCCCTTTTGTCTTCGAGGATGTAGTTGATGCCCCGGCCCAGAAAAATGGCGTTCTCCTGGGCAACGATTACTTTGATCAAGCGGGAGATCTTCACCACATAATCGTGTTGCATGATGGACCCGGAATGGATTAAAAAATTGACCCAGTTCTCAATGAGGTTTTGCCGGTGTTCATCCAGGGTTTCAATGAAACTGCGACTGAGTTGCTCTCTTCGTGCCAGGTGGTCGAGCATATTACGCCCATATACTTTCCATCCCAGAGACTTTTCCAGGCCGGGAATAATTTCTTCTTCCCGGCACCCGAAATCCCGGGCAATGGTCAAAAACGGATGGATCTTTATTTCCCGAACCTCTTTTTTCGCTTGCCGATCTTGTTTTTTTTGTTCCCATTCCTTAATTTTATCGGCGATGATTTGGTCGGTAATAGACTCCGGCAATGTGGTAGGCATGATGACCCCCTGTTTAGAAATAAGGTTGAGGGTGAACTCCCCCCTGTTCGCATTTATCGCCCTGTAAAAAAAGGCCTAAAAGGGGAAAGTGGACTAAGTTAAATATAGGTATTTACGGGGCAATTTTCAACTATACGGGCCACTAGGCGCCAGCGTGACGCTGGACTCTACCTGCAATAGCTTTATCAGCGAACAGCCGTATTCTCGGTCCAATCAAGCTCTTACCAAGTGCCTCCGGTGGCTCACCCGCACTAGGCGTGAGCCAACTATCAAGGGGTTCTCCATTTTTTGCTATTTTAGTTTCAAATCCCGAGAAAATGAGTTATATACATCTGCTAGGACTGGTTATTTAAACACCCCTCCCCGTTATTTTCACTCCTGTGCGTTTTTTGGGCCCTAAATCACAATCCTAAAGCTTTTGAGTGATTTGCCTATCAGGGCAAATTCTTTAATAAAGTTCGTCTGTTTGGAGTGGAAATGAAGAAGGGGTTGCGTTTGTTCGTTTTTGGTATTTTTTGTTTTTGGGTTTCGGGTTGTGCCGCAGGAAAGGTTTATGTCGCCCAGTCTGAGGATAACCAGGCCTCTTGCTGGATGCTTGATAAAGAACTGGAAACCGCGCAAGTAAAAATAGAAACTTTGGAAAACACAGATCACACCTTGCAGAACCTGAGGGATCTGGTCCTTGGGGCGGCCCGGTTTGCCTTTCCTCCTCTGCTGATATTGAACGCCGTATTGATGGGTGTCTGATTCCCATATGGCCGATATAGCCGAAACCGAAGCCTTGAAAGACAGGCGCGATGGCATGGTCACCATTTCCAACCAAAAAGACTGTGGTCATAAATATGCCCAGCGTGACGCTGGACTCCACTTGCAATAGCTTTTTATCGCGGGCAGCCGGTATTCTCGGCTCAACGAGTCATTGCTATCTGCCTCCCCTGCTAAGGGGCCGCTGGAGGAAGCAGGTCTTCGAGGAAAAACGCGGCGAGTTCGGAACGGCTGCCCAGGCTGGTTTTCTGATAAATGGATTGCGACTGCTGTTGCACGGTTTTCAGTTTTGTATTGCGCATATCAGCGATTTCTTTGAGCGAGATACCTTTGAGCAATAAAAACCCCACCTCCATTTCAGCCGGGGTGAGTTGCCAATGGGCAAACTGATTTTCGATCTTGACCGACAGCCCCGCAAGAAGTTGATGCGTCTCACCCTTCCATTTTTCTTTTTCTTCATTCAGTTTTTCTACATCGCCTTTTAGTAATTCGATTTTCTGCCGGGCTTTAGCTAACTGTTTGATTCCTCTAATGAACACCGCACCGCTGATGGCAAACAGAAGTCCCTCCAGAACCAGATGGGCTCCCGTGCCCCCGCCTGAATAATCGTTGGCAAGGTCGAGCCCCACCAGCACCACGAAGGTTCCCGACAGCATAAGAACCAGCAAATTGGCTTCACGGACATCCGCCATTTGCCCTATGCCTCCTGTAACTCATTGAGTTCACTCATAAATTCTATGCTCCATAGTGCGGATGGATGTTTTCCACTTTCTGCCCAAAACTAGTTGCAAATTAGTTTATGAACTTTTCTCAGGAGATTATCATGTTTGATTTGCCGTTGCACCCCGTTGTGGTTCATTTTCCTATCGTTTTGGGCTCTTTACTTCCTTTTCTGGCATTGATGCTTTGGTGGGCCATCAAAAGGGAGTTTCTACAACAAAAGGTCTGGGTACTTGTAACTGTCATGGCTCTGGCTTATGGAGCCTCGGCCATCGTTGCCGTAGAACTCGGCGAAAAAGACGAAGACAAGGTAGAAGAAATCGTTTCTGAAAGGGTGATTGAGGAACATGAAGAAGCGGGGGAGATGATCCCCTGGGTGGCGGGCTCTTTGTTTCTGGTTTCACTTGCCGGGCTGGTCAGAAAAAATTCGCATTCCCTGCGTTTGGGGCTGGCAGTGTTGAGTCTCGTCGCTCTCATCCCATTGGTCGAAACAGGCCACACTGGCGGAGAACTGGTGTACCAGTATGGCGCGGCGAACGCGCACCTGCCTGCAAACCGGCAGGCCATGCTTGACACAGGAAACATCGAGCACGATGACTCTGATAAAGACAACGACCACGACTAGCCGTGGAGGCCAGATAACAATAATTTTTTATTGCTATCTGGCCTCACGCTTGCTAAATAAAATCATATGTCAAACACAAACAACGCTACAAGAGAAGGACTTACCTGGGCCAAAGCCTCCCGTCTCCTTGCCCTGCCCTTCAGCCCTTCGAGGCTGGATACTTTTATGCAGGTAAAACGGTTTGAGGAAATTTCCATCGACAAGCTCCTCGCAAAAGGCATTGCAGGAGTTCTCCTCGATGCCGATGGCACATTGGGGCCCCATCACGCCAGAGAATATAGCCTCACGGTGACCCACCATATTCGCGCTATGCTGGAAAAAGGATTAAAAATAGCCATCTATACCAATGCCTGGGAAGACCGGTTTCAAGCGTTCCAGAAAATGGGCGTGACCGTTGTCACCAACGTGCCCGCCAAGCCCGATCCACATGGATTCCAGACTGCCATGACTGATTTCCTGCAATTGCAGGACCCTGCCAAAGTATGCATGATTGGAGATAATTATGTGACCGATGGTGGGGCCATCGATGCAGGCATGCACTTTATCCATGTGCAACCCATAAAAGGGAAGGAACCCTTCCTTCATTCGGCAACCCGGTTCTTTGCCTATCTATGCGCCAAATTGTATAACCGGTAAACAACAAAAAACACTTGTGAGATTATATAAAAGGTTTACTTCTGTCCCCATTACAAGAATAATGGGTAGCATTTACGCATACAATATCGTTGTCACCCTTCACAACTGAAAAGACCCGAGGTATGGAAATCGAACAAGTTCAGGAATATTGTCAAGACGCATTACAACTCGCCGAGCGCGAGGGAACCCACGCGGGTCTTTCTTTTCTGATAGGAGAAAAATTCGGATTGAATTTTCGTCTGCACAGAAAAGCCCGGCAAAAGCTACAATTTCTGTATCCCAGCAACGACATGCCAGAAAACCATCCTCTGAACCTGGGGGGACGTGCATTGAAGATGAGCTATGCCTTGACGGTTCAGGAGCATTACAGCATACCTTTGGAGCAAGTCAAACATTTGGAATCCCTTCTGACTAATTTCGCACATGCTATTCTCAGCACATTCAGTCAGGAGGATATCAAAAACTATCTTGATTCTTCACCCAGTCTGGGCCTTCGCCCTGACCCTTCCGAAGTAGAAGCCGATGAGTTTTCGGTCGATAACCTGATCTTGGAGGCGGAAGAAATTCTGGCACTTGAAGATATCAAAAAACTGCTTGTTCAGGAAAAAAACGGTTAAAATTTATGGAACCGGAGCCGATCCTAAAAAAACGCACCCGCCATATTCTGGCATTCCTCATCCTCTGCGCCAGTTCGGTCTTGATCCTTTTTACCGGACCGGGGTTCAGCTTCGTCTGGCAGGTGGTCCTTTCCAGCGTCCTTTTCTTTTTCCTGTTCTGGCTGATTACCTGATAACAAGCCAAATCGTTGCCAATAAAGCCAGACCAGCCAGACTCAACGCAGAAACGACCAAGGTCTTGGATGCGGTCAGTTTATCGTTGACGGGCTCTATTGCCGACTGAATTGATTTGTCGAGTTCTTCCTTGATCTCATGTAAAATTTCCATTTTCACAAAGCGGGTGTTTTCCGCCACCAACTTATCTAGATCTTCCAATATTTTTTTTGTAAGTTCAGGGGTGGCTTTTACCAGCTCTTGCCGCACCGCTTCGAGCCCATCTTCGTTCATGCGCACCATCTTGCGGTCGATTTCTTCCATCTTCGTGCGGATGGCCTTTTCCACTTTCGGCGCGATGTTTTCTTCGATCCGTTCCATCGAGTCGCGCGCATTGGCTAATGACTCATGCAAATGTTCCTGAATTTCTTCTTCCAGCGCCTCTTTTCTGGACTCCACATGTTCTGCGAGAACGTCCAGCCTTTGGCGAATTTCGGATACCGTGCGGAACCCTTCACCGGACTGTCGTTGTTCTTTTTCAAATTCAGGGTTTGTTGAATCGGTCATCATTATCCTTCCCGGGAAGTTTAAAGCCTGTTCATTTAGATGCTTTTGTTAGTTGAATGATCCCATATTTTCTGTCCAAAAACAAAATGCTTTGCTTATACCCCGTGCAAAATTACCGAATAAATAGAGGGTCCAAAAAACAGGCCTTGCTTTTCTGATCAAATTTTCGAAAAAAGACATAGTGGATATAACTCACAGTACCCAGCTTGCAGGTTCCTTGACTTACCCTTTCGGGTCAGGTATTTTGATATTGTTGATAAATAAAGGGTTATTCAATGAAAAAGGCCATACAGGAGTTCAAAAACTACCTGCAGGTGGAGAAAAATGCTTCTTCGCATACGCTGGAAGGTTATCTCAATGATATCGCCCAATTCCAGGATTTTCTAATCCACTCCGGTCATGCCGTCTCCCCCATTCAACTTGAAAAAATAGACCGGTTGGCGGTGCGTTCATTCATGGGCTATCTCTATGAGAAAGGTTTTTCGGGTGCCACCATGCGGCGCAAACTTTCGACATTGAGCTCGTTTTTCCGCTTCCTGTGTCGGGAAGGCCGTCTGAAAACCAATGTTGCCAAGACTGTTCCCGCACCCCGGATGCAGAATAAACTGCCTGCTTATTTTTCCATCGATGAAATGTTCCGTCTTTTGGAGTTGCCTCAGGGTAAAAAGTTCCTGCCCATCCGCGACCGGGCTGTGTTGGAACTGTTTTACAGCTGCGGACTGCGCATCAGTGAACTGGTTGGACTGACCCAGGAGGACATCGACCTTGATTCGCGCATGATCAAAGTACTGGGAAAAGGAGGCAAGGAACGCCTTCTGCCCATGGGCCGCCCTTGTGTTGAAGCTTTAAAAACCTATTTGGGTGCCAGGATGGACAAAACCCGGAAGTTTAGCTCTGCCCCGGAAAAACTGTTCCTGAACTATCGCGGGACAGGAATCTCCACCCGGGGCGTGCGTAAAGTTGTCGAAAAATATATCAAGCAGGGGAATTTTGCCGGCGGGGTTTCTCCGCATTCGATCCGGCATTCTTTTGCCACTCACCTTTTGGAAAGCGGGGCAGACTTGCGCTCGATTCAGGAACTATTAGGGCATTCGAGTCTGTCCACCACGCAGAAATACACCCATTTGACGCTGGACAGGTTGTCCGAAACCTATGACAAGGCCCACCCTCGCGCCAAAGAAAAACCCGCAACAAAATAATATTAATCAGGTTTCCTTTTTTCCCCTCTTACCAGTACAATACTCGATATGATGCAAGCAACCACAATACTCGCTGTCCGTCACAAGGGCCAGGTCGTCATAGGCGGTGACGGGCAAGTCACCCTGGGCAGTACAATAATGAAACACTCAGCCAGCAAGGTCCGGCGTATGCACCACGACAAAGTAGTCGGGGGGTTCGCCGGGTCCACCGCAGACGCATTTGCTCTGTTTGCCCGGTTTGAAGAAAAACTTGAAAAATTTCAAGGGAACCTGCCGCGCTCAGCGGTCGAACTGGCCAAAGACTGGCGCACCGATAAAATGCTGAGGCGACTGGAGGCCATGCTGATCGTGGTCGATAAAGAACACTCTCTCCTGCTTTCGGGCACGGGGGATGTGATCGAGCCGGATGATGGCATTTTGGCTATCGGTTCCGGCGGGATGTTCGCTTCCGCCGCCGCCAAAGCACTGGTCGGGCACAGCAATCTTTCGGCACGGGAAATCGTGGAAGAAGCCATGAAGATCACCGAGTCGATCTGTATTTATACCAACTCTAATATAACGATTGAGGAATTGTAGTTCATGACAGAATCCGTATTGACCCAGCCCACACCTCAGGATGCCACGGATGTTTTAATGGCATCATTAACTCCAAAACAAATTGTAGCGGAGCTGGACAAATTTATCGTTGGACAAACCAATGCCAAGCGGGCGGTGGGCATTGCCCTGCGTAATCGCTGGCGGCGACAACAACTGCCAGATTCTCTTCGCGACGAAGTGGGGCCTAAGAATATTCTTATGATTGGCCCGACAGGAGTGGGCAAAACAGAAATCGCCCGGCGGCTGGCGAAACTTTCTAAATCCCCCTTCATCAAAGTTGAAGCTTCAAAATATACCTAGGTGGGTTATGTCGGGCGCGATGTGGAATCCATGATCCGGGATCTGGTCGAATTGTCGAAAAATATGGTTAAAGAGGAAATGGAAGCCAGTGTTCGTGTGCAGGCCCGTGAACAGGCCATTGAAAAGCTTCTGGACCTGCTTCTCCCTCCTCCCCCAGGCATGCAAGGGAAACTCGATTCGGGCCTGGACTCAAACGGCAAATTGCATTATCAGCAAACCCGCGAAAAGTTTGCCCAGATGCTAAAAGAAGGCAAGCTCGATGAGCGCGAAGTGGATATCCAGGTGCTCGAAAAAATGCCGTCCATCATTGACCTGGGCTCCGGCGGAGCCGGGATGGAAGAGATGGGCAACAACATCAAGGATATGCTCGGTTCGATCATGCCACAAAAAACCAAAAGCAAAAAACTGAAAGTCCCAGACGCATTCAAGGTTCTCTGTCAGGAAGAAGCCGAAAAATTACTCGATCAAGACACAATAATGCAGGAAACCTTGAAGCGGGTCGAACAAAACGGCATCATTTTCATTGACGAAGTAGACAAAATCATAGGCCGACAAGCAGGCTCAACCAGCGGCCCCGATGTCTCCCGCGAAGGGGTACAACGTGACTTGTTGCCCATTGTTGAAGGCTCATCGGTCAACACCAAATACGGCATCGTGAAAACCGACCACATCCTTTTTATTGCGGCTGGGGCGTTTCATTCAGCCAAACCGTCTGACCTGATCCCGGAATTTCAAGGCCGTTTCCCCATTCGCGTTGAACTGGATTCTTTGACCAAAAATGATTTCGTCCGCATTCTTACGGAGCCCGACAACGCTTTGGTCAAACAATACACCGCCTTACTAAAAACTGAGCAGGTGAACCTGACTTTTCTGGACGATGCCATCGACGAGATCGCTGAAATGTCCGCGCTCGTCAACCAGCGCATGGAAAACATTGGCGCCCGGCGACTGCAAACTATTATGGAAAAGTTTCTCGAAGATATCTCTTTTAATGCGCCGGATCTGGAAGATACCGATATCACCATTGATGCTGAATATATCCGCAATAAACTCAAAGATATTATTCAGGACGAAGACCTGAGCCGTTACATTCTTTGATCTGTATATTGCATAAATAAAAATCAAATCCCCCCAACCCCCTTCGTAGAAGGGGGAGCTTCAATGGACCCCTCTTTTTAAAGAGGGGCTGGGGTGATTTAAAAACTCTTATGCGATATGCAAATACACTATGAAAAAACTCATTCATAAAGCTGAAATCCTTCTAGAAGCTCTTCCATACATCAAGAACTTCTACGGCAAAACCATCGTCATCAAATACGGCGGCAGTGCCATGGTTTCGGATGACCTCAAGGAAAACTTTGCCCTCGATATTGTCATGATGAAATACATCGGCATCAATCCGGTCATCGTTCACGGGGGCGGTCCGCAAATCGACAAAACCCTCAAAGCCCTGGGGATCAAGTCTCGCTTTATTGAGGGGCAACGCGTGACCAGCAAAGAAACGATCGACGTGGTGGAAATGGTTCTTGGCGGAAAAGTAAACAAGGAAATCGTTTCCCTGATCAACAATCAGGGAGGCAATGCAGTGGGCATCACCGGCAAAGATGGGGATATGATTTTTGCTAAACGCCATAAAAAGGTGAAACTTTCGCCGGAGATGGATCGACCAGAAATCATCGATCTGGGGCTGGTCGGCGAGATCACTAAAGTGAACCCGCGCATTCTGGAAACTCTGGACCAAAACGAATTCATTCCCGTTATCGCTCCGATTGCCAAAGGGGAAAAAGGGGAAACACTCAATATCAACGCCGACTTTGTGGCAGAAAAAATCGCCTCAGCCCTGAAAGCCGAAAAACTGGTTTTGATGACAGACACTGAAGGTGTACAAAATAAAGCCGGAAAACTGCAATCCGGCTTGACTCGAAAACAGGCTTCCGACATGATCAAGAGCAAGGTCATTCGCGACGGTATGCTACCCAAGGTCAATTGTTGCCTGGATGCCCTCAAGGCTGGAGTGCGTAAAACCCATATCATTGATGGTCGTGTCCGGCACGCTTTGTTGCTGGAAATTTTTACCGCAAAGGGCATTGGAACGCAGATCGTGGAAAAAGCAAAAGACCTGATCAATAATGGCTGAGCCCAATGCCAACAATTAACAAACATCCCCTGCAATGAATTCACCACTATTAGATGAAAGAAGCAAAGCGGTTCTCTTAGCAGTCATCGACAAATATATAGAGACCGCTGAACCCGTAGGCTCACGCACGGTGGCCAAGATTCACCCCGAACACCTCAGTTCCGCCACACTCAGGAATGTGATGGCAGATTTGGAGGAAAAGGAGTTTTTGAATCAACCGCATAAGTCGGCGGGCCGCATTCCCACCGATAAAGGCTATCGGTTTTATGTGGATCATCTTTTACGTCCACAAAGTTTTTTAATGAAAGCCGAAGTGCTGGCAGAAGCCCCTGCGCTGGAATACCCAAAACAGGATCTTCAGGGACTGCTTGAGCAGGCCTGCGAAAACCTTTCCAAGGTTTCCCAGCAAACCGGGCTGGTGATGCTTCCCAGTTTTTCGAGCGCCTGCTTCAAACATATTGAATTCACCAAAGTGGCTCCGCAAGCGGCACTGGCTGTCTTCTTTTCTGAACAAGGCATCCTGCAAAACAAAGTGCTTCCCATAGATGCGGGCATGACCCAGGATCAACTGACCTCTATTTCAAATTACCTGAATGACGAGTTCAGTGGAAAACCCATCAAATGGATCTTGCAGGAATTGCTGAAACGGTTGCGGCTCGAAAAGGAACATTACAACCAGCTTGCAAGCAAGGCCCACGCTCTTTCAGCCGCCCTGTTTGCCGAAGAAAAAGAAAGTAGCGAACTGATTGTGGAAGGCGCTTTGAATTTTCTCGACCAGCCTGAGTTCACCGAGGATATCAGCAAGATCAAGGCTCTTTTGGCTACTCTCGAAGAGAAAACCAAATTGATCAACCTGCTCGACCTTTGCTTGCACCATGACGGAATGACCATATTGATCGGCGAGGAGAATCTCCAGGAAGAAATGGGGAACTGCAGCCTGATCGCACAAAATTATCAACTGGGAAATAAAAATGTTGGCACACTGGCTGTTTTCGGGTCTAAAAGAATGGATTATAAACGCATCATCTCCATTGTGAATCACACTGCGAAAATAGTTTCTAAATTAATTTCTGAAAATCAGGGAGTTTGAAAAGGTGACATCCAAGGAAAACGCAACAAAAGAACCGGAAGAAGAACAAAAAGACGAACAGAAAGTTCAGGATGAAGATGCCGTTGTCGAAGAGGAAAAAGAACTCGACCCCATCGAAGCACTTGAGCAACAATTAGAAAAAAAAGATCAGGAGCTGGCCGAACAAAAAGGCGATTTCCTCAGAGAAAAAGCCGACCTTGATAATTTTCGTAAACGATTGGTCAAAGACAAGGAAGATGCCGTTCAATTTGCCAACCAACGACTCTTAAAAGAACTGGTGCAGATCAATGACAACCTGGATCGCGCCATGGGTGCAGACAATAGCTCTCTGGAGAACCTCAAAGAGGGCATTGAAATGATCCAGAAACAATTCGCCGCCTTTCTCAAAAACCAGAAGGTCGAACCGATTGAAGCTCTGGGCAAACCCTTTGACCCCAGCCTGCATGAAGTCATGACCCAGCTAGAATCTGAAGAACATGACGAAAACACCGTCATTCAGGAATACTCCAAAGGTTATACCCTGAATGGACGCATTCTTCACCCCGCTAAAGTGGTGACCGCAAAAAAACCCGCCAAGAAAGAAAAGAAAAAAGAGGAAGAAAATGTTGAAGAGGAAAAATAATAATTTCGCCCGGCTCCATCGCAACAGGATAGCCATAGTCCGTAAAATTTTTTATTGCAGCCATGCCTGAACTGCCTGAAGTCGAAACTCTCAGGCGGGCCCTTCTTCCTTTAGTCGTCGACAAAACCTGCACCAAACTCAAGTTCTATCGCAAGGACATCCGCTTTCCCATTCCTCAGGCAACTTTGCGCAAACAATTCGCAGGCCAAGTGGTTTCCCAAATCCAACGCAAAGGCAAATACCTGCTTTTTCAGGTTCCGAGTGGCGCTCTGCTTTTGCATCTGGGTATGAGTGGACATATTGCCCTGCAAACATCCATGACCCCGCTTGAAAAACATACACACGCTGTACTCCAGTTTGGCACCAAAACCTGCCTGCACTTTGTCGATCCCAGGCGCTTTGGTTGCATACTCTGGGTTCCACAAAATGGGAAACACCCTTTGCTGGACAAAATGGGGCCGGACCCTTTTTCCCCGGATGCGAACGCAAAAGTCATGAAAGACCGGGCAAAAAACTGCCGCTCTCCCATCAAGACGTTCATCATGGATGCCCGACGCATCACGGGAATCGGCAATATCTACGCCTGCGAATCCCTGTTTGAGGCAGGCATCAACCCTAAACGCAAAGCCCAAAGAGTCACGCTTGCTGAGTGGAACCGCCTTCTTGCTTGCGTGCGCACCACCCTGGAAAACAGTATCCTGGCCGGAGGAACCACCTTGCGTGATTTCTTTAATCCCGATGGCTCCGCCGGATACTATGCCATACAGCTATCCGTCTACGGCAAAGAGGGGCAGCCGTGTCGAAAATGCAAAACCCTAATATCCCGCACGATCCATTCCGGCCGATCCACCTTCTTCTGCAAAACCTGCCAACCAGCGTGACGCTGGACTCAGCTTGCAATAGATCAGTCGGCTGACGAAAAGTTATCTCGGCACAATGATCGGTTTTAAATCACCCCAGCCCCCGTGATATTTTTTCACTTGCCTCGTGCCCCGAAGTGGGTACTTTGTAAAAGAGGGGTCCATTGAAAGCTCCCCCTTCTACGAAGGGGGTTGGGGGGATTTGTTTTTTACTCATGCCGTCTACGGGCTAACTATTGCTATCTCCTTTCTCGGTGGAAGGCTCTTGAAATATTTAAACTATCTATTCCCCTGCTTTTTGGTGAAAATACCTCTTAATCGTCAAAATCTTGAGGTATCGATGCAACGCTCTATCGGGCTCATCACGCTCAACGCTAAATTCATTCATTCCTCACTGGCTTTGAGGTATCTGCGCAACGCCAGTCGAAATGCAGGCTATCAGAACGTGTGGATACGAGAGTTTGTCATCAACCAACCGGTCTGGAAAATTGCCGCCCAGATACAAAAACTTCAGCCTGAGGTTTTAGGGATTGGCATCTATATCTGGAACCGGAGCCAGAGCCTGGAGTTGATCGAACGCCTGCAAAAACAGATGCCGCATCTTAAAATTGTCGTGGGCGGCCCGGAAGTCTCGTTTGAAAAAGAGGGTCCTCTCTCCTGCCCGGTAATTTCCGGCGAGGGCGAAAAAAAGTGGCTGGAGTTTTTGGAATGCTCCCGTAAAAATGAGACCCCCTCTGAGGAAACTATTAAACGCTGGCAAACTTATGGAACCGACCTGCCGGAACTCATCCCCGCTTATCTGGAAGAGGACGTTGTTCAACTCAAAAACCGCATCGTTTATTTTGAAACATCCAGAGGGTGCCCTTACCTTTGCACGTTCTGTTTATCCGCGCTGGATAAAACGGTGCGCTATTTTGATGAAAAAACCATCCAGAGCCAGATAAAAACACTCATCACTGCCGGTATTGAAAAAATTAAATTCGTGGACCGCACTTTCAACCTCAAGCCGGGTCGCATGCAAAAACTGATGCAATGGTTGACCCAGTTTAAAGGCACTGAATTTCATTTTGAAGTGGTGGGAGATATTTTAACACCGGACATTCTGGACTTTTTGAAAACGGTGCCAGCGGGAATGTTTCAGTTTGAGATTGGCATTCAAACCACCACGCAATCGGTTCAGGAAACCATCCAAAGAAAACAGAACAACCAAAAACTTTTTACTACGATTCGGCAATTGGTGGAACAGGACCGTATTCATTTTCATTGCGACCTGATTTTCGGCCTGCCAGGAGAAACACTGGAACATATCAAGGAATCTTTCTCCCAGGTGATGGCACTCAGGCCGCATGAACTGCAACTGGGTTTTCTCAAATTTCTTCCAGGAGCCCCCATCAACGACTTGGTCGAAAAACACCGGTATCTTTATCAGTCCACGCCGCCTTATGAAATGATCTCGCATCAGGATTTATCCGCAGTGGAGGTTTTGTATTTAAAACAGTTCACCGATATTTTTGACCGCTACTACAATTCCAAGCGCTTGCGCTTTTCCATCAGCAGCCTGCTCAAAAAAATGGACCCGGTGACCCTATTTGACCGCCTGCTCAAATATCATGATTCGCACGCATTATTGATGAACCCTCTGTCTCTCGATGAGTATTACCGTATTTTCCGAGACACGTTTTACCCGAACCCCACCCCAATGGAACGGGATCTGCTGAAACTGGACTATCTGTATTCGCAACGATCCTTCCGGCTTCCGGGTATTTTGTCGGTAAAGTCCGACCCTCCGATTAAAACATGGAAGAAAGACCGCAAAACACCGATTATTTCCTTCGACCATGAAATTGCAATATCCGGGTCCCAGGCCCTTTTAAAAGAGAGCAAACATCCTGTATACTACGCCATCGCACATTCGCCGAATGGAGACGGATATTTTCGCCGCCCCACCGTCAATGTCATATCGGAAGCCTGAGCTCGCTTTCCGACAAAACTATTGAAAAACCCGAATTGAATAAAATGACACTGTTAGACCTCTAACAGATAGAACCAAAAGGAAAAAAGATGAAATCACAACCTCTCAACAGCAAAAGTCGAGCTATCACCCAGGGGGATCGACGCGCCCCCAACCGCGCCATGCTCAGGGCGGTCGGGTTCACCGATGACGATTTCGAAAAACCCATCATAGGTGTCGCCAATGGACAAAGTGATATCACCCCCTGCAACGCAGGGCTGGGCAAACTGGCTGATATCGCTACAGCAGAACTGCGAAAAAATGGCGGTATGCCGCAAATGTTCGGAACCATCACAATCAGTGACGGCATCTCTATGGGAACAGAAGGCATGAAATGTTCCCTGGTCAGCCGCGAAGTGATCGCCGACTCCATCGAAACCGTTTGCCGTGGAGCCAGCATGGATGCGGTTCTTTGCATAGGCGGTTGCGATAAAAATATGCCGGGAGCCATGATCGCCATGGCCCGATTAAATATTCCCGGAATCTTTGTTTATGGCGGCACCATCAAACCCGGTCACCTGGGTGGCAAAGACCTCACTGTTGTCAGTGTATTTGAAGCAGTAGGACAATTTGGTGCCGGCACCATTGATCAGGATGAACTTGTTGAAATTGAAAAAAATGCCTGCCCGGGTTTGGGTTCCTGTGGCGGTATGTTCACCGCCAATACCATGTCCTCCGCCTTTGAAGTGATGGGCATGAGCCTGCCCTACAGCTCCACCATGGCCAATGAAGATAACGACAAGGAAATCAGCGCCGGGCAAAGCGCCAAAGCCCTTTTAAATATGATAGAAAAAAATATCCTTCCACGCGACATCATGACACGCAAGGCTTTCGAAAATGCCATCGCAGTGATCATGGCTGTTGGCGGCTCGACCAATGCTGTTTTGCATCTGCTGGCCATAGCCCACTCCACAGGAGTACCCTTGTTGATGGATGATTTTGAAGTCATCCGTAAAAAAATTCCTCTATTTTGCGATTTAAAACCATCCGGCAGATATGTTGCCATCGACTTGCACCATGCCGGTGGCATTCCACAAGTAATGAAAATGATGCTGAACGCCGGGCTCCTGCATGGCGACTGCATGACCGCAACCGGAAAAACCATTGCAGAAAATCTACAGGATGTTCCCGACCAGCCCCGAAAAGATCAGGATGTCATTCTGCCTCTGGACCGACCCAAGGCCACCGAAGGGCATTTGGTTATTCTGCGCGGCAATCTCTGCGAGGAAGGAGCCGTTGCAAAAGTTTCGGGTGTCAAAACCCGCAACATCACAGGCCCTGCACGTGTCTTCGATTCAGAAGAAGAGTGTCTGGATGCTATTCTCGATGACCGCATTCAGGCAGGCGATATCGTGGTCATCCGTTTTGAAGGCCCACAAGGCGGGCCGGGAATGCGGGAAATGCTGGCCCCCACCGCCGCCATCGTGGGTAAAGGTCTGGGAGATAAAGTCGCTCTCATCACCGATGGTCGGTTCTCGGGAGGAACCTATGGAATCGTAGTCGGCCATATCGCACCGGAAGCACAAGTGGGTGGAACACTGGCTCTCATCGAAGATAACGATATCATTTCCATTGATATAGACCACAACCAGCTTAACGTGAAATTATCCGATGCAGAACTTGAACAAAGAAAAAAGAGTTTCACAGCTCCTAAAATAAAATATACAACAGGAGTATTAGCGAAATACGCCAAACTGGTAGGCTCTGCCAGCAAAGGTGCGGTCACAGATTAACCCCCCTAAGCCCCCCTTGTCAGGGGGGAACTGTGCCTCCCCCTGATAAGGGGGATTGAGGGGGTTGATTTACAATCTCTCGGACAATATGCAATACAAAATTCTACCGGGGAATCTTTATCCCGAAGGCAACCGAATAAACCTTTATTATCTCCACAACCTTTTTAAGGTCATTGGAGAATCCGTTTCTGCGCAAATGCAACAGCAGCATGATATCAGCGTTCCCATTACTGCCGGAATGTGGGGCGGCTCCTATATGGTCGGCCTGGATGACGGACAAGCCAAGACCCATGTCGCTCGCCTGTATTCCATCGTCAACCTGCCGCAGGACAGTCCTCTCGATGAAAAAGAAAATTTTGAGCACTTGATGAATATCTATCAGCAAACATTTTGCACCACGTTTGCACGTTATGGATTGAATCTGATGGACCCGCGTTGGGGAGAAGCCATCCCCTATTCCAACAAAACGCGGCCCACCACCGCCCTGCAAATGTGGGACACTGCGGGAAAAGCCAGTTTCGTACGCGCCTTTTTTGTATGGAATGAGGCAAGTTGGGAAGAGTCGATCATTTACGACATGATCCGCAATGTCAAAGTCCTCAAGGAACTTCTGAATATCAACATCCGACCACCAAAAAAAGAAAGCGCCGAACTTAAGTTTTTATTACAGGATGTTCTCATCACCTACTTCACCCTGCACTCCGCTCTGACTCCCGATTTTGTTGAGCACGCAGAACCCATCATCAAAGACCTGTTCAAACAGTTTGTGAACGGAATGCATTCGGAAGAAACCATCGAAGAGCAATACCACAAAGTTTATTCAAGCGCTTTGGTATATGGCTTTGAAGAAGCCCTGGAAATCCCTTACGGAAAAGAAAACCTGAATGTGAAAGCGGTGGAAGACTGGCCCGTAGATAAAATCAACTACGTCCCGGATGAATTGAAAGAAAAACTCGTTCCCGCCTTACAGGCCCCCTGGAAGAAGTTCCAAAGCAATCTTGAAAAAAAGTATGGCACCGAAGTCACCAGCCCCTGATAGTCCCGCCCTATGCAATTTCTATATTAAAGTGTTTTTCTAACATCTTTAAATATTCATCTTCATCCTTTGCAATAGTATCATGCACCTGACCATTGCTTGAGATTGACAGTTTCCTATCTATTAGTCTCTTTTTTCCTTGCCGTGTCCGCAGTTGGCATATCTTCTTTTTTGTAAACATAGAATCGGCACAGTGGGAATGATAATAATTGGGGAACACAAAATCAATGGGGAGATGACGCTCCAGGCTGAACGCATATTGGCTGACCCAGCCTTGGCTCTCCTTTGCTTTGAAAATAAAGCCCAGTTCCTGATCGGGCTCTAACTTGTAAGTCGCCTTGAATTGATGGTGTTCAACCCCAACCTTTAAAGGAATCGGTTCGACCAAGCCATTAGCCCCAAACCCGACATCGACCAGCCATTGATCTTTCTCTAAATCGACAATCAACAGCCTATGGCTTCTCGGTGGCACCCCCTCCGAATCAAATAAGACTCTGGCTGAGGCAGAATAAACTTGAAACCCCAAATGTTCCAACAATAACTGGAACAAACCATTGAGTTCAAAACAATAGCCGCCACGCTTGTTTATAATAATTTTTTGAAATAATTTTTCAGGCTCTAACGAAATGGGGTTCCCATAATGGATATCCAGGTTCTCAAAGGGAATAGAAAACACATGTTGTTTGTGAAGTTCACGCAGGGTGGCAAGATCTGTCTTCGCACAGAGGTCAAACTGAATGCGTTTGAAATAAGAGCCAATGTCAAAACTTGGTTTCATACACTCAGAAGAGAAATATTAAAGTTTTAAAAGAAGCCAGCCGGAAATGCCTTTTTGTCCGTTCAATTCTTTATTGGAACCGTTCCAGACTGCGATGGCCATCAAAACCGATTGTTCAAACTGAACGTCATTGGCATTGGCGTTGGTCAAAGAGCGGTTGAAAATCAGACGCCATTTATTATTTTTCCACACCGCCGTGCCTTTTACATTCTGCTGACGCTGGTCGGTCAGGGTGCTGAAACCCTCCGCGTTTAAATCTTCAAGGGTCTGATAAACCAGCGGGGAGTTCGGATTGTCTCTCACTCCCGGTTGCCCTCTTTCTCCGCCTATCGCCTTCCACTGCCAGATATTGACGGGTTTTTCAAGCTCACCCATGGTGATCAAGGGAACCTCATCGTCAGCCGTAACGGGAAACATCACCGCCGCCCTATCAACATATAACGCCGAATGGTCAAAGTTGCTGTCGCGAGTCGGGTCATTCCATTCCAGCATGATGGCCATGCTCGAAGCATTTTTCGCGGCACGCACCCCCACCTCTCGCGTGGAAGGATTCGGCCATTTCGGGTTCGTGATCATTTGTGGACCGAGTTCCACCTTGACCTGAGCAACGCCATCCCAAAAAGGATCATACGGATTCACCGGCAGGGCTCCATCATGGCTGACCACGGATATGGCAGGACCACAACTTTCATCCTGCAAACAATTTTCGACAACATTCGCGCCACAGGCTGAGATGAACAGTGCCCACAATACGGCTATCACTCTCAAGCCAAATGGCTTCACGCTTTTTTTGTTCATGAAAAAGGGATCAATAATTTTCGATCAGTTTTGTGAGTTCTTCTTTTAGTTCGGGGGTATGAGGACCAACCAGAATCAGGCTCATTTTTTCCGCAACAAACGTCCTTCTGGCAACATCGATAATTTTTTCTTTCGAGATCGCCATGATCCGGTTCTGTTCTTCTTCCAGTGAAAGTTCGTACGAATAAAGATGCGGGAAGGCATAGCGGACCACCTGCTTGTAAGGATCATCCAACTCCGAATCCAGGTCAAACATATAGCGTTTTTTCACATGCGCCACTTCATGGTCCGTAGGCCCTTCACTGGCAAAGATGTCAATTTCCTCAAGTAGCACTTTTGCAACCTCAATGAGTTTTTCTGGTCGCACTGTCACATCAAAATCCATCGTGCCTATATCCGACATACTGGTTGCCCGGCATTCCACCGAATACACCAGGCCGCGCTCCTCTCGAAGCACCCGCTGTAGCCGCGAGGTAAAACCGTCATCGAATATCCGGCTGATCAGCCCCTGGGTTAAAAAATCCTCATGATTATAGGAGCAGGAGCGAAAGCATATTTGCAGTTCAATCTGGCTGTCGGAATCATGCTGGAAGAGAAACTGCGGTCGTGCCTGCTCCTCGGAAATACTCCCGATAAAATGGTTCTTAGAAATCGAAGCCCTATTATTAGAGAACGCAGAAAAATATTTTTCCACCCATTGCAGGCTCTGTTCATGCTCAACCGGCCCGGCTACCGCCAGCACCATGTTTCCGGGAATATAATGCGTGTTGTAATAATCCTGCAACATTTCCACAGTAATCGCTTTGATCGTCTCTTCCGTCCCAATCGTAGGCCAGGAAATAGATGTTCCGGGGTAAAGCAGTTTGCACGCCTGATTGTTTATGTCTACATTCACACCCTCTTCGTTGAGTTCTTCATAATACTCTTCAAGAATGATCTCGCGCTCCAGCTCAATCTCCGGGAATGTTGGCGAAGCAAAAAACTCCGCGAAAATTTCCATGCCTTTTTCCAGTTGCGAAACATGTGGACTGAACCCGTATTGCGTGTACTCCCCAAGGGTGGAGGCACGAAGATCTCGCCCGATATTCTCAAATTCCATATTCAGGGAGATCGAATCGGGGTATTTCCCGTTGCCCCTGAACATCATATGCTCGAGAAAATGAGAGATGCCATTGTTCTTCACCGTTTCAAATCGCAAACCAGCCCGCACAAACATCGCCACTTCCAAGGTATGAATATGCGGCATTTCCACCGTCACCACCATCAACCCGTTGGGCAGAACATCTTTAATATATCTCAACGAAAATTCCGTAACGTCCATATTTCCTGTAGTATAAAAATTTATAATGGAAAGCATTATTGCATAAACCCGGAACCAACGAAAGATATGAACCGTTCAGACTGGTCCCGGTCCGATTACACCATCGGGCTCGACTTTATCAAGGAAAACGAGGAAGAGGCAAAAATTTCGACCTTCCTGGACGCAGGCTCAGGGGTGACTGTGGCCCTTCCCACCGGCCTGCCACTATACGGAATGGGGCTCTACAGTGCATTCATTCTGGCTCCAATTCCCCTGTTCATGCTGAGCGTAGCCTATTTCCTGGTCGCTTTTCTGTTTTCCGGCTATGGAACAGCGACAACACTTTTCATGGTCATTGGCGGGTGCCTTTTTATGCTATGGGGGCTGGGAAAGGTTTTGCAGGTTTTATTTGCGGTGCGTGATCTTTTCGAGAGAAAATTTTTCACGACCCTGGGAAAAAAAGGCGTGGCCATGCATTTTTCCCGCTGGCATTTCCCGCTCCAACCTAAAACCGCCATCGCCTGGAACGATGTGGAATCCATGCGGGTAACCAGACCCCTGTTTCTTCCCGGCCTGCTTGTGGCAATCTGGCAAATCACAGTCTTTGAAATCATCGCTAAAAATGGCGAGCGCGTAAAAATTCCTTTTCACACAAAAAACGCGGAATCCATCATCGAAGAGATTGGCAGAAAAACCCAGTCCCAGTCGGGGATATCTGTATAGTACCCTGCATGGTTAATGAGTTTTTCCCTTGGATACCCGAAAAGAAATACTTGCCTCCCTCCTTTCATAGGGAGGGGATATCGATACGGGATAAAAGCAACAGAAAAAATTAAATTTTTCACGCTTCCCACTATTCAAACAAAATAGCATCTTCTCCCAGTAAGGCCTGAATCTGTTCAATCACTGCATCACAGGGTTGAATGCGCAGTTCCGGTGCCACCGTGACCACGCGCTCCTTATCATCCGGGAAAACAAAATGCAAGCGCGTGTCGTTGGTACCTTTATTGGAGGCAAGAATTTCCTTCACCGCCATCAAGGTTTCGCGCTCTAACCCCGGTGTCCTGAAATGAATCAAGACCCGGCCCTGATGATGCTGTTTCGCCTGAGCAAGCGGAAAAACCGATTTCGCAATAACTTTTGGCATATTGCCTTCAGCATCCACTTCCCCTTTTATAAGAAGCGGCTCTTCTGCCAACAAAAGATCCAGCACCGTACTATAAATTTCGGGCCAGAGGATCACCTCAACAGAGCCCTGCAAATCTTCCAGGGTGATGATGCCCATCTTGTCGCCCTTACGGGTAGTTTTAGGAAGATGCTTGATTGGGATTCCCGCCAAACTGACGGATTTTCCGTTCCCGGCTTCTGCTATCGAAGCTGAAGTCGCATCTGTGAACCAGGATAACTCTCGGCTAAATCCATCCAGAGGATGACCGGTGATATAAAACCCAATGCTTTCCCTTTCCAACTTGAGCCGGTCGGCATCACTCCATTCTTCTACGATGACATCCGGTTGTTTATCCTCCTCGACATCGAACGAATCGAACATACTCGACTGCCCCAATTGCTGATCTCTTTGTTTACCTTGGCCTCGCTCCATACAGGCCGGCAACGCCTTCATCATCCCTGCCCGGCTTTGCCCGAGACAGTCGCAGGCACCACTTTTAATCAAACCTTCAAAAACCCGTTTGTTGACCAACTGCATATCCACATTTTCACATAAATGCTCCAGTGTCGTGAACCGCCCCAGCCCTTGCCGGGCCTCGATGATATTATCGATGGCCTTACCTCCGACATTTTTAATCGCGCCAAGACCAAAGACCAGTTTATTTTCGGATACGGAGAAACTCCGTTGGCTCAAATTCACATCCGGGGGTTGCACGGTAATTTTCATTTCCCGGCAATCATGGATATAGCGCAATACCTTGTCGGTGTTATCCATATCACTGGTGATCAGAGCACCAAAAAATTCCAGAGGATAATGCGCTTTCAGATACGCCGTCTGATAAGAAATCTGTGCATACGCCGCGCTATGCGATTTATTGAATCCATATCCGGCAAACTTTTCCATCAGGTCAAAAATCTTTTCAGACTTTTTTGCATCGATTTTTTTTTCATGCGACCCGTTCATAAACTTTTCGCGTTGGGCGGCCATCTCTTCGACTTTTTTCTTACCCATAGCTCTACGTAGCAAGTCTGCATCGCCCATGGTGAACCCAGCCAGCACACTGGCGATTTTCATCACTTGTTCCTGATACAAAATGACCCCATGCGTTTCTTTAAGAATGACTTCCAATTGCGGCAGGTCATATTTTTCCTCCATCGTTCCGTGCTTGCGCTTGACATAATCATCGACCATGCCGCTTTCCAAAGGACCCGGTCGGTACATAGCCAAAAGCGCGATGATGTCTTCAAAATCGTCCGGCTTTAATTTTTTAAGCAGATCGCGCATGCCCGAACTTTCCAACTGGAAAACTCCCAGCGTTTTTGCATCGCAAAGGAGCTTGAAGGTAGCAGGGTCATCCAGGACAATAGCCGCAATATCCAACTCGACACCTTTCGACTGCTTGATCATCTTCAAAGCATTGTCAATCACCGTCAGAGTTCTCAAACCCAGAAAATCCATCTTCAGCAGGCCCAGCATTTCCACACTGCCCATGGCATACTGAGTCACCACATCATCGTTACCGCCTTTATAAAGCGGACAAAACTCCGTCAGGGCCTTGGATGAAATGACCACACCCGCCGCATGAGTCGAGCAATGGCGCTGTAAGCCTTCCAGGTTTTTGGCGATATTGAGCAGTTCATCGACGTTTGTATTTTCCTTGCGCAATATGCCAAATTGTTTCTCTTCCTTGAACGCGTCATCGAGAGTGACATTCAGCTTATTGGGAACCAGTTTTGCCAGCTTATCAACTTCACCATAGGGCATATCCAGAACCCGACCGACATCACGGATAACCCCCTTTGCATTCATGCTGCCAAATGTGATGATCTGGGTGACGTTCTGGTTGCCGCCATATTTCTCGGTCACATATTTGATCACCTCGTCGCGCCCATTCATGCAAAAATCGATATCAATATCCGGCATACTGACCCTTTCAGGGTTCAGGAAGCGCTCAAACAGCAAATCGTATTGCAAGGGATCAATGTCCGTAATTTCCAGGGCGTAGGCCACGATACTGCCCGCCGCAGAACCCCGACCGGGACCAACCGGGATGCCGTTTTTCTTGGCGTAGTGGATAAAATCCCACACGATGAGAAAATAGCCGGGATACCCCATCTTGTCGATGATCCCCAGTTCCCGGTCCAACCTTTTCAAATAATTTTCCCGATCAAATTTAATCTTCCGCCCCGCCAACTCGACGAATCTCTTTTCCAAACCCTCACGCGAGCGTTCAGCAAGATAAGTTTCGAGGGTATAAGATTCCGGGATGGGGTATTCGGGTAAGTTGAGCTTGCCGAACTCCAACTCCAGTTCACAACGCTCGGCAATTTTCAAAGTGTTCTCGATCGCCTCAGGGGTTTCCTTGAACAGGGCGATCATTTCTTGCGGCGATTTAAAATAGAATTCGTCTGCAGGATACTGCATACGATAAGGATCGCTGATGGTTTTTCCCGTCTGCAGGCACAGCAGAATTTCATGCGCCCTGTAGTCCTGCTTGTCAATATAGTGGCAATTATTGGTAGCCACCACCGGAAGCTCCAGCTTTTCACCGATGCCAATGATTTCCTTGTTGATCCGGTCCTGGTTTTCCAGTTGATGATTCTGCAGTTCAAGAAAAAAGTTACCCTTGCCCATGATCTCCGCATACTGGGCCGCTACCTTGGTTGCACGCGGAACATTCTCCCTATTGACGTTGTGGGCGACTTCTCCACGGACACAGGAACTCAGGGCAATCAACCCTTCCGAATATTCCGCCAACAATTCCTTGTCGATGCGCGGCTTGTAATAGAACCCCTCCAGATATCCCTTGGTCACCAGTTTTAACAGGTTTTTATAACCCTTCTCGCTTTCAGAAAGAAGGATGAGGTGATACGACGCATCCCTAAGGTTATCCTTGGAAGTTTTCTCATGGCGGCTCTCAGGTGCGACATACACTTCGCATCCGATAATCGGTTTGATGCCATGTTTTCGGGCGGCATTATAAAATTCCACCGCCCCGAACATATTGCCATGGTCGGTCATTGCAACTGCGGGCATACCAAACTCTTCCGCCTTTTTAAACAAGGCAGAATGTCGGATGGAAGAATCCAACAAACTATAGGATGTGTGCAGGTGAAGATGTACAAAATTGGCTGGGTCCATACCACCAGTAAATACCAGTTTGCCCGCCTTAAAGCAACTACCGATAAAGAGAACAAAAATCTCGGCTCAAAAATCCCCTCTATTTACAAAAAAACAGGCTAGTGCTACAATTAATGTTAGTTTCAAGTAGTAGATTAAGACCAATAGTGACTTGTTTTAGGGCAAATTTTCGGAAAAATTGAAAGGTTGCCTCATGAGTCCGCAAAAATTTACTTCACATATTCTGATCGTTCTTGCCGCAGGCATTGCTCTACCCGTTCTGGGGAGTTTAGCTGCCGTTTCTTTTGCTCATGACTGGCGTTTGCCGCACGAGCCCCTGCATTCGGTTATAGAAAGTCTGGGCGGTTTCATTGCTCTCACCTTGGCGGGAATCCTTCTGACTGAAAAAACGCGCCAACCCGAAAAAGCTCATCATGTGTGGATGGCATGCGCCTTAATCAGCATGGGAACTCTGGATATTTTTCATGCCGTAGTTTCTCCCGGAAACCTCTTCGTATGGCTGCACAGTACAGCCCAGTTTGCAGGGGGAATATTTTTCGCCCTGGTTTGTTTGCCAAGGAAAATCAGCGATTCTCCGCTGGCGGAACGCCTGCCTTGGCCCCTGTTTTTCACAATAATCACCTTGGGAGTTTTATCTATACTCTTTGTCGAGTCTATCCCTGAAATGGTGGTACAGGGGAAGTTTTCACCTTTGGCGAGGGGGCTCAATATTCTTGGCGGAATCGGTTTTTTAGTTGCCTCCGGTTTTTTTGTCGTTCGGTATCAATCTGATAAAGTGCGGAACCATTACCTTTTTGCCCTCCATTGCGCCTTGTTTGGTGCCGCGGGGGTGTTGTTTGAGCTTTCTCAATTATGGGATGCCGCCTGGTGGTGGCATCTTCTTCGCCTGATGGCTTACGGCACAGGATTGGCCCTGGTCGTTTCCTCTTACCTGGGCACAGAAAAAAAACTGCAGGAGAGCGAAGCGAGTCTGCGAAGTATTTTTGACAATACCCCATCCGTCATCTATCTCAAGGACTCACAAAGCCGGTTCCTGATGATCAATCGTCAATTCGAAAAAATATTCGGTATCAAAAATCAAGATATCACAGGAAAAACCCCCCTCGACATATTCCAGGAAGACGTGGCAAGGCAACATATTGAAAACGATCGAAAAGTGATCGCGGCCGGGCATCCTTTAGAGTCGGAAGAAGACGCACCTCATGGAGACAGATATCATACTTATCTGTCTGTGAAATTTCCCATAAAAGATCATGCAGAAAATATTATTGCCATATGCGGTATTTCCAACGACATCACCGAGCGCAAGCGGACGGAAGAAAAAATCAAAGCCCTGTCAAAATTTCCCGATGAGAACCCGCAACCTGTTTTGCGGATTTCAGATACCGGTGAATTATTGTATGCAAATAAATCCAGCTCTCAATTATTGGAAACCTGGAACATTAATATGGGTCAAACCGTGCCCATATCCTGGCACCATCTGGTTACCGAGGTGATCACATCGCAATCGAGCAAGGCGGTCGAGGTGATGGTAAACGAGCGACATTATTTGATGATGATGGCATATATCGAGGGTGGCAAGCATGTAAATATTTACGGAGCCGATATTACAAAGAGTAAACATTCTGACAAGCGTTTAAAGTTTTATACGGATGAGTTAGAGCGAAGCAACAAGGATTTGGAGGATTTTGCTTATCTGGCTTCCCATGATCTTCTGGAGCCTTTACGCAAGATCACAACCTTCGGCGACCGTCTGGTTGACACTCAATTCAGCATGGATATCAGGAGCCGGGAGTACGTGGTTCGGATGCAAAAGGCTGCAGTACGGATGCGAGACTTCATTGAGGCTCTTTTGGAATACTCAAAAATCTCTAAAATTCGCAAGCAAAGTAAAATGATAGATATAGGTTTAATCATTGCAAATATAAAAGAGGATTTAGAGTATAAAATCAGGCAATGCAACGGGACATTGCAGATAGGAAACATGCCGACTCTGGAAGGAGACCCCGACCAACTCCAGATATTATTTCAAAACCTGATTTCCAATTCCCTCAAATACCATCAGGATGGCGTTGACCCCATCCTCAAGCTGACCAGTTCATATTTCAGTGAAACGAAAACATGGGAGATTGAACTTGCCGACAATGGCATTGGAATTGAAAAAAAATATTTTGAACGAATTTTTAAACCGTTTGAAAGACTGCATGGCCGGAACACTTTTGAAGGAACCGGCATAGGCCTTGCGATCTGCAAAAAAATCGTCGAGCGCCATCATGGGTCCATCAACGTATCAAGCGCACCGCAAAAGGGAAGCACATTTAAAATATCCCTTCCTCAAAAACAACCCGCTCTACCCATTTGAAACCTGAGTTATTGCAGGGTAAGAAATAGCGAACCCACTAAAAGCAAAACAGCGACGGTCACAATGCCTGCGCCAATAAAGTTGAGGACAAGGCCGGCGCGCGACATTTGCGGCACACTCACCCAACCGCTACCAAACACAATCGCATTCGGTGGAGTCGCCACCGGCAACATGAACGCAAAGGAAGCGGCAAGCGTTGCCGGCACCATAAAAAACAAAGGATGCACCGCCGCCGCAACCGCCGCCATGCCGAGGATAGGCAGAATCATCGTTGTGGTTGCGGTATTAGACGTCAACTCAGTCAAAAAAGTAACAGCAAGACAAATGGTGAGCACCACCGCCCACAAAGGCCAACCCGCAATACCAGTGAGTTTGTCGCCGATCCATTTATCCAGCCCGGACGCACCAAAACCGCTTGCCAATGCAAAACCGCCGCCAAACAAAATTAAAATCCCCCAGGGAATTTTTGCCTGCACCGTGTGCCAGTCCAGGATAAACCACTCCCTTTTGCCATTTACAATCAGCCCCCCCTTAACAGGAATGAGCATGAGCAAAATGCCCATTGCCATAGCCACAGTAGAATCGTGCAGGAATTTTGGATGCCCAAACAACCCCGACCAACCGGGGATCACAAATTCCCCAAACACAATGGATTTACGAAATATCCATAAAAACGCCGTGAGGCAGAACACCGCCGCAACGATTTTTTCACCACGATTCATGGAACCCAGATCATCAAGTTCCCGTTGAATGATGGCATGACTTCCGCCGGAAATATTTCCGAGCCGAATGGGGGACACAAAGCGGCATAAATACACCCATACCAGTGGAATAAAAACCATCACTACCGGAATCGCCAGCATCATCCACGAAAAAAAAGTGATTTCCGGGTTTTCAGGAAATAGTTTTTTATAAAAACCGGCAAAAACAATATTGGGCGCAGTGCCAATGAGAGTGCCCACCCCACCGATGCTGGCAGAATAAGCCAAGGCCAGCATGAGCACCAACCCTAATCCGCTCTCAATGGTTTGGCGGGTGGCAGAGTTTTTTTCTCCGTTCAAAGACGCGTCCAGTGCGATTTGACGCACCACCGCCATGGCAACCGGGAGCATCATCATCGTTGAGGCGGTGTTGGATATCCACATCGACATAAAAGCCGTGGCGGCCATGAATCCTAAAACAATACGCTGGGGCTCAGTGCCGATGGCTAAAATAATCCATAATGCCAGACGTTTGTGAAAATTCCATTTCTCCAAGGCGAGAGCAATCATGAACCCGCCGAGAAACAAAAATATGAGATGGTTGCCGTAATTTGGGGCAACCAATTTGCTGGGCAGGATGCCGAGCAAGGGGAATAAAACCAACGGCAACAAAGCAGTCACAGCAAGTGCCGCACCCTCCCCGATCCACCAGATGGCCATGAGCGCAGTGACCGCTAACATACGTTGTCCATCAGGCGTTAAACCTGTGGGAGTCGGCATGATGAGTATCGCCAGAAAAACCACGATGCCCGTAGCCAACACAGAAATCTGCCTTTTAAATGAAGTTGCCAAATAATCGTCTCGCAAAATATTAACGAAATGATATTAACTCGCTAGGCAACAGGTAGGAAATATTTTTTTGCTTTCTCTTTATTAAACTTAAGAATTGGACAAATCAGATTTTTATCATTCTAAACACAACCTTTAAGATTGCATGCACAATAGAAAGTTCCTTATAGCTTCTCTTTCGCATGAAGGCAATAAGCTTTCCAAGCTCTCTTTCGAAAGCAGGGTTTTGAGGAGGCCTGTTCTCAAATGTAAAAAAGGTACTCAAAGGTATTTTCAGGCATCTGGCCATTTTTTCCAGCGTTTTCAACGAGGGCATGGAAACTCCCCGCTCCAACCGCGATATAGTTTCGTTACTGACATTAACTCTTTCCGCAAGCTGGGATTGAGTGAGCCCCCTGGATATTCTAACTTCAGTAATCCGTGCCCCTATTCGTTTTTCGATAGCCGAGTTTTTTTTAGCCATATTCGCTCAATAATTATCATCCATGAGACCAGAATAGAAAAAACAAGGCAATATAAAAGGAACTAATATATTGATAAATATAATTTATTGACAAATTAATTTGATATGGCTAAAATTAAAATTTCATTAGCTTTCTGAAGCTTGAGCCGGTATAAGCACGACCATCAGTTTTACTGTGCAGTTTTATATGTCGACTTTTATACAAAATTGTGACATCTCAGCTACAAATACAACTAAGAGGAAAACCATGACTTGTTAAAAACATTTGCTTTATTTATTTCACCTGAAATTTGAGGTTGTCTAAGGGTTCAGTTATTGGCTCTTAAATATGAAAAATTACTACCACGGTACGATAGCGGTGAAGACCGTTTGGCTTTGAGCTGTAAAAAGAAATATGACTGTTGGAATAACACATTTTTGGGAGGCTGTAGGAGATTCCTTGTAACTGATTCGAATGTGACAAAAAAACTGTTAGGAGAGTGAAATGAAACCTTACATTTTGGTTGTTGAGGACGATGAGGATGACTTTCAAGTTTTCGTTGAATTATTTAAAGCTTTGGGCATCAACTATGAGGTCCGCTGGGTTAAGGACGGTGAAGGATGTATGGATTTTCTACTTAAACAAATATCGAACCGAGCAGGAGAAAATTCTTTTTTACCATATATGATTTTTCTTGATCTCAACATGCCAAGGAAAAATGGCTTTGAAGTATTGCATGAGATCAGGTCAAGTCAGGTGTTCCGGTATATTCCGGTTATTATCCTGAGCTCCTCAAAAACACAGGAGGATGTTTCTCGGTCATACAACCTCGGGGCAAATGCTTTTATTCAAAAATTATCAGAGCAAAATCAATTCGCCCACACTTTAGACACCTTAAGTAAATTCTGGTTTGAGACGGTTCAAATGCCGTCCCCCCCTCTAACCGAGAGGCATGAAAATTTCCCGGATTATAGATAATGAAGGCTGAGAGGAAATTTTTCATCTCCCGTTGTGTATATTAATTATTGATTTTTATTTTTAATTGGAACACCCAGAACGATCACCTGCCTTTTGAATGAAGTTGCCAAATAATCGCCTCCACATTAAAATCTCAACGATATTAACCCGTATAACGATACTTCACAACCAGCCACTGGGCATGGGGCCGATACGACATTGCCCGTGAAGCAAGCAACGCCATCAGCCCACCAAAAGTGTTAAAAAATCGTCCGTTAACGCATTTTTTTTCAAGTGCCCTCTTGAGTGTTTGGGGTTTATCGGTTAGACTCGGGCATTCAAAATCAGCTTTGTGAAAGAACGATGCGCATAAAAACTGTGACTTTAATCCTGTTCGTGTTGATGGCCTGGGCTCCAGGGGCTATGGCCTCACCGCACCATCACAATGGAGAACAGGTTTCTCCCTTTGATAAAAAACAAGGCGCACCCTCGGCTCATTGTATCCTCAAAAGCCATACTCATTTTGGATTTTGCCCGCATAGCTTGCCGTCAAAAGACAAGACAGCCGAGTTCCTGATTGCCGCAGATTGTGGCGGTAAAACCCCGGGAACTTTGCCGTCTCATAGTTCAGCCAGCAAAAACCTGACCGTATGGTTCGAAACCCCGGCAACCCCTGTTTTCATAGTCGTAGGAAATATGAAAAATATTTTATCTTCCTACGATTTTCATCTGTTCGACCTCCTGGACCCTCCTCCTCGTTTTAGCTGATCAACTCCTAATAGTTACAAAATAATTGTCAGGCCGCGCCGTCGCTCTGCGCGAAGTTTGTGTTGTTTTCTGCTTGCCTGCGGAAACAACTCGATGCCCTGACTATATTTTCATCTAATTGAAAAAATCTGATCGTACGAGTTCAGGTTTAGGAGAAAGCGTAATGAAAAAATATGGAATAAATAAAGGGGTCAAGTCTTGAATTAATAAATAAACTATAGTATGGTTGTCTTATATGTCAAGACCGCTAAGGATTGAATTTCCAGGTGCATGGTATCATGTCATGAATCGGGGTGCCGGACGAAAGAACATTTTCCGGAAACCGGAGCACCGCAAACAATTTCGTGACCTGCTTGGGCAGGTTTCCTCCCTGTTTCAATGCGAGGTCCATGCCTATTGTCTGATGGCCAATCATTATCACTTATTGATCCATACCCCCTTGGGCAATCTGGGGCGGGTCATGCGCCATTTGAACGGCGTCTACACACAGCGTTTCAACCGTAGCATTGGAGTGGATGGACCTCTCTTCCGTGGGCGTTATAAGGCGATTCTGGTAGATGCTGATAGTTATTTGCTACAGGTGAGTCGGTATATTCATCGTAATCCAATACAAGCAGACCAAGACCCTTGGATGGCTGACCTTGATTATTCCAGTTACCCGTTTTATACAGGTCGAGCTAAAGTATGCAGCTGGCTTGAAACATCCTATCTGCTAAAAATTATTGGAGGTCGAAACCCTCGGTCTCTCTATCGCAAGTATGTTGAAGCGGTAGAAGATGATGAGGTAACCCGGTTTTATTCCAGAAAACGCCTACCTCCTGTTCTGGGAAATAAAAAATTTTTGGACAGTATTGAAAGATATATTCAGGACCAGCAACTGAATCCTGAAATTTCGGGCGCGCTTGAAATTCGTAGCGCCCCCATACATTAATAAAGGGGTAAAGGGGTCAAGTAAAGGGGTCAAGTCTTGAATTAATAAATAAACTATAGTATGGTTGTCTTATATGTCAAGACCGCTAAGGATTGAATTTCCAGGTGCATGGTATCATGTCATGAATCGGGGTGCCGGACGAAAGAACATTTTCCGGAAACCGGAGCACCGCAAACAATTTCGTGACCTGCTTGGGCAGGTTTCCTCCCTGTTTCAATGCGAGGTCCATGCCTATTGTCTGATGGCCAATCATTATCACTTATTGATCCATACCCCCTTGGGCAATCTGGGGCGGGTCATGCGCCATTTGAACGGCGTCTACACACAGCGTTTCAACCGTAGCATTGGAGTGGATGGACCTCTCTTCCGTGGGCGTTATAAGGCGATTCTGGTAGATGCTGATAGTTATTTGCTACAGGTGAGTCGGTATATTCATCGTAATCCAATACAAGCAGACCAAGACCCTTGGATGGCTGACCTTGATTATTCCAGTTACCCGTTTTATACAGGTCGAGCTAAAGTATGCAGCTGGCTTGAAACATCCTATCTGCTAAAAATTATTGGAGGTCGAAACCCTCGGTCTCTCTATCGCAAGTATGTTGAAGCGGTAGAAGATGATGAGGTAACCCGGTTTTATTCCAGAAAACGCCTACCTCCTGTTCTGGGAAATAAAAAATTTTTGGACAGTATTGAAAGATATATTCAGGACCAGCAACTGAATCCTGAAATTTCGGGCGCGCTTGAAATTCGTAGCGCCCCATACATTAAAGATATACAGGAAATTTGCGCAGCTTATTTTGGAGTGGCCATGAAAGATTTCGTTCGGAGTCGGCATAGGATACCCAACCCCCCGCGGGACATGGCGATATATTTGAGCAGAAAAGCAGGCCGATACAACTTATCAGAAATTGCCAATCATTTTGATAAAATGAGCTATTCTGGAGTCTCCAAAGCTATTGCAAGACTGGAACTGACCTTAAAGTCTGATAAAAAAAATGTGAGGCACCTTAAAAAATTGATCAAAATCACAAAGGCTAAGAGCTTTAATTGTTAATTCAAGACTTGACCCCTGCTGTTAATTCAAGACTTGACCCCTGCTCTTGACCCCTGCTCTTGACCCCTGCTCTTGACCCCTGCTTCTTGACCCCTGCTTTCCATAAGAAATAGCAAGACTGCCGTATACGTTGTCACCAGAAAATTGTTCACAAGCTTCTTTGGCACCATGCGCGATAATGATTTTGTGGATTATCATTTTATCGACATCAATATCAATAGGAAATGGAACATTGAGCTGGTTATCCAAAAAAATACATTGTCCACTCTTGATATATCGTTCAGTTCCATGCGCAGTACAAATTTGCGCATCAATCACCTTTTTCTTCCAGCGTTTCCAGTTGACCATAGGGTCTTTAGCTGGATTGTGTAACTGCCGATTTTCACGATCAAAAAAGATGAATACGTGATTTTCAAAAACAGCGAGAAGATCGCATAATTCTTTTCCGTCGTCTTTAAACGGGTTTGGGTAACTCCACAGCTTTAGGAATGAGCGTTCACATAGGTCGGCCAGTTGACGTTCTGTCGGCGTTACTCCCTTCGATTTAATAATAACCATCATCTAGTCTTTCGTTTGAATAATCAAGGGGTCAAGCCGCTACTTGACCACAACTTCCCGGAAATTTTTATTTGGAGATGCTGACTAATTGGCTTCCCTTAAGGGAATATAGCACAGCAGAAACTATACGTGGATGCTGGGTTGTCTGAACGGCTAGCCGGATATTGGCTGAGAGGTTCTAAATCCCCCCGGCCCCCTTCGTAGAAGGGGGAAATTAATTTATCCCCCTCATCCTAACCTTCTCCCTCCAGGGGAGAAGGAACTTTTTGCTCCCTCGCCTATGAAGGGAGAGAATCAGGCAAAGCCCTATCCATTCATTCAGGAATCGGTGTTCATCTGTATTTATCTGTGGTTAAATCCGCTTTTGAAGGGTGCTAAAAACTATGCGTTAGCGGAGAGGATTTCGTTTATTTTCAGGGTGGAGACGATGTGTTTGTTCATGCCCAGTTCTTCCGGGGAATAACCCAGTGCCAGGGCGACTAATTGCGGCAGGTGCAAAATGGGGATGGAGTTGTCGTTTTTTTGCAGAACTTCAATTTCGGGTTGGTAGGAGTCCAGGCTCAGATGACAAAGTGGACAGCCGGTTGCCACGACATCGGCACCATGCTCAATGGCATCGAGCAAAGCGTTGCCCGACATATCCAGCGAAGCATTTTTATTCATCATGACAATGGGGAAACCGCAACATTTGACACGGCTGGGATAATAAACCGGTGTCGCGCCCAGGGCGGCAAAGATATCTTCCATGCCGGTCGGATCATCCGGGTTGTCAAAGTCAGAGAGACCTGAAGGGCGCAGGACATAACAGCCATAAAACGCCGCAACTTTCAGCCCGGTCAAAGGCCGTTTGATGCGTTCTTTTAATCTTGCCATGCCCTTTTTCGTAGCGAGGATGTTGGCAAAATGTTTGATACGGGTCGTACCGTTATACTGATGTCCGCCGCCTTCTAAAACCTCGTTGACCTTCTTTTTATATTCGTCGTCTTCTTTGAGATGCGCTTCGGTCTTTTTTAAGGTGCCCTGACAAGTCGAACAAATGGTGACGATGTCCAGCCCTTGTTTTTCAGCGATAGCAAACGAACGGGCGTTGAGCGCATCGGCCAATAAAGGGCTTTTTTCGGAAACCACCCCGGCACCACAGCAGGACGCACTTTTCATTTCTATGAATTCAAAACCAAGGCCCTCGGCAGCTTTGGTGGTGGAAAGCATCAGTTCACGAGTCGCCCCTTTGGCAACACATCCGGTAAACAGGGCAAACTTCATTGATCCAACTCCTTGAAAATTCGTTTAACGTCATCCACTTCTTCAATAGAATGATGAATGACCGGGGGAACCTTGCCTTTGAGAAACATTCTGACTCCTATCGGAAGCAGACTAAGCAGTCCGGGAATATTGAAAATTCCCATTGACTCAACGGGTATCCGGTTTTCATTCAGGTTACCGCTTCTTTTAACGGAATTAAAAAAAGACAGCGCGTGCCGGGCTCCGGTATTGTTGTGCACGCCTTGCTCCAGCGCCACGGTCATGATTTCCTTGATGCGCTCAAACGGACGGGCCGGTTTCGGGCAACGCTCACTACATTCGCCGCAATGGGTACAGTCCCAGATGCCACCTGGTTCACTGAGTTCTTTGACCCGTTCGAGGGTTTGCGAATCGCGGGAATCGCCGACAAACCTCTGGGCCTTGGCAAGGGCCGCAGGACCGAGGAAGTTGTCATCCACCTCCAGGGTATTGCAGTCGGAGTAACAGGCACCGCACATGATACAGGTGCTCGCATCATCAATCACCAGGAAGGCTTCCTGGGATTGGTGCCGTTCTTTTTCCGGCGGGGCTTCTTTGGCTTGTAGATAAGGTTTGACCTTGTTGACCTTGTCCCAGAACGGGGTGAAGTCGACCACCAGGTCTTTTATTGGCTTCATGTTGCCCAAAGGTTCC
>CAZEBI010000002.1:8995-43714 GCA_964510355.1 uncultured Nitrospina sp. | reverse complement strand
TTGGCGGGGCAGCATAAACATTTCCCAGGAAAAAATACATGGATCGGAAAACAACACCCTTTGAAAAAACGCGTCCCGACCGGGTGCGCAAGCAATATAAAAAGCAGGAAGAATTCAACCTTTATGGGTGGAATGCCTGCATGAGCGCATTCAAGGCAAGACCGCAAAGTCTTTTACGCCTGTTTTTCAGTCGCGCCCGGGCTTCCCAGTTAAATGAGGTGAAAGCTTTCTGCGGAGAAAAAAAAATTCCCTTCCGCCAGTTGGATCAGGAGTCACTCAATAAAGTTGCATCCGGCGTTCACCATGAGGGAGTGGTGATGGTGGTCCGACCCCTCATGCCCCAATCAGCGCATCGATTGATCCGGGGAAATATACAGGGGTTGGTGGTGGCGTTAGACGGAATTGATAACCCGCATAATCAGGGAGCGATTTTGCGGACCTGCGCGTTTTTTGGCGTGGAAGGGTTGATGGTTCCCGGCAACGGGAAGACTTCCGCTATTCCCTCTTCTGCCGCGAGAATGGCGGAAGGTGGATTGGAAGAGGTTCCCATATTTACCAGTACCGACCTTTCTTCCTCATTAAGAGATTGCAGGGAACGGGGCTGGTTTGTCGTGGGTGCGGATACGGATGCAAAAAAAACTCTTTTCGACACCAAAATAAAATTCCCCACTGTGGTGGTAATGGGCAATGAGCAGGAAGGGCTTTCCAGCCGGGTCAAACAACGGTGCGATGTTTTGGTGCGGGTTACAGGAAAAGGCTCCCTGCAATCTCTCAACGTGTCGGTCGCCGCTGGCATCATCCTGGCCGAAATAGACCGCCGCCGGGCCACGCCCGGTGGAAAATAGCTTTTCTTGGTGAGAAAAAAACCATCTCGGCTTGAATGAGATTTTCTTGTATTCAGCAGTCTTCATAAATTAATTCTATGGCTTTTTTTGCCAAACTTCATCCCTTGATCGTTCACTTTCCCATGGGCTTGTTAGTCAGCGGAGTGGTGTTTGAGATTTATGGTGTCCTGCGAAAAGATGAGGTGGTGGAAACTGCGGGTCGGTTCAACGTCCGCCTGGGGTTTTTATGTTTGTTCCCCGTTTTGCTGGTGGGGTTCCTGGGAATGATCAGCCTGGAAAACACGGAAAAGTTCCGGGACTTTCTAGCCAACCACTTGCAGTTTGCGTTCACCACAGCTGGAGTATTTATTTTGGCAATGCTCGTTTCTCGTTACCTGCGCAAACCCTGGGGCCGAATTTTATATTTTCTGCTCATCGCGGCAGGAATGCTTTGCATTCTTAGCACCGGTTATTTTGGCGGGGAACTGGTCCACCGCTTCAACGTTCCAGCCAGCGTGATACCCCATTCGGGGCATGAAAGCTAATGAGTGGATATAACTCCTATTAGCAATAGCGTTCATGGAGAGTTCTCTCGGCTGAAAAATCACCCTACAAAAACCAGTTGGTAGCCGGAAAACAGGCAAATGCCCATTGTCAGGAGCCCTGCCATATAATATCCCACTGCGGTTTTAGAGAAGGTGCTGGTGTAGGCGTAGCCGGTAGAGAATCCGTAAAGAATGGTAAACAGGAAGGAATAGCCCTGATGCCCTTCAACATCGACAACGGCAAACAGGTTGATGTCTACGGAAACCATGCCGGAGAAGTTGGCGGCCACAGCGGCTAAAAAACCCAGGCTCAAATTAAATGCTCCGGCGGCTTTTAATTTTTCATTATTTTTTTTATGCGCCAGATAAAGCAAGGCCAACCCGGCAATAAATAAAGCCGGGGGAAAATGGGACATGAAAGGGTGAAACGTTACGGAACTGATCATTAGATACCCACTCCCGTGGGAGGGAACGGAGCAATGGCTGGTTGACCCGAGATAACTCTTTCCTCATGTCGGGTTTTGCTTGATTGTTCAACCCCCCTAGCCCCCCTTAACAGGGGAAAACTGTGCTTCCCCCTGACAAGGGGGATTTCAGAGGGGGTTGCTTTTAATAGTTTTTCAGCACCCTGCTAGTCGTCCTTTTTTCTCAGGTCGCCAGCGATATCCAGGTCGGCTTCTGAAAGGTTGATATCCACATCAACTTTTGTGGCAGCGCTGATATCCTGTTCGAGTGCGTCGATGTTGACGGTTTGTTTGATTCCTTCCGCCTCATCCATGACCTCTTTTTTCAGGCCGCTAAAAGTATTTTGGAACTCGCCCCAACCTTTACCGATGGCTTTTGCGAGTTTGGGCAGGTTTTGTGGACCGATCACCACCACGGCGATACCCATTATAATCATCAACTCAAAAAATCCGATATCAAACATTCAGGCACTCCATATCTTGTTCGTGTTCGGGAAAAAATCATTTTAACAGATTATGGGGGCAATTGTCATCCGGTTGGAGCTATGATTTTTTTCAGGTGACTTCCCGTAAATCTTGAATAATGAGTAGTTTGAGGTAGTATGGAGGCAGTTTTATGAGAATTATTCGAGGAACAAAAAATATAACTCGTCCGATTACCTATCCAGTGATGGCAATTGGTAATTTTGACGGAGTGCATGTGGGCCATCAGACCCTGTTTCGCAAAGCCGCGGAATTGGCTTTGGCGCATAAGGGTACGGCCATTGCGTTTACCTTCGAGCCGCATCCACTAAAGATCATTGCACCGGAAAAAGTGCCCCCCTTGCTGACCCATTTCCACAAAAAGATGGAGTTGATTGGATCCTTCGGAATCGATCTGATCATTTGCGCTGATTTCACCCGCCAATTTGCGGACCAGTGTCCCCGTGATTTTTCCAAAAACATTCTTTTTGAAAAGATAGGAGTAAAAGAGATTGTAGTCGGGTTCGATTACGCCTTCGGTCGCGGCCGGGAAGGAACGATCCCCTACCTTAAAAAGATGGGCGAGGAATTTGGCTTTCGGGTTCATGTCGTGGAACCCTTCAAGCTCAATGGGCACACCGTAAGCAGTTCCCATGTGCGGGAACTGATAGAGACCGGGCAGGTAGAAACGGCGAGTCAGTTTTTAGGTAGGGATTATTCCATAACAGGACCGGTTATTTCCGGTTATAAAACCGGGCAGGCCATCGGGTTCCCAACAGCCAATATTGATACCCGCAAAGTCCAGATACCCGGCACAGGGGTGTATGCAGTGCGGGTTATTTATGAAAACAAATCTTATGACGCCGTTGCCAATATTGGCTTCAACCCAACTTTTCATCGTGATCGATTGAGCGTTGAGGTGCATATTTTCGATTTCAACCAAGTGATTTACGGTCATGCCATTGAGGTTCAGTTTGTGGGACGCATTCGCAGTGAAATAGAATTCAAGTCCGCTGACGATTTGGTCGTTCAGATTGGTCAGGATATTGAGAAAACCAAGAAGATGCTGGAGAAAAAAACTTGAAAAAAGCTCGCCAGTTGTTGATCGGTCTCGCCATTGCATTGGGGGCGCTTTATTACACTCTGCGCAATGTTTCGCTGGATGAGTTGGTCACCTCCTTCAAAGAAATGGAGTTGGTTTATATTCTACCGGCGCTTGGCATAATTCTTTTGACCTATGTGGTCCGTGCTTATCGTTGGCAAATTCTGCTACACCCGTTCAAACAAATCCCGGTCAGTGATATTTATGCGCCTCTTATGATCGGTTTTATGGGGAACATCCTTCCTGCGCGTGCAGGAGAATTTTTGCGTGCTTATCTGGTGGGAAAAAAGCAGGGCATTACTTTTGCGGGTGCTTTTTCCACCATAATTGTGGAACGCTTGTTTGATTTAGCCTGTCTGCTGATTTTGTTCGTCTGGGTCTTTGTCGTCAAGGTAGACATGATTGACCCGCGACTGACCTTCTCCGGGGTGTCGGTTCAAGCTATGCTGGCTGGGTTTGGCAGATTTTGCGGAATACTGGTTGTGGGCTTACTGGGTTTTATGTTTTTTTTGACTTACAAAGAGGAGCAAGTTAAATCTTGTATCGGTTGGCTGGCAAAACCTCTTTCAGATAAATGGAGGGACAAGGTTTTATTCATGGTCGGGGAGTTTGCCCTGGGGTGCAAAATAATTAAAGAGCCGGGAGCTCTCCTGAAAATCATTTTTTTATCTGTAGTGTTATGGTCGTTATTTGTCGCAACCTATTACCCCTTTTATTATGCTTTTGGGCTGGAAGACAAATCTCTGGATTCCGTATTGTTATTAACCGTTATGGTTTGTGTTCTTATAACGATACTTCCTACGCCAGGTTTTTTGGGATCTTTCAATGCTGGAGTTTTGATTGCCCTGCATGAAATCATGGGCGAAACTGAGGCGAAAGCCGTGAGCTTTGGCATGGTTTCCTGGGCAACGAGTTTTGTGGTTCTAATTGGCGGGGGGTTGTTTTTTATTTTTAAAGATCATATGTCGATGCAATCTTTGATCAAAGCGGAAGAGCAAGCAGAGGCCGGGTTGGAACACCCGGAAACAGTGATTAAGTAACCCTTTGAAACCAGGACTCACCGTTTGTCATTTAAATTTCAGGAAAATTTGTTATAATGCGCCCTTCAACAATGGCCTAGTGAAAAGATGTGCCGAAGTGGCGGAATTGGTAGACGCGCATGATTCAGGTTCATGTGCCCGTAAGGGTGTGGAAGTTCGAGTCTTCTCTTCGGCACCATTTTTCAATAAGCCAGACTATCAGGTGATGATCACCCGAGTCTGGCCTGGCTTTCGTTGTCCTTGATGAGTTAGGGAGTTTGTTCTCGCTCATCAAGAACCTGACGTCTCTTCATAAATCCAGTAAATTTATTAAAAGGGTCCCGTGACGTTGACCTCCCTCCCCTTTTGAAAAAAACCCATGATACGGTATTCTTATTATTATGAATGCTAAGCAATTCATAGGCTTGCTCGCGATCGCTTTTTTGCTTCTTTATGCCCTTTCATCCATCGTATTTCGTGATGATTTTCAGGATGGTTGGAAGGCCTATGTGAAAAAAGACTATGAGACAGCACATAGGCAATGGTTACCGTTAGCAGAACAGGGAAGCCCCAGAGCGCAATTTTTTCTGGGATATATGTATGACCTTGGGTTCGGAGCTCCCGAAGATGACAAAGAAGCCGTCAAATGGTATCGCCTTGCCGCAGAACAGAAAAACTCCAGAGCGCAATTTTTTATGGGTTTTATGTATGATTTCGGGCATGGGGTTGAAGAAGACGGTGAGGAAGCCGCCAAATGGTATCTCCTTGCCGCTGAGCAGGGATATCGCCAGGCAAGAACAGCTATATATGACCTGGCAAAAAAGAATATGCCACTGGCATTGGAAATTTTGCAAAACGATGCGGGAAAGGGTGTTGCTAAAATACAACCTTATTTAAAGAAAATGTGTCAATACGGATATGGCGTTCCCGATGATTACGAAGAAGCCGTCAAATGGTGTCAGCTTGCTGTAGACCGGGGGATTGTCCAGGCTAAAATAATTATATATTCCTTGGCAAAAAGAGGTGTTTTACCTGCATTGAAAATTTTGCAAAGCGATGCGGAAAATGGTGTTGCTGAGGCGCAAAATAATTTGGCGGTAATGTATGATTTCGGATACGGCGTTGAAGAAGATGACAAGAACGCTGTCAAATGGTACCGAATTCTCGCAGAAACTAAAAGTACCCAGGCAAAAAATGAAGTATATAAATTGACGAAAAAGTATACTCCGCTAGCATTGAAAATCTTGATAAACGATGCGAAAAAGGGTGTTGCCGAGGCGCAAAATAATTTGGCGATGATGTATGACTTTGGTTATGGAGTTCCGGAAGACGACAAAGAAGCTGTCAAGTGGTACCGCCTTGCCGCGAAGCAGGGAGTCGCTGAAGCACAAATTAATTTGGCGATAATGTATGACTCCGGGTATGGAGTTGAGGAAGATGGCCAAAAAGCTATTAAGTGGTACCGACTTGTTGCCAAACCGAAATATATCAAGGCAAATACAAATATCTATGACCTAGCGAAACAGTATATACCACTGGCATTGAAAATTTTAAAAAGCGATGCGGAGAAGGGCATTGCTGAAACACGACCCTACTTCAAGAATATGTGTCACTATGGATATGAAATTCCCGAGGACTACGAAGAAGCCGTTAAATGGTGTCAGCTTGCCGCAGAACGGGGGCCTGTCTTGCACAAAGGGATCAGCCAAGCCAAAATGATTGTATATCTTTTAGCAAAAAGAGGTGTTCCGTCAGCATTGAAAATTTTAAAAAGCGATGCGGAAAATGGTGTTGCCGAAGCGCAAAATGATTTGGCAGTGATGTATGACTTCGGATATGGCATTGAAGAGGATGACCAAGAAGCTGTCAAATGGTACCGAATTCTCGCAAAAAATAAAAATACCCAGGCAAAAAATAAGTTATATAAATCGGTGAAAAATTATATTCCACAACCATTCAAAACACTGTTAAACAATGCGAAAAAAAATGTTGCCCGAGTGCAAAATAGTGTGACAGTGGTATATGGCATCCCAAAAGACGACAAAGAAGCTGTCAGGCAACACCAAATTCTCGCAAAGAAATATATTCCGCTGGGGCTGAAAACTTTGAAAAACGATGCGGAAAAAGGGTTTTCCAGAGCACAGAGTAATTTTGGGCTGATGCATGATTTCGGGTATGGTGTTCCGGAAGATGATAAGGAAGCTGTCAAATGGTATCGACTTGCTGCGGAGCAGGGGGTTACCCAAGCGCAAAATAATTTGGGATTGATGTATGACTTCGGGTATGGGGTTGAAGAAAACGACAAAGAAGCCCTCAAATGGTATCGACTTGCTGCAAAACAGGAATATATTCCAGTGGATACAGTTTTACATGATTTAACGGAAAAGGGTATTCCGTTAGCATTGAAAATCTTAAAGAGCGATACAAAAAACAACGCTGCTCAAGCACGACACAACTGAGAAATATATCTAAACAGGACTCATCACAGCCAAGATGACCTTTTGTTAGCCAAATAAAGTACCACACTGAGTCCAGCGGCACGCAGGTGGTTGCTGGCGGAGGTATTCCTTGAAAATTTGTCTTACCATTTATTCTTCTCCCTGGTCTGAGTTTGCCGGTGGGGGGCAGATTGCCGTGCATCATCTTGCTTGCGCCTTGCAAAGAATGGGGCATGACGTTCATGTGCTTTATTCTAAAAGTCTGCGTGAAAAAATTTCTGCGACCCCTCCCTATACGGTACATTGGACCGCCCATTTTCATTGTGCCACGCTGAACCTGGATATTTTTTCTTTCGCCCGTGCCTTGAAACGCCTGATGAAATGGGAGCGCTTTGATATTCTGCATGGCAACGCCGAAGAGGCATTTTTTGTCAGCGATATTGCTAAAAATTCTAAGGCCGGTTACCTGTTCACCAGCCACGCTAATACGATCCCGGAAACCGGAATAATTCGCGGGATGTTGCATCCCTTGTATTTTTTAAAAAACCTCAATAATTATTTATTGCGTTCCTCAGCTTTCAACGCTTCGAGAATCATCGCCTTCAGCGAGTTTTCAAAAAACCTGGTTCTTAAAGGCTTGAGAAATAAAAAGGGCAAAAAAGTGATGGTGGTTTCTCCCGGCATAGACCCCACTTGGTTCGAGGTAAAAAGGCAGGCGCAGGGCTCTAAAGATTTGGTGTTGTGGGGGCGGATGGAAGAGCAAAAAGGAATTTCCGAACTTCTGCGGACGCTCAAAGAAGTTGCAGGCAGGATTCCCCAAGTCCGGCTTCACTTGATTGGGGAGGGCAATATGACCGAATCCTACCGCAAACAGGCGGAGGATCTGGGAGTGCTGGATCGGGTGAATTTTCATGGCTGGATGGAAGTCGATGCCATTCAACAATTCACCGCTAAATGCGCAGTAGGAGTTTTCCCCTCCCGCATCGAGAGTTTCGGCTTGTCCATGGCGGAAGCGATGGCGACGGGATTGCCCATCATTGCAACCCGCGTGGGGGCGCTACCGGAATTTATTGAGGATGGCGTAACAGGGACCCTGGTGTCTCCAGGCAATATCCCGGCACTTTACCGTGCTATCCTGGAAAAACTGGAAAACCCGGATCGGGCCCAGACCCTGGCAGATGCCGGACAAGAAACGGTGCGCCAGCGTTTTTCCTGGGACCAGGCGGCACGGGAAATGACTCAAATCTACCAGTCCGTTCTGGATGAAATTAAATGACCGCCTTCCAGTTTGAAAAACCCACAGTGCAAGATCTTTCCATCGTCATTGTCAGCTTCAACACGCGCGACATTCTTTTACATTGCCTGGAATCTGTTTATACAAAAACGAGCGGTATCTCTTATGAAATCATCGTGGTGGACAATGCTTCCAGCGATGAGTCTCCTGCTGCAGTTGCGCAACGCTTTCCCGATGTTCGCCTGATACGCAATGACGAAAACAGAGGTTTTTCTGCCGCAAATAATCAGGGTATCCGTGAATCCACAGGCAGTTGGGTTGCCCTGCTGAACCCGGACACCTGTTTGATCGAAAACAGCTTTCAAAAAATTTTCAGCTATTTGCAGGAACATGCGGAATTTTCCATTCTTGGTCCCGGCATCATCGATGAGTCAGGGCAACAGAGCCCAACCCGGCTTTGGGAAGACACCCCTCAGGATGCAGCCTGGAAAATTTTGAACCTCTATAATCCAGAAAATGAATTGCAAAGGATGGGAGACATGCAAGCCAAGCAGGCCCTGGTGATATCGGGTTGCTGTTTTGTGGTTCGCCGGGAATTGTTCGAGGAAATCGGCTTGCTGGATGAAAACTATTTTTTATATAACGAAGAAGATGACTTTTGCCGCCGAGCCAGGCAGGACGGAAAGAAAATTTGTTTTTTTCCGGAAACATCGATTCGGCATTTGCATGGAAAAAGTACGCACCAGCCGGAGCATCGGGAAAAAGTCATTCTGGAAGCTTATAAAAGTAACCTTTATTTTTATTCCAAATATTATTCCTGGGGTTGGAATGTCATTTTACGAATCTTATACAAAACAATATTTTTAGCCGGGCTGGTTCGGTCCGCATTCCGACACTTGACAGGCTCAGCCACTCCGGACGATTCCCTGCGGCTCAAACTCAAACTTCTATTTTCACCCTGAATTGTTGTAAAATAGTAACCTCACTTATTAGTCTGGTTTAAATCCCACAAGTGGGTTTTATTCCCCGTGGCTTGCCGCGGCTTTTAAAATAACACTTCACATAGGATATCCTGTTCGCTTGCGGCGGGGTCGTTCATTATGATGAAAAAGGTTGACGTAATTGTTATTGGCGGCGGGCATGCCGGTTGCGAAGCGGCCCTGGCCTCGGCGCGTATGGGGTGCTCCACGGTGATGATCACTCTGGAGGCAGACAAAATTGCCCTGATGCCGTGTAACCCTGCTATTGGCGGAGTGGGCAAGGGTCATATTGTGCGCGAAATAGATGCGCTCGGCGGTGAGATGGCTAAAATCATCGATGCGACGGGAATCCAGTTTCGGGTATTGAATATGTCCAAGGGCCCGGCGGTACACGGTTTTCGGGCTCAGGCCGACAAAGACCGTTACAAAAATGCCATGCGCCGGGTTCTGGAAAACACCAAAAATCTCGATCTGCTTTTTGAGGAAGTCGATGAACTGATCATTGAGAATTCCGTTATCAAAGGCGTGCGCACAGCGCAGGGCACTGAACTTCAGGCCCTATCTGTCGTCATCACAACGGGAACTTTTTTAAATGGTCTCATTCATCTTGGATTAAATAGCAGACCGGCCGGACGCGTGGGAGAAAAACCGTCTACCAAACTGTCGCAATCGTTTTTGTCTGCCGGGTTTGAGCTGGGCCGCTTGAAAACAGGAACCCCACCCCGGTTAAAACGGGGCAGTATCGATTTTAGCCAATGTATCGTTCAGCCCGGCGATGCCGTGCCGCGCCCCTTTTCGTTTTCGACCTCCATCATTGACCGGGCACAAGTGCCTTGTTATCTCACTGCCACCAATGAGCGAACGGCACAGGTTATCCGTGGCAATTTACATTTATCACCGTTATACAGTGGCGTGATAGATGGAGTCGGTCCGCGTTACTGTCCTTCGATTGAAGATAAAGTGGTGAAGTTTCCCGATAAAAATTCACATAATATTTTTCTGGAACCCGAAGGCCTCGACACAGACTGGATTTATCCGAACGGCATTTCCACCAGCCTTGCCGAAGAGGTGCAATTGCAGTTTGTGCGCACAATTCCGGGCTTGGAACAGGCCGAGATTGTTTTACCCGGCTACGCTGTGGAATACGACTTTGTTCCGCCTACACAACTTACCGCAGCTTTAGAGACCAAACGGGTGAGCGGATTATTTCACGCCGGACAAATCAATGGCACATCCGGTTATGAAGAAGCAGCGGGTCAAGGACTCATGGCAGGGATCAACGCCGCCCTCAAAGCGCAAAAACGAAAACCATTTTTGCTCACCCGCATGGATAGTTATATCGGTGTACTCATTGATGACCTGGTAACTAAAGGAACACAGGAACCCTACCGCATGTTCACCTCACGGGCGGAGTATCGGCTGATTTTAAGGCAGGACAACGCTGATGAACGGCTGATGCAAAAAGGTCATGAACTGGGCCTGGTCGATCAGGCATTGCTTGAAAAGTGCATGAAAAAATACCGCGCGGTGGACGAAGAGATAAAAAGGCTGGAAAAAACGGCAGTGGTGCCCAACCCGGAAACCCTGGCTCGATTGTCTGGTTTGGGGATTCATGAATTGAGAAACCCCACCACCCTGGGCGGTCTGCTACGTCGGCCTGAGGTGTCGCATGACGGTCTGCTTCGCGCTTTTGATGGGGGTCAGATTGAGCAGTTGGTTGGCGAGCAGGTAGAGATCCGCATAAAGTATGAAGGTTTCATCGCCCGGCAGAACCAGATGATAGCCCGACAGAAAAAACTGGAAAACTATTGCATACCCGACACATTTCAGTATCAGGGGGTTTCCGGGCTCTCCCACGAAGTGGTGCAGAAACTTGAAGAAATTCGCCCGGTCACGTTGGGGCAGGCAGGGCGTATTTCGGGAGTCACGCCTTCTGCAATCAGCCTGATCATGCTTCTCATAGAAAAGTCCACCCGGCAACAAACAACGCAACATCCCACAGAAAAAAAGTGATAGCAATGCATACCGATTCCATTCAATGGCAAATTGAAGTCGACAAAAAAGATATCGCCTACATCGTTAGCATTTTTGAGGGGTACGAAGAACTGGCGGTCGTGCGCACGCTAGACGCCAGCCGTGGAATCATCGAACTGATGATATCTCCCGATTACATTGAAGATGTCCGCAAACTCACCCAAGCCCTGGCAAAAGAAATCCCCTTCCGTCCACTCCACTAGGCGTGGGGCCTACTGGCAATAGCATTTTCGAGCTAGCGACGGATTAGCTCGGCTTGATGAGTTGCTACAACTTGCCTGCGGCGGCTCGCCGCTAGTAGTGGATCATTGAGTGGATGGGGACGTCTTTGAGTTTTTCCCGGCCTTTGAGAAAATCCAGTTCGATCAGGAAAGTGGCTTCCAGAATATTTATATTTTCGAAATTTTTTCGGATCAAATCAAGGGTGGCTGACAGGGTTCCTCCTGTAGCCAGCACATCATCAATGACGACGATATTCTGCCCTGAGCGCAAAGCATCCTGATGAATTTCTACGGTGTCGGACCCGTATTCCAGGGAGTAGGTTTCCTGGAAAGTTTTGTAGGGCAGTTTGCCCGGTTTTCGAACCATGACAACTCCGGCACCCAACGCATAAGCCAGGGCAGAGGCAAAGATAAACCCGCGCGCTTCCACGCCTACCACGGCATCCACCGGCTTGTCTGCGTAACGATCCTTCAGGGCGTTGATCGTTTTCTGGAATGCTACAGGGTCGCCCAGAAGCGGAGTGATATCCTTAAAGATGATTCCCTCTTTGGGAAAATCCCGAACATCACGAATAATTTGTTTCACCGATTCCATAGTTTCACCTTTCTCGAAATTCGCATTGGCGTTGCAATATTGTTTTTTTATCAAAGATTAGAGGAAAAAGAAAACTTTATCTTTTAATGGATAGATATTTTATAGGATCTTTGGGATGCGTATCGTTGCGCACTTCAAAATGGAGATGGGGTCCGGTAGACCGGCCAGTGCTTCCCATCAGAGAGATTTTCTGCCCTTGTTTGACTCGACTGCCTTTTTTGACAAGAAGTTTTGAGTTGTGTGCGTAAAGAGTAGTCAGATGATGCTTGTGTTTTATGATGACCATTTTTCCATAGCCGGTGGGGCCCCATCCACTGAACACTACATTGCCATCTGCGGCGGAATGAATAGGAGTTCCCTTGGGAGCGGCAATATCGATGCCTTCATGTTTGCGCCCGTTGCGCATGCCGAATCGGGAGGTCAGTGTCCCCTTGGTGGGCCAGATGAAAAAACCTTTACGGGGTTTGACAGTCGGCGATGTTTTCTTTTTTGCGGTATGTGATGGTATCTGCAAAACCCGGCGGGCTCCCGGTATCCACAACCGGGTTCCCTCCCTGAGTTTTGTGGGGTCTCCGATATGGTTGGCGCGACGCAGAACTTCTACATTCAGTTCATAGGCTTTGGCAATGCGGTACAGGGTTTGACCCTTTTGCACCGTGTGGTACACGCCCTCCCCGGTATCGGGCCAAGGGTCAAATTGGAAGCCTTGGCATCCTGCAAGAAATAAGATGATGCAAAAAAAAGCTTTGGAGTAATGATAGAAGGGCATTTTATGAAGACGAGAGCAGGCTATAAACTATTGAAAATTATATCATTTTTTCAAATTCGTTTACAAGTTTCGAGGCATCCTGTATAAACGAAAAATCGTTTTGCGGAGAGCTTCCGCTGGCAACGGGCAAAAGCGTGATTGAACCGAGATAATTTTTTACCCCTTCGGGGCACAAAGGCTAAGGAAAAGCATAACGTGCCAGTTGCCCCCACAGCCAGTGGCAGATTTCAGAATAGGAAAATTATGGTGATAAAATTGGTCTGCTTGAAAATAAAAATTCCGGTTTTTTTATTGGGGGCTCTTTTGTCATCCGGTTGTGGGGAAAGCCAGGCCCCGCCGGATTTGTTTGCCCTGCCGGTTGTCTATACGGTCGGGAAAAAACCGGAAGTGGTATTGGCCAGGGACATGAACAATGATGAGTTTCCCGATATTCTGGTGGTCAATTCTGCGGGCAATTCCCTGACTTTTCTGGAGGGTGTCGGGGATGGCACATTCAAAACCCCGCAAACTATTGAAACCGGTCGCGAACCTTTTGCCCTGGATGTGGCGGACTTCGATGGCGATGGCATTCCCGATATCGCTCTATGCAATTATGGCGATGGCAATGTTTCCATCATTCTCGGGCAGAAAGATGGGCTGTTCCGGCTCAAGACCGAAGTGAAGGTGGGGCGGCTTCCCATCGCGATTGCATCGGGTGATTTCAATAACGATGAAAATATCGACCTTGCAGTGACCCTGCGCTTCAATAAGCTGATCATTCTTCTCGGAATGGGAGACGGCACTTTTAAACTCGCAGAAACCTATCAGGCAGGCCCCACTCCCGCATACATAGCCATTGCGGATTACAACAGCGATGGCAATCAGGATATCGCCATGGCGCTCAACGCAGTCAAGGTGAGACATATTAAACTGTTTTTTGGCAATGGCGATGGAACTTTTCTGCCGCCGAAAAAAATTAACGGCGGTCACCAATCCTCTTTCATTATTAACCACGACATGAACCTGGATGGAAAGATGGACCTGATCTCGTCAAGTCCAATGAGGGACAGCCTCAGCATTTATATGGGCGATGGAAAAGGTGCGTTCTCCAAGCTCGATGATTTTGCCGGAGAAAAAGGGCCGCATAATATACTTGTGGGGGATTTTACCGGCGACAAAGTTCCAGATGTCATTGTGTGCAACCGCAGGGGAGGGACGATATCCGTGATTCCGGGAAGGGGCGACGGATCGTTTATTTATCCGCATTTTAATTATGTTGTGGGGTCTCAGCCCCGTTCCATCGCCGGCGCAGATTTCAACCGCGATGGCATGATAGATATCGCCGTGGTGCTTTACCAGAAACAACTGCTCGAAGTTTTTTTAAGAAAAGCCAACGTCCCGCTTGACGATGTATGACCCACTAGCAGATTGCTGAAAAACTATTTAATACTCGTTACCCTCATGTCGGGTTTTGCCCAATGGTTTACCCCCCCCCTTATCAGGAGGGAACTGTGCCTCCCCCTGACAAGAAGACCTTTGCGTAACCCGAGATTTTTCATTGATCCTCCCCTCTCATGAGGGGAGGCCTGGAGGGGTGTGGATTTTTTTGCTTAAATTCACCATCCAACCCTCCCCTAACCCCTCCCTATGAAGGGAGGGGAATGTATGTTTAGTTTTTTACGACTTATGCAAAGCACTCCCTGACAAGGGGGATTTCAAAGGAGGTTGCTTTTAATAGTTTTTCAGCAACCTGCTAGGCGTGGGGGCAAAACTGCATTGCCCGCAACAAACCCATCCGAATGGATCTCACGCAAGATCACATAATAAGATTTTGTTTGCTTCATTTTAATACTCCGGGGTTGATTTTTTCATACTTTTCCGCCGCAAACTTGACTATTTTTAGTGCTAACACAAGAAGAATTTCAGCCCTCCTTCAATCCCCGCAGATTTTTTGTTTACATTTTCCGCAACTATTTGTATATTAAGGTGTTATTGGTTCATATTTAGCCCATGAACCATGCTGTATTTTCAGACCATTATTTAATCTATTGTTTTTATTACGTTTATTGTTTTTTCTCTATATTTTTCACAAAATCAATTAAGCATTAAATATCAATAGGTTATTGTGGTCTGGTTTTTTTTGGTCTTATTTTAAGTAAGAGCAAAATTGGTTATCAACCCGATGGGATAAAACACTATGATCAGTGAAGTTCAAATACCGGATTATTATCAGTTGCTAGGTGTTCAACCTGGGGTGACCCAGAAAGAAATCGACCAGGCTTATCAAAAACTGATCAGCAGGTTTGATTCTTCGGAGAAACAACCCGCGTCCATCGACCAGCCCACCCTTAAGGAACGCATTGAGGTTGCGCAGGAAGCCTATGACACGCTTTCTCATAAACAAAAACGCGAAGCCTATGATGCGGTCATCAAAGTTAAAAAAGGTCATGTGCCTGCAGATCAGAAAAAAGCCCGCAAGCCTGGACCACTTCGATTTCTCGGGATAAAAAAGGACGGCGAAAAAACCAGACACCAGAATGTTTATCAGGATTTTTTTGGATTCTCAGAAAAACCTTTCGACCTGACCCCGGACCCGAAATACCTGTACCTGAGTGCCAAACACAAAGAAGTGCTGGCACATCTGGTTTATGGATTGCAGGAGAATAATGGGTTTTTAAAAATCATTGGTGAGGTGGGTACGGGTAAAACAATGATCTGTCGAAGTTTTCTGCGGGAGCTTCGAGCCGATTTTAATATCGCTTATATTTTTAACCCCTGCATCAACGCATTAGAATTATTGCAAACGATCAATACGGAATTGGGGCTTCCGGGAAAAAGCAAAAGCAGAAAGAAACTGGTTGATGTTCTCAACCACTTCCTGCTCGAAGAAAGAGCCAAAGGGCATCGGGTGGTCGTCATCATTGATGAAGCGCAAGACCTTGAACCCAAAGTACTCGAACAACTGCGTCTGCTTTCCAACCTTGAAACAGATACCGAAAAACTGATTCAGATTGTTTTGATCGGTCAGCCCGAACTCGACAAGGTTCTGGCCAAAGATGGGTTGCGTCAATTGCGCCAGCGCATCACCATTCAATGGGAATTATTACCGCTGAACCTGGAAGAAACCCGGGGTTATATCCAGCACAGGTTGAATGTCGCTCTGGGTAAAGGGAAGGTGCGCTTTTCCCGGCAGGCGGTGGAGACGGTTTACCGCTACTCTCGCGGCATTCCCCGCATGATCAATGTGGTATCGGATCGCACTTTGCTCATCGCTTTTACTCAAAGCACAAAAAAAATCACACCCAAGATCGTTAAACTCGCAGTGAGTGATATTGGTAATCTGGCCCCTCTTGAATCCTGGGCGGACAAATTCTGGAAGCTGGTGCTCCCTGCCGGGCTGGCCGCAGGCCTGCTGTTTTTTGCCATCAATTTTTTCGCTCTGCCTGATTATAATAAAAATGCTCCCGGCGGAAAAGACATCCCCGCATTGATCCAGGAAAACCCAATGGACCTGTACACTCCAGGAGAACTGGTGCCCCGCGCTCCTTTGGCGATGGTGATTCAGTCCGTTCCGGTTTCTCCAAAACCGGTGAATGACGCATTGTCCACTGGGCAAAGGAGGATTCCCAGCAACGGGCCGTTGAGTATTCTTGATTCGGAAAAACTGGTGACCTATCTTTCCAGTTTGACCTTGGTTGAAAGCAAACTGGAAGCGGCAAAATGGATTCTGAAAACCTGGAACCTGAACCCGGAAAACGGTTTGACCGAGGCAGACCTGGAAATTATCGAAGAGGACAACCAGCTGTCCTCGTTTGAAGTGAACGGCACACTGGCGCGGCTGAAAAAATTGAACTACCCTGCGTTTCTCGAAATTGCCCTGCCCAATGCCCAGGGGACCAAATACCTGGCGCTGATTTCGATCCAGGGTGATACCGCAGTGTTTGGTTCGGTGGACAAAATTGAAATGCCGCTTTCCATCATTGATTCTCTTTGGACACGCAAAGCCATTATCCTCTGGAAAGATTTTGAAAATTTGCCGGAATCTCTTGGCATAGGATACAGAGGTAAAGAGGCAGTGTGGTTGCAAAAAAATCTCAGGCTCCTGGGTTATTTCCAGGGACGCGAAGCCCCATTATATGGCCCGAAAACCGTCCAGGCCATGATGAAGCTTCAGCGTAACAACAGCATTAAGGATGACGGGATTTTTAATACCGACAGCAAATTGCTTTTATATAACCTGTTGCAGATTTATGCCACTCCCAAACTGGTTTCACGTTAACAACCCTTCTTCTTATTCATTGAGAGCACGACAGAATGAGCACAATATTAGAAACGCTCAAAAAACTGGAAGAAGATAAAAGGTTGCTGGCAAAGAACCTGGATCTCAAAGAACTCGTCCTGCAGGAAGATAAAAAACGGTCAGCGGTGGTACTGCAAACTTCCCATAAAAAGTTTATGGCGTTGGGATTGATCCTGACCGGAGTCCTGATCGGTTTAGCCTTCAAGTCCCCCGCCAAAAATGAAGTGGCTTATTTTCCTCAGGCAATCCCGACGCAAAAACCGCCAAGTCCAGACAAAAAACAGTCCCGGGTAACGGCGGGTATTCCCTTGTCCCATATTGCGGAATATAGCCCCAGTTACGAAGAAATAAGCGACGAAAATTTTTTCCAACCCGCAGTTATAAAAACGCTCTCACCATCCGCAGCGAAAATTTCTGCGCCGTTTGCGATGCAACCCGAAGCGCAGGAAATCCGAGAAATTCGCGATTTGATTCAAACCGCTAAATTCGCAGCGGAACAACCGGAGCCTTTCGCCTATCCTGTGGAGACGATTTCAAGAGGAACTTCTATCCCCCAATTGAAAATAAAGGGCATCATCTTTTTTTCTCCGAAAAGTGCTTCCAACCATATTTTTGTTGCCACATCAGAAAGCACTAACCGCAAGGTCCGTGTTGGCGATACGGTGCAATCGGCAACCCTCATGCATATCGAATCAAATCGTGTGGTATTTGCCTACCGGGGCGAAAACGTCCACCTACGAATCGGCGAATAACCAGCGTGACGCTGGGCCCGGCAAATAACCGGCGAGCCCGGATATTGCACGAGTAGTTTTTAAATCACCCCAGTCCCTCTTTGTAAAAGAGGGGTCCATTAAAACTCCCCCTTCCACGAAGGGGGTTGGGGGGATTTGCTTTTTACTCAAGCCCATCGAGTTCAGTGGCGTGCTCAAGATCGTCGATGATTTGTTTGATGGCTTTGATATGGTGTTTGGTGGAGGGCATGCCTTCATGCTCGGGCTCTTCTTCTTCCAGTGAGATGATGCCGGGGCCGAGGTGATTGCAGTAAAACGCTCCTAAAGGCCGAAACTTGTCCAACGGTTCATCTTCGGAGTTGACGATCACTGTTATCGAGTTGTCCGGACCGGGATAAACCTCAAATAAGCCGCCATTGTGGACCGTGTGGTCTCTGCAATATGTGATAATGCGGTCGACCTCTTCGGGGGAAAGTGCTTTGTATATGGTATGCAATGATCATCTCCTGTTCGCGGTTGACGCATGAATTTTATCAGGTTTTCAGCGTAACCGCTGGTGGCAAACGGCAATAACTCTGGGCAACGATTTTTCTCGGCTTGACAAGCCTCTGCTATATGCCTCCACAACTAGCAGGTTGCTGAAAAACTATTTGGTATTTGTCCTCAGCCTTCATGCCGGGCTTTGTTAAATTGTTTAACCCCCCTCAATCCCCCTTGTCAGGGGGAACTGTGCCTCCCCCTGACAAGGGGGATTGAGGGGGTTACTCTTTACACCCAAAGTTTTTCAGCAACCTGCTAGTGGGGGTTGACTTTATACGCCAAACTTTGATACACCCAGAGGCTATGAATTTTCAGGATATCATTCTCAGTCTGCAAAACTTCTGGTCAGGCAAAGGCTGTGCCCTGCATCAGCCCTATGACATTGAAGTGGGCGCGGGCACGTTTAATCCCTGTACGTTTTTTCGTGTATTGGGTCCGGAACCTTATAGTGCCGCTTATGTCGAGCCTTCACGTCGGCCAGCCGATGGCAGGTACGGGAAAAACCCCAACCGGTTGCAACATTATTATCAGTTCCAGGTCATTTTAAAACCATCGCCTGAAAACGTGCAGGATCTTTATCTCGATAGCCTGACTGCATTGGGAGTGGACCCTCTAAAGCATGATATCCGTTTTGTGGAAGACGATTGGGAGTCGCCCACTCTCGGAGCCTGGGGCCTGGGCTGGGAAGTGTGGCTCGATGGCATGGAGATCACCCAGTTTACTTATTTCCAGCAGGTCGGCGGTATAGACTTGCACCCGGTCACTGCCGAATTGACGTATGGACTCGAACGCATTGCCATGTACTTGCAGAATGTGGACAACGTGTATGACCTCAAATGGAATGAAACTATTTTATACGGCGATGTCCATCTGGAAACGGAAAAGCAGTTCTCACGCTATAATTTCGAAGCATCGGATAAGGAACGATTGTTCCAGTGGTTTGATATGTATGAAGCGGAAGCGAAAAGTCTGTTAGAGCAGGAATTGGTTCTGCCTGCATACGACTATGCTTTAAAATGTTCGCATGCCTTCAACCAGTTGGATGCCAGAGGGGCAATAAGTGTTACCGAGCGCACCGGGTTCATTGGTCGGGTGAGAAACCTGTCCAGATTATGCGCTGAAGGCTATGTGCAACAAAGAGAAGCGATGGGGTTCCCCTTGCTGAAAAACGATTCACAACCCTCACCACGAAGTTAGCGGCACTCGGCGTGCAGCCAACTAGCAATAGCTTTTTACCGTAGGCAACCGCATTCTCGGCTTAACAAGCACTTGCTATCCGCCCCCGGCGGCTCGCCGGATTTAGTCTTTGACCGACCATTTTTCAATTTGACCGCGAATTTCATTGGCTTCGGGGCTTTTGAGGTCTTCATAAATTTTCAGAGCTTTCTGTCCCCGCCCGATCGCTTCATCCAGATTGCCGCTTTCCCATAACGCCTGACTCCACCTCCACGACACCCTTGCTTCCATCCGGCGATCTTTGGTTTTTTGAGATAACCGCAAGGCTTCTTCAAAATAATTCGTAGCTTGTTCTTCGCCCTGGCTTTGCAGATGGATTTCGGCCAACCGGGTCAATAAAGATTCTTTAGCGAACAGGTCTTTGCTTTTGCGCACAGCTTCCAGTCCTTTTTTCAGAGACTTCAGGGCGGCAGGGATATCGCCGGTTTTGAAAATCGCTTCACCCACCTGCAGGAACAGTTCGCCCTGAAGCGGAGAATTAGTGGTTTTTTGAGAAAGTTCCAGACCCTCTTCAAATTTTTTCAGAGCTTTTTCTGCTTCACCCGTTTGCAGATACCCTTTACCCAGGTCACGCAATAGAGCGATCTCCAGAGCCGCATCTGCGTTTTGCGCGGCCAGCTCCATGGCCTGCTCGCCGATATGAACCGCCTTGTTATATTCCTGATTTTGCATACAGAGTTTTGTCAATTGCGCCAAAAGTTTAAACTCTTCTTCTTCGTCCCCACTGCTTCTTGCCAGTTCAAGGTTTTCCTCCATATACTTGGTGGCGAGTGGATAATCATTATTGACCATGGAGATCTTGCCCAACTGCTGGAGGGCGATTTTTTGCCCTTCAGTATCCCCTTCTTTTTTGCAAGATGAGAACGCGCGTTGCAAGGTATCGGTCGCCTCTTGCAGTCGGTTTAACAGGACATACTGTTGCCCGAGGTTCAAGAGATGTTTGCGCTCGGCCTCTTTATCTTCCAGTTGGCTGGCGGCGGAAAGGGCCGCCTCAAACCACTGAACACATTCTGAAGGGGATAAACGCTGGCCAATTATAGCGGCACCGTTTTCGGTGTAAGCATTGCAAAGTCCCGCAGCATCCTTATCTTTGGCGCAATGTTTACGGCTCCATTCCATACCCGCCTGGATATTTGCCAGCTCCAGATCAAACAACCGCAACCCTTTGATGGCATCTTTGCCACCCTTTTCTAAGTGGAAATGAGCGGTTTCCAGCACATTCATGTATTCGGTGGCAAGACGCTTTTCTGTTACGCCACGCTCACCGGCTTTCAGCAAAGGTTTGATGAATTTTCTGACCTGATGGTGCAGGGAAAACCGGTTGGTGTTGGCGTTATGCTGAACCAGACCAAATTTTTCCAGGCCGGTCAGTGAAAGGCCTTTCGGGTCTTCACAAATAAATATCACCGCATCTGCCGTGAAGGATTCCGGAAAAACATAAAGTTTTCTGAGAACCAGGGCGGTTTTATCCGGCAACATTTTGTAGCTGAGGCTCAGCGCAGCCCGGAGCCCGTCAATCAAATTGCCTCTTGCATCTTCTTCCCCGCCGAAACCTTTCCTCACTTCCGTAAGTTTTTTGGCGAAATAATCAGGGGCCATGGTGGCGTTGATAGAAAAAAGTTTTCCAATAATTTCCAGAGCCAGAGGAATGCCCTGGCAGATGAGGGAAATTTCTTTGAGTGCCGGGCTGATATCAGGAGCCCACCGGGTCAATAAAGTATGGGCTTCCAAAATTTCCATGGGGTCCAGCCTGAGGGACACTATTTTTGGTATTACAACGGGTTTTGTGGAGGTCACAATCAACAACCAGAAGACAGGGGGGATCAGGGGCTTGACCTGTTTGTTGTCTGAGGCATTATCCAGAATCAAAATGCCTTTGTGCTTTTTTAAAGCGACCCGGTACAGCGTAGCCAGCTTTTTTTCATCGGCGGGCAGCGGCTGGGTAGGATGGAATTTTAAAATGATCCGCCGCATGATATCCTCGGCAGAAGGCGGATTCGGGTGATCCCCCTGCATGTCCACAAACAAACATTCGCCGGGAAACTGCGGAGCAAACATTTTACTCAAGGGAATGATCAGGCAGGTTTTCCCGACTCCCGAAAACCCGCTGATCCCTATTATGATTGGGCGTGTTGTGGTTTGAGCGATGATTTGTTTCAGCGTCTCTTTTCGGCCGGTGAACAACCTGGGTTCGGGTGGGAGGCGAAACAGGTTTGCCCCCTTGGCCTCTACGCCGGAAAACACTTTCATATCCTTTTTAACGGCAGGCGCGGTTTCCTTATTCTTGCCCTTGCCCGGGTCGGAGGACATCGCATCCGAGCCGGAAGGCTTTGCTCTGGCCGAGCCTTTCAGGAATATTTTTGAGCCTAGCGCAACCAGCAGGACAACCGCAATGATGGAAATGATCAGGGTCATGAAGCAACCGTATTAGGTGTGAGGCATAGATATTGAGTCCGGTAGGCTTAACATTGCATAACCCTGAAAGTTTTTCAACATATGCTATGAATAAGAGTTTCATGGGATCTCTATTTATTCGGCGGTATTATCGGTGGTCACTCGGTGCCAGGTGACGCCGGGGAAGAGTATCACGGCGGCTCGCCGGGGATTCCTGTTACCGGTGGTTGACTTTGTTGGTTTTTGTTCGATAATACTTGTTTTGCTGATAGGGGTTGTCCCCCTTTTAAACTGAGCGATATGCCCGAATTTTTTTTAGAAATCGGTTCCGAGGAAATTCCTTCAGGATATGTTCAACCTGCACTTGAATATATGCGTGCGGAACTGACTGCCTTTTTTTCGAGTAATCGGATTGCCGCCGAAACTCCCGAGGTTTTTGCCACCCCCAGAAGATTGGTGGTAGCGATAAAAGGCGTGGAGGCCTTGCAGAAAGATTCCGAAGATCTTTTTCATGGCCCAAGCATCGCTGTGGCTTATGACGATCAAGGAAAACCGACTAAGGCGGCGATTGGATTCGCCCGGGGCAAGGGGCTGGATGTTTCCGCCTTGACCCGAGAGAACACGCCAAAAGGGGAAGTGGTCTGCGCCCGGGTAGAAAAAAAAGGCCGCCCTACTCCAGATCATCTGAACGAATTTTTGCCACAGTTTATTGGCAATATTCCCTTCCCAAAAAAAATGCGCTGGGCAGACAAAGCCCGTTCCTTTGCACGGCCCCTGCATTGGATCACCGCATTATTTGATGGCAAGCCGTTGAAATTTGATTTTGATGGTATTGCATGTGGCAATTTATCGCAGGGGCATCGATTCTTAAAACCCGATAAATTCCAGGTGACAAACCTGGCTTCGTATTTGCAAGAGAGCGCCAACCATTTTGTGCTGGTCGACCCTGAGGCGAGGAAACAGAAAATTTTTGCGCAGGTGCAAAATCTTGCCGAGCAAGCAAGCGGACGAGTGGAGGATGATCCGAACCTGCTCAATATCATAAATTACCTGGTGGAGTTTCCGGTTGCTATCCGGGGAGATTTTGACCCCCGTTTTCTGGAACTGCCCAAGGAATTATTAGTGATGACGATGAAGTATCACCAGAAATATTTTCCCGTTTCTGACACAAAAGGAAATCTACTGCCCCACTTTATTACAGTCAGCAATATGCCCGATGAAGGTCCTGAAATCAAAAATGGCAATGAACGGGTTTTGCGTGCCCGGCTGGAGGATGCCCGGTTTTTCTATGATGAAGATAAAAAGAAAAATTTAGAGGACTTCGTGGAACCGTTGCAAGGAGTTGTATTCCAGAAAAAACTGGGAACCTTGCATGAAAAAATGCAAAGGATTTGTGACCTTGCCGGGGTTTTGTCGGCTCACACCTGCCCGGATAAAAAACCGCAGGCATTGCGCGCCGCGCGGTTATGCAAAGCCGATCTGGTAACCCTGATGGTTTATGAGTTTCCGGAGTTACAGGGGATCATGGGCGGATATTATGCCGACCACTCAGGAGAAGAGACCGAGGTCTCCCTGGCTATCCAGGAACATTACCGCCCGGCTTTTGCAGGCGATGACCCTCCTGCCAGTGAGCTGGGGGCCGTTATTGCGGTTGCCGACAAGCTCGATACTATTTTGGGTTGCATTGGAGTGGGCTTGATCCCCAGTGGTTCCGCAGACCCGTATGGCTTAAGACGCAATGCCCTGGGCATCATACAGATTTTCCTGCATCGGGGTTGGCAGGTTTCGTTGCACCGTCTCGTGGAGGAAGGTCTGCGCTCGATGGAATCGAAAATCAAACTCGACCCTGAAACCATCAAGAATCATGTGACGGAATTATTTTCCCAGCGCTATAAAACACATTTGAATGCAGAGGGGTTCCCTCATGACGCAATTGATTGTGTCTTGTCCACAGGGCTGGATTCCATTGTCGATATCCGGGCAAAGGTTGCGGCTTTTTCTGACTTGAAAAAACAACCCTATTTTGAACCGCTGGCTATTGCTTTTCGTCGAGTTGTCAGCATACTCAATGACGAAGCTGTGGGCGATGTGGACCCTGGATTATTAAACGAACCGGCTGAAAAGAAGTTGTTCGAGATGTATATGAAAGTTCAGGGCCCTGTGTTTCAGCATATTCAAAACAAGGAATTTTCTAAAGCTCTGGAAAAAATTGTAGAAATAAAACCTGCTGTGGACGGATTTTTCGATGAGGTCATGGTCATGGTGGAAGATGTTGCGTTGCGTAAAAATCGCCTTCACCTTCTTTACCAGATTTCCGGCCTTTTTTCAGAACTTGCCGATTTTTCCCGGATCATTTTGAAAAAAGGTTGAAAACCTTTTCCTCATCAGATAGTCTGGCACTACTCAATTTTCATACTATTTTTGCCCTTACTTTCAGTCAGTTGGGGCAGGTTTTTTTATGACAAAAAAATATGTCTACGCTTTCGGAGATGAAAACACCGAGGGCGAGGCCGGAATGACAAACCTCCTGGGGGGAAAAGGCGCCAACCTTGCCGAGATGGTCACCCTGGGGATACAAGTTCCTCCCGGTTTCACGATAAGTACAGAAGCCTGTGTTTATTATTTCCAACACAAAAACACCCTTCCTGCAAAATTATGGAGTGAAGTTCTCTCCTGCCTGAAATATCTGGAACAGGTTCTGGAAAAAAAATTTGGTAATACAGAAAACCCTCTTCTTGTTGCGGTGAGATCGGGTGCGCGCGTTTCCATGCCCGGCATGATGGATACCGTATTGAATCTGGGGCTGAATGACACAACGGTTCGCGCTTTGGCCAAGAACACCCACAACGAATGGTTTGCCTTCGACTCGTATCGCCGTTTCATTGCCATGTTCGGGAATGTTGTGCTGGGGATTCCCGGAGAACGGTTCGAAGCGCTCCTCGCCAAGAAAAAAGTAAAACGCAAAATAGAATTTGATACGGAATTGAATCTGCAGGAATTGAAAGCGCTCATCAAGCAGTTCAAGGCCCTGGTTCTGCGCACCACACAAAAAGAGTTTCCGCAAGACGCTATGCAGCAACTGCGTATGACGGTTGAGGCCGTATTCAATTCCTGGAACACCGAACGGGCGCGAACATACAGAAGGCTCAATGGCATCCCGCACGAATGGGGTACAGCGGTCACGATCCAGTCCATGGTGTTTGGCAATATGGGAGAGACTTCTGCGACCGGTGTTGCGTTCACCCGCAACCCGGCAACAGGAGAAAAAAAATTCTATGGGGAATACATGATCAATGCCCAGGGCGAGGATGTTGTGGCGGGAATCCGCACGCCCAACCCGATAGAACAATTAGAGCAGGACATGCCAGAGGTGTATCAGGACCTGGTAAAAGTTTATCAGAAGCTGGAAAACCATTACAAGGACATGCAGGATCTGGAGTTCACCATTGAAAACCAGAAACTGTTTTTGTTGCAGACCCGGTCTGGCAAACGCACAGCCGCCTCGGCCATCCGAGTGGCGATTGATATGGTGAGCGAAGGGTTGATCAGTAAACGGGAAGCCTTGATGCGAGTTCCGGCAAACCAGTTGGATCAAATCTTTCATCCGATGATTGACCCCAAGGCGAAATTAAAATTATTGGCAAAAGGCTTGGGCGCCTCCCCGGGTGCGGCAGCAGGGAAGATTGTATTCACCCCTGAACGCGCCCAGGAACTGGCTGAGAAAAAAGAAAAAGTCATTCTTGTCCGCATGGAAACATCGCCCGAAGATATTCACGGAATGAGTGTGGCGCAGGGAATTCTGACTGCCCGAGGAGGCATGACTTCGCATGCTGCAGTGGTGGCCAGGGCGATGGGCAAGCCCTGTGTTTCCGGGGTCAACGCTCTGGAGGTTAACGTAAAACGAAAAAAGTGTACGCTGGGGGGCCAGCAACTCAAGGAACTGGATGCGATCACTTTGGATGGAACCACCGGTCGGGTGATTAAAGGAGCCGTGCCTTTGATCCAGTCGCGATTGACCAGCAATTTTACCCGCATGATGACCTGGGCGGGAGAAGTCCGGTCTTTGCAAGTGCGGGCCAATGCCGATACCCCGCATGATGCCTTGATGGCGAGGGACTTTGGAGCGCAAGGAATCGGGTTGTGCCGGACAGAACATATGTTTTTTGATGAAGAGCGCATTTCCCTGGTGCGTAAAATGATTGTTGCCGAGGACAAAAAAATCCGGGATGAGGTCTTGAAAAAACTACTGCCCATCCAGCGTGGAGATTTTACGGAAATTTTTAAAGTGATGGAAGGGTTTCCCGTCACGGTGCGGTTGCTGGACCCGCCTTTGCATGAGTTTCTACCTAATTCTTCAGCTGAAATTAAAAACCTGGCAAAAAAGATGAAAGTCTCGCCAAGGGCTCTGGGGAAAAAAATCGAAAGCATGAAAGAAGTGAACCCCATGCTTGGACATCGGGGCTGTCGGCTGGGAATTACTTTTCCGGATATTTACCAGATGCAGGTCCGGGCCATTGTAGAAGCGGCCTGCAAGCTGGTCAAAAAGGGTGTTAAGGTTTTTCCGGAAATCATGGTGCCGCTTGTTGCGCATATCAATGAATTCAGGGTTGTGCGTGAACTCATACTGGAAGTGGCTCAGGAAGTGATTCAAAAAACCGGCGTGGATCTGAAATATAAAATCGGCACCATGATCGAACTTCCCCGGGCCGCTTTGATGGCGGATGAAATAGCCGTGGAGGCAGATTTTTTTTCCTTCGGAACCAACGATCTGACTCAGACCACTTTTGGGCTCAGCCGGGATGATGCCGGCAGTTTTCTCAACGAATATATCGACAAAGGTCTGCTGACCCACGACCCCTTTGTAACAGTGGATCAGGATGGAGTGGGGCAATTGATCGGCATCGCGATTGAAAAAGGCAAAAAGGTCAAACCTCATCTTCATTTAGGAGTATGCGGAGAGCATGGCGGAGACCCTGCATCGATAACCTTTTTTAATAAAATGGGTTTGGACTACGTCAGTTGCTCCCCTTATCGTGTGCCCACTGCGATTCTCGCCGCCGCCCAGGCTGTTATTCAGGAAGACAGTTGAGTATTTTTCCCGAGTCTCATTGACGAGAGGGTCGCAATGCCGGGAAAAAGGTTGACTTCGTTTTTGCCGGTCACCATAATAAAAAATTCTGTAGTTTAACAAACTGGCCTCATTACCTGTTAGTGGGCCAGTTCTATTTGAAATAACCAGGTACTCCGTCTGGAGGTTAGGAATGAATATAGCGCTCACCGGTATCACCGGAATGGTGGGTTCCCATCTTATTAAACAAATTGTTGCAGAAGATTCACAAGGCCACAATATCCGCGCCCTGATTCGTGAAGGCAGCGTGGTGGAACATTTAAAAACCTTTGAGGATGTAGACTTTATCATTGGCGGCCTCGAAGACCGAGAGTCCCTGGCAAAGCTTGTGAAGGATGCAGAGGTATTGGTGCATCTGGCCCATTTTCCGGGACCGGTTCAATCTTTCGATGAACTGATCAAGGTCAATGTCAACGGTTCCTTTGATTTACTGGAAGAAGCCAAAAAAGCCAAGGTCAAGCAGGTGATTTTCATGAGTTCGTGCACAGTGTTTGGGCAAATTCTGCCCTCAGTAGACGAGGAACACCCGCTCGATGAAACCCATCCCGTTTGGCCCAGCAGCCTTTATGGTTCCATCAAATCCTCGATTGAAGGGTTTTGCCATTATTACCATAAAAGCCAGGCCTTTGATTTAACGATCCTGCGACCGGTGACTGTTTATGGCGTGCGGCCCCAGCTTGACAAATCCGAATGGTTTCAAACCATTGATTTTCTCGCCACAAATTACAACGTCGATGTTAAAGGTAGCACCAAATATGTTTCGGTAAAATCCGTGGTGCAGGCCATACAGAAGGTCATGGGGAATGCCGAGGCCTCGGGCAAAACCTACCATCTGATCGACGGACATATTCATAATATGGATCTGGGAAAACTGATTGTGGATGCCATCGATTCTTTTGGTGAAGTTGAAGGGGTTATGGGGGAAGAGGGCGTGCCAATGTGCAGTAAGGCGGCCAAAGATCTTGGCGTCGAGTTTGCTGGCAAAGAAGGCATTGTCGAATACATCAAGCTCATCCATAAGCTGCAAGGCGAATATGGCGGCGAACGAAATATCCAAAACTGGTAACACCATTAATTATGTCATCTCTTACGCCACAAACATTCATTGACCGGTTGATTCTGGAAAACTTTAAATTTTTCACCGGCGTTCCCTGCTCGTTGTTGTCAGGTCTGATTTCATACCTGGAACAAGTCGAGGGCGTTAAATATGTTCCTTCAGTGCGGGAAGATTCCGCAGTGGGCCTGTGCGCCGGGGCCTATCTTGCCGGTTCCCCACCCGTTCTGCTGATGCAGAACTCGGGGCTGGGTTATTGTCTCAACGCGTTCACCTCGCTGAACCTGATTTACCGGATTCCCGTTTTGGTCATTATGAGCTGGCGGGGCCAGGGTGGAAAGGATGCTCCCGAACATATCATTATGGGAGATATCAGCGAAAAGCTCCTTGAAACTGCAGGAATGGATTATTCGATTTTAACGGCGGAAAATTTTGACTCGGTTCTCGCAACCGCCATGCGAAAAATCAACGAGGAGAAACTTCCCTATACGCTCATCATTGAGAAAGGTTTGTTTTGATGAAAGGCATTGAAGCATTTCAGGAATTATTGCCCGTATTAGAGGATGAACCCGTGGTGCATGCCAACGGATTCATTTGCCGCGAATCGTTTGTTTTAAAAGACCGGGAAGCGAATTTCTATATGATCGGTTCCATGGGGCTGGCATCTTCGATTGGCTTGGGTGTGGCTTTATGCCAGCCGGAGAAAAAGGTGATTGTGCTCGATGGCGATGGCAATGTGTTGATGGCATTGGGCACGCTGGCCATGATTGCCGCCGAAGCTCCTAAAAACCTGGTGCATGTTGTGATAGATAATGAAGTGTATGAGTCAACAGGGAAACAACGCACCCTTTCGAATACGGTTCCTCTTGAGCAAATTGCCAAAAGTGCAGGGTATCGGGAAGTGCTACGAGTGGATAAAAAAGAAGACATCAAACCGGCATTTGAAAAAATGCTGAACTGCGATGGGCCAAGCTTTTTGCTGATCAAGGTGGAACCGAGCTTTGATCACAACACCGGACGCGTGACCCACACCCCCGAAGAAATCACCGCACGTTTCATGAAATCCCTCCGGCCAGCGGCCGGTGGCGACTAGCAATAGCTCAACTTACCTAGCGACCATTTTTTCGGCTCAAAAAGTGATAGCTATATTCCCTCCGCTAGGCGCAGGGCCAGCACTGCATTGCTCGTAGAGCAAGCAACACGCCGTGATATTCTTCCACAACTTTCGTGCCCCGAAGGGGTAAAGCGCAATACTTTTATAATTCTTCCCCCTGATAAGGGGGATTAGGGGGAGGTTGCTTCGGGGGCAAGAGCTCATCAAGCCGAGCTAACTCTTTGCTCGCAAAATAAAGCTATGCTCTCTGGGTCCAGCGTCACGCTGGTTAGGCGAGTACGTCAACGGTTGTGCCACCACCTGATTCAGGAGTTACCGTGTTGCCCTCTTGGCCGCTCAGTTCTGCGGTTTGATTGACGGGAGGGACGGGGCTGGTCTGAGCTTCTTCTGTGACAGCATCTTGGGGTGCACTGGAAACGGTTGCCGAGCGGGCCGTTTTGCCTCCTTCAGCAGAACTTGTTTCCGTAGTTTGTTTTTGAGCAGATGCGAAATTTCCCAGGCTTGAAACTTCCATGGTGCGACTCCTTAAATTAAGTAAAAAAACCTTTTTAAACCTTTTCATTCAAGAAAAGATCTATTCTATAATTTCGCTGACTCCATCCCGAATAGCGCTTTTCAGTTGTAACTCTTCTTCAGAAGGGATGGATTTGACCACCTTCTGGGTCTCTTTGTCGACAACCTGCACGACCACATCGTTGTCATCGGTCACTGAAAACTTTTTTTGTTCGCTATTGGGTGATGTTTGCCCGCCTTCATCCGTCTGCACCAAAGCTCGTCCTTGAGAGGACAGGTCAACGGTATCTCCTGACGACTTGACATCAGGAGCCGGACTTGCTTCGGATCGAGAACGTGATGAAGAAGGCCGCGATTTAGGTGCTGTCGGATTTCCCGCTGGATTAACGGCTTGGGTATCCATGGTGCTTTACCTCAACTAGTAATAAGGCTAAGATTCTTAACTACTTGAAAAATAACCGATTGTTATGCTCTCCCCTTGCGTTTAGAATTTTTTACCCAGTTCACGCATTCTTCTTAACGGCGGCTTTAGAAAAATCTTTAGGTAAATTTTAAGAATATTTCTATTTATTTGATAAATCCGCCTTGGGCAACTCGCAAACCTCGTAAAGGTTTGAACTGAACCTCTTTAGGGGTTATGATGGCGGACTTAAAAATATTTGAAGGGCAAAATATTTCCCCGCCCATGTTGCTATAGCCATGAAAGAATTTCGTAAAATCCTGAAATACGCTAAGCCGTATACCAAAAGCCTTATTTTCGCATTTCTTTGTCTGGCTTTGACCTCGTTGATCAACCTGATATTGCCCTTGATCGTCCGCAATATGATCAACGCCGTGATCGTATTGAAAGACCATGAGATGCTGGACGGGCTGGCATGGGATTTAATCATTATCATTGGCCTGCAGGCTGGGTTTGCGGTCACGCATAATTATATTTTTGGTTTTGTGGGTCACAGGATGACCACGGATTTTCGCCTTGAATTTTTTTCCCATATTCAATCGCTTTCCCTGAGTTTTTTCCAGGAGCGTCGTGTGGGGGAAATCTTATCGCGCATGAGTAACGATATCTCGGTCATCCAGAATGCGCTGGTGAGTATTCCCGTGGCTTTATTGCGCCAAAGCATCACATTACTGGGTGCTCTGGCGATCATTTTGTATTTGAACTGGAAATTGACCGGGCTGATTTTGCTTATTTTGCCGCCTCTGATGATTTTTGCCCGGGTATTTGGGCGACGGTTGAAAGTGTTTTCGGAAAAGCTTCAAGATCAAGTGGCGCAGGCGGTGGTGGTTCTTGAAGAGGTGATGTCGTCCATCAAGATTGTGAAGTCCTTCACCCGTGAGCCTTATGAGCGGGACCGTTTTCAGGAAAAAATTGAAACCGCTTTTGAAAGGGCCATAGACAAGCTGAAGATATCTGCATTTTTTGGTCCCTTTATACTGGGGCTCACCTTTCTGGTTTCCGCATTGTTGATCTGGTATGGCGGATATCAGGTCATGCAAGGGGCGACCACTCCCGGCGAACTGGCGGCTTTTTTCCTGTACGCTCTGATTATTGCCGGACCCATCGGAACTTTTGTCAGACTGTATACCCAGATTCAGGAAGCCTCGGGTGCCATTTACCGGGTCTATGAGATTTTAGAGACCGAGCCAGTCATCCAAAACCCGGAGAACCCGGTGCCGCTTGGAAATATAACGGGAAGTATCCAGTTCGAAAATGTTTCGTTTGCTTATCCGGGCACCTCGCAGGTGGTCGATGATGTCAGTTTTGATGTGCTCCCAGGGCAGACTGTTGCTCTGGTTGGGCCCAGCGGGGCCGGCAAGTCCACAATCATCAAACTCCTGTTGCGTTTTTTCGATCCAATATCCGGGGCCATTCGTTTGGACAATCATGATATTCGCACTTTGGATCGCAAAAGTTTTCTCAGCCAGATTGCTCTGGTTCCCCAGGAAACGCTTCTGTTTGGGGGAACGGTAAGAGAAAATATTCTTTATGGAAAACTCGATGCCACGAAAGCGGAACTGGAAGAGGCGGCGAAAAAGGCCAACGCACACGAGTTCATCACGAATATGGAAAAAGGTTACGACACGATTGTGGGCGAAAAAGGAACAAAACTTTCTGGAGGAGAAAGGCAGAGAATAGCTATTGCCCGGGCTATTTTGAAAGATCCAAAAATTCTGGTTCTCGATGAGGCGACATCATCTTTAGATAACCAATCCGAATTTCTCATCCAGGAAGCTTTGGAAACCTTAATGGTTCACCGTACGACTTTTATCGTGGCCCATCGCCTGAGCACGATCCATAAGGCCGACCAGATTATTGTACTGAATAAGGGAAGCATTGTTGAGGTGGGGCAACACGACGATTTAATGCATCGCAAAGGCCTGTACCACAGCCTGTATACTACGAAAATGCTTGCTCCTGCCGTACATGAGGGGTCGGAGTTGTGAGAACCAGATATTCCGAGCTATAAATTCTTCGGATGTCCTCGAACAGGTTGGGTTCTGGAAGAAAACTACTCTCCTGGATCAGCGCCGATCAAAAATCCTATCAAATGTGCTTTTTTCTCTATGTCGCCACGGTAATAGGTGCGCACCAGTCTCTGGATCAATTCATTTAATGTTGGGTCTTCCCCGTAAGTTTCCATGGCTTCATTGACGCAGGGCTCTTCACCACCCGAAGCGTGTTGTGTCTTCTTAATAGGGCCTCTACCCGTCAACAGCCAAATAATATTAAGGTCCGTGTGTTGGTAGAGTTTTGCGATGGTGTCCGCCGAGGGCAGGGATTTATTATTCTCGATATCCGATAAAGATCCCTGGGAGATTCTGATCAATTTTGCCAATTCAAAAGATTTCAACGGCAAAGCTTTTCTCCATTGCCGGAGCCGCGACCCTAAGAATTTAGCTGTTCCTGATTTTTTTTCTTGCATTCTACGGTATACCTAATTATACTTGATGCTGGCATATTGCAACCCCAAGTAATTTCAAGGCCCCAAAATGCCAAAATAAAGCTTCAGATTGTGCTACGCGGAGAGACTGGAAAAGCCTTTTTTCTAAAGACCTCTTTCGGCAGACCAAAGAACCCGGTTTCCCTAACTTTCAGAATCCAACCCGTTTTGAGAGAAATATGATACCTAAATATAGGTAGGCCGTCCAACCTCGTAATAGCCTATATTGATATAATCCCTTAAAACATTCCTGCCGTCAATCTTTTTTCGTGCTTTTTCTGTCTGAAAATTTTTACATACAATGACAACGGACCCAGTGGCAAGGCGAGTGTTATTGCGGGTGTCAGGCGGGTTGTCCATTGCCAAATGGCTTAGAAGTCCATAGGCTGAGCGAAGTTTTTGGGCAAAAGAATTTGAAAAAAACCTATCGTTTCCAGAAAAGAATAATGTTCCAGCAGAAACTTGTATAGATGCGGGGCATAATGGGAAAGCCTTCTTTCTTCCTTCCCATCGATGGCAATATCCACATAAATCACCATTTTGGGCAGGCGGTTTTTCAATAATTCCACCAGTTCTCGTTCTTTTTCCTCTGTAAGCATGCCCGGCAATATCCACTCATAAGGAGTTGGGTTGACCCGGTCGGACAGAAAATAAAAAATAGGGTTCAGCGGCAGGGCCAGAATGGCATCGCCTTTTTGCGAGTACCGGTTTATTTTATCAACGACTTCCTTGATCCATTTGGCCTCTCCAGGGTTGGTGTAAACATCCACTTTATTCAGGGAGAGACGGGTGGTTTCCAGTTTCATGGCACCAATGCTTCCGGCATAAAAACCGTGGTGGGTGTTCATCTCGAAATAAAACAAAAAGGGCAGGAAAACGGTGAGCAGATTCAGCGGTAGCCGGGTGAGGATACCCGCTATTTTTCCTGCAACGGGTTTTTGCCAGGACAAAACTTTCTCCGAAACTTCATCTTTCCGTTTTTGCCAGGACAGAACCTTCTTTCTGGCTCGATACAATACATAGCAAAACAAAAGGTAGAACGGGGGCAGGGTTCTCAGCAGGTTGTCGAGTCCCGCCCGCCATATTACCAAGCCAAAAGCGCAAACTCCAAAAAGCAGAATGGCAACGACCACCAACTGCGTGATATCGAACGCTTCTTTTTTGAGAATACTCTGGTAAAAAATAAGGCCGGCCACAACGCCATAAGTAAAAATAGGCCAATAGAACAAAACCCTCTCAAACATCTGATGGATGCCCTCTTCTTCGAGGAGTACGAAAAAGGGAAAAAGTTCCGGGAACGGGTTTCCCCAGACTTCATGCGCATCAACGACCAGCCGGAATACTTTTACAAAATAACCGCCTTGCCCCAGATAGATCGTAAGCAGGATTGTCACAGCAGAAACCCCACCCACCAGATAGTAAACGGGTGAAGTCATTTTTCCCGGCGAAAAGTGAAAATCCTTCCGCCAGTGTTTTACGCTGAGTGCGAGTACGGTCAGGCTGATCAGGATAGAAAAAAGGGTCACCTCAAACTTGAAAAAGGCACTCAAAAAAATGCCTGCGCCCAGACCCGCGAGAGATGCCAGGGTTCTTTTTTCCACAACATTCGTAAGGAAATACAGGTTCAAAACGACAAAAAATGCGTAGAACCGGTTGTAATACATGGATGGCGCAGAGAGCATGAACAAAGCCGCCAGTAGAGCAAACCCGGAGGGCATGATTTTCCGCCCGATAGCATAAATCATTAAGACCATGGGCGGGGTGATGAGAAGAACACCGATGCGCAAACTCTGAATCTCCACCCCGAACAGCTTGAAAAACAGCATTCCATACCAATAACGACCTGGGAGGTAGCCATTGGGATTGAAGTCTACAAGAGTCCTTTCCCCGTTAAGGGTTCTTAGGGTCCCATTGGCATACCCCCCTTCGTCCCAAATATTCAAACCATATTTGGAGAAGGACCAGAAGTAGGCCAGCAATGCCATATAGATCAGGGAAACCCATCCCCACCGTTTGACAAAAGAATCCTCTGTTTTTGGAGCGTTGTCCATTTTTCGCTTTATTCTTTCAGAAACGCTTGCATCTCTTGAGCGAGACT
>CAZEBI010000002.1:0-8895 GCA_964510355.1 uncultured Nitrospina sp. | reverse complement strand
TTGTCCATTTTTCGCTTTATTCTTTCAGAAACGCTTGCATCTCTTGAGCGAGACTTTTTTCGCTCTATTCTCTCAGAAACGCTTGCATCTCTTGAGCGAGACTTTTTTCGCTCTATTCTCTCAGAAACGCTTGCATCTCTTGAGCGAGACTCTGGTTTTCCTTGAGAATATTTTCAAAGCCAGAGCTGTCATAAGTTTTTAATTTTTCTTTTACCTTGAAGATTCGAGCGAGGGATTGCTCGATGGTAGAATGGGAAATTTTTTCCGTTTCAATATCCCGGATCATGGCATCTTGCAGGGTATTTACTTTTTCCAGGTCGTGGCAAATGAGAAAGACATCGACTCCCGCCCGGGTTCCCAGTTCAGGGATGGATTCTAATTTTTGATCGATGGCCTGCATCTCCAGGTCGTCAGAAATAATAATGCCTTCAAATTGTAAAGAGCCTCTGAGCACATCCTTTAAAATGGCAGGCGAAAAGGTGGCAGGTTGCCTGGCATCCCAAGCCGGATAGACGACATGCGCCGTCATGATGGCCTCCAGAAGACCCTGCTCGATGGCATGAGCAAAGGGGGGCAATTCGGTCTGTTCCAGTGATTCCAGCGTCCGAGCTACTTGCGGCAAAGTCAGATGCGAGTCCTGCGATGTATCCCCATGTCCGGGAAAATGTTTCCCTACCGCAATGACCCCGGCATCATAAAATCCGCGAATCAATTCGGCTCCCAAACGGGCCACTTTTTCCGGGTCTGTATCCAGGGCGCGCAATCCAATGATAGGGTTTTCCGGGTTGGAATGGACATCGAGGACCGGAGCATAATCCATATTAATTCCTACCGCCCGCAATTCTTTTCCCATTCCCAATCCGAAGCGGTAGGCCATCTCATCCGAATCGGCTTGACCCAGGCACGACATAGGCGGAAACCGGGTGAACGGTTCACCCAGACGAGCCACCCTTCCTCCTTCCTGATCCACTGAAATAAAAAGCGGCGGGATTTCTGCATTCTCAGCGGTCAGCGATTGCAGGTCGTCGATCAATTGCCGTAATTGATCGGGGTTTTTATAATTACGCTCGAACAGGATCAAACCGCCGATACCCTGTTCCACGATCAGTGCCTGGGTTCGGGCGTTGAGGGTGGTTCCCTCAAACCCTGATATAATCATCTGGCCGGTTTGTTGTTTCAGGGAGAGCAAAAGGAGTCAGTGTCGGCAAAGCGTTGATGAGTGGGCATCGTTGCCCGGTTTGGCAGTCGTATGTTACCATAACTTGATAAATCGTTATCAACAGTAATCCAGTTAAAAATATATGTTACGCAGAGTAGTGATCACGGGTTTGGGTGCAGTGAGCCCAAACGGTATCGGCTTAAAAACTTTTTGGCAAAACACCTGCAACGGGGTCAGCGGCATCGACCGCATAACCAGCTTCGATCCCGCATCCTTGTCATGCCAGATCGCCGGCGAGGTGAGCCAGTTTGACCCTTCTCTTTATTTTTCTACAGCCGATTTAAAAAAACTGCCGCGCTCGATCCCGCTTGCTGTGGCCGCCACTCAGGAAGCCTTGGCCCATGCCGGAATTGACCTTTCTACTTTTTCGGAGGAAGATTTTGAAGGGCTGGGGGTTTTAGTCGGAAGCGGCGGATCGGGGTTCGATTTCTCGGAAAAACAATTCGAAATTTATTTTTCAAAACAAAAAAACAAGATCAGTCCTTACGCCATTTCCAATTCCCTCGTCGGCATGTTATCGAGCGAAATTTCCCTGTACTTTGGCCTGCAAGGGCGCAGCCATGTGCTCTCCAATGGTTGCACCAGTTCCACCGATGCTTTGGGTTATGCTTTCAATACCATCCGTTTTGGCCAGGAAGACTGGTTTGTATCAGGGGGCGTGGAGGCTTGTGTCACCCCGGCCATGATGCAGGGGTTTGAGAGAATGAAAGTCAACCCGACAAACTTTAACAACTCGCCAGCACGCGGGTCGCGCCCGTTTAACCGGGACCGGGAAGGCTTTGTCCTGGCAGAAGGTTCCTGGATGGTTATTTTAGAAGAGCTCGAGCACGCCAAAAAGCGGGGAGCCGAGATCATCGCTGAAATTTCAGGGTATGGCACCACCTGCGATGCCTTTCATCGGGTAGCGATGATGCCGGATGGAAAACAATCTGCACGCGCGATGAACCTGGCTTTGCGTGACGCAAAGGTCAATAAAGATGAGGTCGGTTATATCAACTTTCACGGAACCTCAACAATACTCAACGATAAAGTCGAAACTCTCGCGGTCAAACAGGCCTTCAACAGTCAGGCGATGAATATTCCTTCCAGCTCGACAAAATCTATGGTGGGGCATCCACAAGGAGCATCGGGGGCCTTGGGGCTGACCGTTTCGGCCCTGTCTTTAAAAAACGGTTTTCTGACTCCCACCATCAATATGGAAAATCCGGACCCGGAATGCGATATGGATTATATTGCCAATACCGGAAGAGAGAAAAAAATAAATATTGCTGTGAGCAATTGTATTTCATTCGGATCAAAAAATTCCGCCATCGTTCTGAAAAATTTCCAATAAGACCATGAAAATTTTTCAACTTGTTTTGCGCAATCTGATGACAATGACCGTTTTTGTCCTGGCAGGTTGTGGCGGGAAACTGGTAGATGTCAACGTCACCATTGTCGATCAAAAGACGGCATTGGAAAACCAGATACTGGGCAGTTATGAAGAGTTGAGCAACGAAGTTCTTTTACTGGCTTCGGTGCGCTCGGTGGATGAAAATGGCAAACTCAAAGTCACCACCAAAATCCCAAAGGGTAAACTGAAAGCCCTAAGAGCCCTGCAACGCCAGGAGTTCAACCGCGATGATATTCAAATGTTCAAACAAACTCTATGTGCCGGAGAAGGCAATGACGGCACCCTGAAATTTTTCGACAACGAACGCACTAAAACCGATGCCAAGTTCAAAAAATTTGCCGAAGCCATCATCGCCCAGGAAAATGAAGATCGCTTGATCGTTCTGCAAAGAATCATCGCCACCAACGAAAATTTTAGCGCACAGGATTTTCCCAAAATCCAGAAAATCTCCGCCAGCCTCAACCGCGACAACGCCAAACCCGGAGAAAAAGTTCAAAAAGAAAACGGCGATTGGGTTATCCACTGAAACCCTTTTTTAACCACAGATGGACGCAGATGAACACAGATAAAAAATTCCCCCCTGAGAAGGGGGGCTAGGGGGGTTGCCTAATGGACCCCTCTTTTAAAAGTACCCGTTCCGGACATGAGGGCAATTGAGGGAACACCACACGCACGGCGACCGCCGAAAGCAAAAAAATTCCTCTCCCCTGGAGGGAGAGGCTAGGTGAGGGGGATTGTAATAGCTCCCTCTTTGTCAAAGAGGGCCGGGGTGATTTACAACCAGTGAGCTTTGCCTGTCATGCTGAGCCCGTCGAAGGATCGCCTTTTACTTGCATCCCTTGCTTGCACTACCTTCAGCAAACAGTTAAAATCCGATAACAGAACTTAGAATTTGAGGCAGTCAAGAATGAACTTGGCCTCTTGATTCGCAGTGACCGTAAGCCCGCAAACAACCCTAAGCGGACGCTTATTTTATGCTGAGAATAGACACGATTCCAAAAATTTATTAGGGAAATGTATGGGGCTTGAACAGTTTAAAAAGGAACTAAAAGGCAAGAAAACTGATGAAGAAATTCTGGACTTCTGCCGGAAAACCGTTCTGCATGGGACCCCCTTTATATTTATTGGTAGAGAGGATGATTTTTATGAGTTTCGCAAAAGGATTGCCTGTAAATTTGATATTCCCTATTATGAAGTATGTATAACTGGCTCTGCACAGCTAGGGTTTAGCGTTTTCAAAAATAAAGATTTTGATTACGATTCTGACATTGATGTGACCTTGATATCTTCTCGCTTATTTGAAGTGATAATGAAAAAAATAGGTCTATATCAATGGAAGCTGAGGAAAAAAAGATATTTACTCACAGAAGAGGAACTTTCTATGTATCATAATTTTCTTGAATATGTTGCCTTGGGATGGATTAGGCCAGATCTATTACCACTAGCATTTCAGATGAATGTATTTAAGAAAGACTGGTTTGATTTTTTTTGTAAGATTTCCAATGGAAATTCTGAGGCAGGAAATTACAAGGTAACCGCAGGTGTTTTTAAAAACTATGAATATTTGGAAGAGTATCAATTGAGTGGTATGAAAGATGCTAGGAAAAGACTTTTGAGGAAAAAAACATGACAAATCAGATAAAGCCATCTGTTACAAACCCCACTATTGCGGAAATCTATGAGAAAATAACCATAGAACGCTTAGAGTTAGCGCCTGAATTCCAAAGAAAGTTTGTTTGGACACATGAACATCAAGAGGAATTTTTAGATACTATTCTGCAGGGGTATCCATTCCCAGAAATATATGTCTGTCAGGGTAAAACAGATACAAAAAAGTTGCGGACTACACAAAAAGTGATCGATGGCCAGCAAAGACTCACTACGATAAGAAATTATATTGAAGATTCATTTGATAGAAAGTTGAAAATTGTTCCCAGTTTTAAGGAACTTGATGAGGAGCAAAAAGAAGATTTTTTGTCATATCAAATTGTCGTTCGAGACATAGGCAAAGTTGAAGATAGGCTAGTAAGGGAGATATTTAGAAGAATCAACCTGACTAAGTTTAAGTTGGAAAATATTGAAATACATAATGCAATTTATGATGGAAAGTTTATTCAGGCAGCTAAAAAATTATCCCTCAAGATCGATTTAGCAAAATTCCAAGTTTTTCATGAGAATGAAATTTCCAGAATGGCAGATGTCCATTTTTTTCTACAGGTCATGTCAACAATAGAGAATGGCGGCTATTATAACAGAGAGAGTGAGCTTGAAAAGTTTGTAGCTGAATTTAATGATGAGTACCCAAATAGACGTAAAACTACTTCAATGATTGTGAAGGCGATTTCAATTATTGATGGTCTTAAGTTGGAATTAGAATCAATTTGGTTTCGAAAATCTAATTTCTTTACTTTAGTGATTGAACTTTGCAAAAGCGATAAAATTCCAAAGAAATTAGCAAAAAATCTTATTAAATTTGAAGAAAAGGTTCTAGATAACCGACATAATAAAGATGTCGATTTTGGTATCTACTATAGCTACATGTACGCTGGCACTAATAGTCGCAAGGCTAGAGTTACGAGGGCTGATATGTTTAAAAAATATATACTTTGAATTGTGGGGTAAACGTCCGGTTTTGGTGGCGGTCTCAATCGGTCGATGCAACACTATAATCTTTAAATAAAAAGATGGAGTGTTGCATCGACCGATTGAGACCGCCGTCGATAGCAGGCCTTGAAAAATGAGGGCACTACAAAGAATAGGGAAAAACTCACGCACACGATCATAATCTGGTCGGCGGTGGTTAACACCGTCAATCACCCCAGCCCTCTTTAAAAAGAGGGGGCTTGAAAACCCAACCCTCCCGTATGAAGAGGATTTTTTTATCTGTGTCCATCTGTGTTTATCGGTGGTTAAAAAGGTTTTCAGCGGTTTCGCAAAGCGTAAATTACCCCAACCCCCCTAGCCCCCCTTCTCAGGGGGGAATTTTAACCCATTTCTAGAAGCGCAACGAGGGTAGGCCCGCGCACAAACAAGTATCGACCCATCTGCCCCCGGCGGCTCGCCGGTTAGCGGTAGGGCATTTTGTTGCCTTGCAATTGTTTTTCGATATCGTTTTCGGTCTGGTTTTCCAGGCGGACAAATTCTTCAAACTCTTTGGGGCTTTTGAATTCGAAAATTTTGGGTTCTTTTTGTCCGCAGATTTCTTCGTCTTGTTCAACGGTCAGAAGATTTTTTTCTACTGAACTTATCACGAATTTTTTCCGTGTTTTAAACTTGGTGAAAATTTCCTGATAAACAGGTTCAAGATTGAGAGCCATGATGAAAACATCTCCTGCTTAAATTTGCTTAATAGCTGCTGATTAATAGAAGTTTAACTTTCCCGAAAGTTAAAATCAATTTATTTACATTACCCAAGACCCTTCGACCCGGCTCAGGGTGACAGCCAAACCCCTCCTAACCTCCCCTTGTCAGGGGAGGAATATATCTGTAGCCAGCTGATTTTTTTCGGCATCCATGGCTTAACACCTCGTAAAAATTATGCTAGGCTGTGTGCAGTATTATTGTTGGTATCTTATCAACGATCCTTTCCTATTTATTGACCTCTTCCTCAATCATGACAAATCGAATATCCCTCAACCGGCTGGCAGAGACGCTCATTCAAGAATCGAGGAGCCCATTCAATACCGATGATTTTGCCAAAAACCTGGAAGGACGGTGGCAAAAAGAAGTTTCGGATTCCGCCATGAAGCGGTTGCGGAAAGTTTTGCTCAATCATTCTTCACTGATCGGAATCCGTGACAACGATTTCGTTCCCTTTCGCGCCGTGGTCGAAAAAATTCGCCATGTTTCCCTCTCGGTGCAACTGGGCGCCTGGGAGTTGAAACAAGGTATCCTGATTCCCGGACATCGCCTGATTCCATTCCTGCCGGTGGACTTAAAAGAGAGTGAGTTGACGTTTCTTGACCCGGATGGAAATGAAATTCCTAAACTGAAAAAGTCTTATTATATTCAGGACATTGTGCCCTTTTATCAGTATTGCGCGCGGTTCCCGGAAGAAATCATGATCAATGAATGGGCTCCGGGAAAAAGCAGTATGACGGTTACAGCCTGGGATATGCGATCCCTTTACAAGAGCTTCTCATCGCGCTCTGGCGATGCCCTGTTGATGGAACTTATTGACTACGAAAGAGGAATCTATCAGGTTCGCCCTTATTCTTCGCGACAGTATCGGTTAGACCGCTTGCGTATGCGGGCGCTCTATATCGCTTTGGCAAGTCAGATGGTTCCGCTTTGTCAGGACGAACAATTTTGCTCTGCCGGACTGGAAAAACAATTATTGCGCATCCTCTTTTCCATGAACTCGGACATATTTCGTGATGTGAAAGTCTTTTGCGTCACCGACTTTTTAGAGTCGCTTAAAGAGTGGACCGTTATTGGATGTGAGACGGGCGGCGTGCAAATGGTGCCGGTATGGAAAACGGAACCGGGGCCTTTTATCCGTGCCGATGCCAATCGCATTGTAAAAGGAGAGTTGGGAGCGCTGAACGGAATATTTCAGGAGCTAAAGCTGGCTTTTGATGCGTTGGAATTTAAATCCATGCTTTATACGGTCATGGCTTCGGACAAATACAAGCTTGAAGCGGTCTTTTTTCTGTTGTTCGGGGGACAGGGCGATTTGTTCGAAGACAAAAAACAGCATAAGGTGTTTTACGGTTATCTGCGCGAACTTTTGTTCACCATCTGCGCCGACCTCAAAACCCGCGAATCCCATTTATTGACTAGCTTGCGGGAACAGTGTGTGGATACCAAGTTCAGCCTGGTCGGGGTATTACGGTTTCTGGAAGAGCAGGAAGTCGGGCTCGAAGACCTGCCCGCAGACCTGTTGAATCAGATTATCGAACTGGATCATTTTTGCACCGATGCTTTACACCGATTCGCCGAACGGGACCGACCGCCAGACCTGAAATTCATCCGTGAAGTACGTGTCGCCCTGAAAGTGGTATTGCCACAACTGGCAATGGTAGAAGAAGAAGTCTATTCCCGCCTGACCGTCCACTAACCACTAGGCGTGGGGCCAGTGTGCCGTCGCTTTATTTGGCTAGCGGAGTTTGTCTCGGCGCAATCAAGTCTTTGCCCAGTTGCTCTCCCTGCCCCGGAGGGGCACAAAAAGTCATTGCCAGTTTATTCCTTCGAGGCACGAGGGATGGTAGGTTGTGAAGCCGAGTTAACTCTTTGTCGGACCAATAGAAGCCTTGCCAATAGAGGGTCCAGCGTCACGCTGGTGGCTGTTTAGGGAATGGCCTGAAACGGTTTCGACCTGGATTTTTACTGTATCCCCGGCCTTCAGCTCATCTTTTTCCTGCTGTTGCGCGATGTTCACGCTCCAGTATTGCGGGTTTCTGCCTTTGTAGGTATAGCCTGGTTTGGAGGACCTGCCTTCGATCAACACTTCAACATTTTTCCCGATAAAATCCTGCCCCTGCTGTGCGGTCTGTTGGGTTTGCAGGGCAATGACTTCTTGCAGTCGACGTTTTTTTGTTTCTTCGGGAACCGAATCGGGTAATTCGTTCGCCGGGGTTCCGGGTCTCGGGCTGTAGGCAAACATATAGCTACTGCTGTAACCAACTTGCTCCATCAGTTTTAATGTGTCCGCAAACGCGGCATCGGTTTCACCGGGAAAACCAACAATGATATCGGTGGAGAGGGCGATATCCGGCACTTCCGATTTCAGCTGGTCCAGCAACTCCCGATACTCTTCTATCGTGTGGTCACGGCGCATGGTTTTGAGCACCTGGTTGTTACCGCTCTGAACAGGAAGGTGCAAATGGTTCATCAAGACATCCAGATCCCGGTAGGCGCGAATGACCTCACGGGTAAAATCGTTCGGGTGACTGGTGGTAAAGCGCAATCTTTCTACTCCGGGGATTTGTGCGACACCGTATAAAAGTTCATGAAACGGCACGGGTTTTTTCAGTCCGCGTTTGCCGTAAGAATTCACGTTTTGCCCAAGTAAGATGATTTCTTTTGCCCCGCGATCCACCAGATAGCGGATTTCCGGGTGGTTATTGGCCCGCAGCCATTTGACGCACCAATGCCGCCGCGCCCCGCAAATGACCTCGTAATCGTAATTCGGGTCATTGTGAACGCGGCGCACGATGGCGGGCACTTCCTGCTTGCCCTGCGCCAGAATGCTCTCGATCAGGTCCGCACAGCGCGTTTCATTGAGCGCCGCATAGTCGCGATTGTGGCGTTCCCAGATACGGCAGCGATCAGGATCGACCAG
>CAZEBI010000001.1:39501-51597 GCA_964510355.1 uncultured Nitrospina sp. | reverse complement strand
TTTTCTGGTGTCTGCTTTGCGGCAAATTCATATTTTGAAAGATATTTCTGCAAGACTAAAGGCTCTGAAATGTTTGGAGACGAAAACGGCTGAGTCCAAGCGATTATTTGTTGATGAAATGGAAACCCTCTACAAAAATATCCTGGAAAATGAAGAGACGGCGCTGTTACTGCAAGGATATGATTTTTCCGGGTTTTCAGATTGGTATCGCACAAACAGTGAAATCCTGCGAAAAAAAGATTGCAATATGTCGGATGAGAAATTCCAACGAGATCTCAAACTTTGTGATGTTCTAGTAGGTTGTGTTGATTATTTGTTAGTCAACCTTAAAAAATCACTGTCGCACTGACTGCAATCAGATTTTTACCGCTTCGATTACACTGCTCCCCTGCCCCAGTTCGTAACGACTGAACTTTCCAAACCCATTCTTGCGCAGGAGTTTTTCAGTTTCGTTGAAGCTATAAGTTCTTCCCGTAGCTGTGAACAAGAGCATCGTTAATGAAAACAGGGCCGCATCCAAAGGTGCTGTGCGTGCATTTTCCAAAAACAAATCAACCAGAATGAACCGTCCTCCGGGTTTTAAAGATCGGTGAATTTTTTCAAACAATTCTAAATTTTCAGACTCATTATAAATATGCAGGATGTTGGAATATAGAACTGTATCCATTTCATCGCCGAAGCCAACTTCAAACAAATCCCCGGCAACGAAATTGAACCTTTTTATGACCGTTGAAGTCTTCAGTATTTTCTTTGCGACTTTAAGGCTGGCCGACCGGTCTATCAGTACAGCGCTTGCTGATTTATCCTGTTTCAGAATTTCAGCCGAATAAGACCCCGGCCCTCCCCCAAGGTCCACCAGTTTGCCAACGGGGTTGCGTGTGACAAATTGCGCCAGGGGCTTGGAAAAATTCTGGCTTCGTTCATGCATCGCATAGGTGAAAGGCTCACGAAACCCAGGGTCATCATCACCAAAACCCGATAAATCCCGGCCATTTTTTATTATGTCGATTAATTTAGACCATTCGTCCCGATTCTCCTTACGCAAAAACACCGTCCCCTTTTTATATTCTGGGCTGTGCTCACAAAAATGTTTGAAACTTTCTGCCGTATTAGCAAAAGTGTTTTTGGTTTTTTTTAGCGCACCCAGAGCAACCAGCGCATTGAGTAGAGCGTCTGCGCCTTCAGGATGAATTTTGGCTTTCTTCGCAAAAGTTTGGTGGGTTAAACCCCTCTTTCCCAAATGCGTAAAAACCCGAAACTGCAAAGCGGCAATAAGAATATTAGCCTCTTCCAACTGATCAATTTTATTGACAAACTGGTCAAAATCTAAAAACGCCATAATGTTTTAAAACCTTATTTATTAAAAAATTAAGATTGACGGGGCTTGAATTTTTATGTAGTGTAACATCTTATTTTTCAAATAGTTAATTGATATGGAGGCAGGAATGGGTCTGAAATCGGAGAATCATTGTGAAGAACCACAAGAGTTGGAGGCGGCCTCCATCATTGAAGAAGCTGAGGAATTTGAAGAGACATTGCGCTCAGAAAATATACGCTTGTACCGGCAGTTAAACTTGAAAGATTTTGTTGCCAAAGCAAAAAAACAAGACACCGATATCTAAAGGATACTGTTAATGCGATAAAAGTTTTTCTACCTCGTTTTCCAAACCATAACCCGAACCGAACCACTTTCCTCTGAGAATCCCGTTTTTGTCAATCAACAAGGTCGATGGGGTTCCTTGCAGTTGGTAGGCCTCAAACGTTTTTGCTGCAAACTTTTTCTGTTTCAAATAGGTCATGACCTGGTTCGAAATGAGTTTTTGGTTTTTTACTGGAAACGAGTCAAATTGAGGGAAATCATTTTTAATAAATTTCTGCGCCTCCAGCAAATAATCAGCAGGATGATACGGAACTACCTTGTCCCAGGCCACCGGAAAGGGTATGGAATAATCCAGGCGGTTTTCATTGAGTAGACCCCTGGCAGTCAAAACTTCCAGTGTTTCTCCCACCACCTCGCCTGAATCGATCAGTTTCTGTAGATTTTCTAAAGTATTGAGATGAAAATCTTCGAATGCGGTAGCCAGCCCCCAGATTAAAAGAGGAGAATCTATGAATTTAGTCCTGATTTCAAGGATCTCGGGAAACCCATGGGTGAAACAACCGGGGCAATTGACTTGAAACACTTTTATGAGAATAGGTTTGCCAAGTGCATTGCTGATATTGCTTGCAGGGCCTCCCAGCCACTGTGCAATATCCAAATCAATGGCAGGAGAGTCAACCTGCGGCATGGGCAGGCTCATCGTTGACAGCATCAATCAACCGATTCATCATCGTGCGCATTCTTGCAGGCGGGTTTTTCTCAAGAGCTTCTTCAAGCAAAAAGACAGCGCGACTTTTTTCTCCCTGGCGATTATGAATGACCGCCAGCATGAAATAAGAAATAAACCTTTTATCACCCTGGGCGTATTTGTCCAGTATGTTTTGGAAATGTTTCATGGCCTTGGGATAATTTTTTAACCGATAATATGCGGACCCCAAACCAAACTGGATATTATCCTGTAAAAATGGCGGGGGATTTTGTTTGGTGAGCTTAAAAAATAATTGCAGACTTTTCTTGAACTGACCATTGCGAAAGCTTTTCATAGCTGAATTATAGTCCGACGGTGAAAAAAACAGGGGTGGCTTGACTGCCATTATTTTTTTCAATCTTGCTTCGGCGGCTAAAAAACCTACTTTTGCTGTTTCAACATCCCGGTCCATTCTCTTTTTGCGTTCTTTTTCTGTCTCGATAAGTTGAGTGTAAGTGGAATCCATTTTTGCGATTTTTGGGTCAATCTGACTCATGGATTCGAGCAGAGCAAGTTCCTGACGCGATAAAGTGGCATGATTCACGAAAAGAATCCCGATTTCTTGGGTCAAGCCGTCAAGCCGCAACTGGTTAGCTCTTCGTGTAGATAAAATGCTTTCATCAGGCGGTTGCCAGGAATGTATTTCAGCAGGGTTTACGGGCCAATGGGCTCGTTCTGCCGGCAGATGTCCACCACAGGCACTCAATAAAGAGGCCATCAAAAACATGCAAATATTTTTCTCTGCACTTTTCATAGCTCGGCGTTATATAATAATTTATAATTAATCCAGATACAGTCTATCTAATTACTCTTTATTTTTCAACCTATTAGCTAAATGAAAAACTATTACTCCACTTTAGGGCTCAACCAGGGAGCCTCGGAAGAAGATATCAAAAAGGCCTATCGCAAACTGGCCATGCAATATCACCCTGACCGAAATGCCGGGGATCGCAAGGCAGAGGATAAATTTAAAGAGGTCAGCGAGGCCTACGCAGTTTTGAGTGATAAAAAGAAGCGTAGCCAGTATGACCAGTTTGGCTCTGAAGGGTTTCATCAGAAGTTTTCACAGGATGATATTTTTCGCGACTTTGATATCAATGAAATTCTTCGGGGTTTTGGTGCAGGTGGCGGAAATCCCTTTGGCGGTGGAAACCCCTTTGGTGGTGGAAACCCTTTTGCGCAGAGAAGGCCGCGCGAAGCAAAAATCCCTCCATTAAAAAAAGAGCTCTCCATTACTTTTGAGGAAGCGGCATTGGGCTGTCAACGCACCCTTACCATTTCCAGAAATGGAGTCTCGGAAGAAACGAGTGTGAAAATTCCGAGCGGGATTACTCGTGGAAAAGTTCTCCGGCTACAAGGTAAAGGTCAAATGTCCCTGGCTGGGAATCGCCGGGGTGATCTCCATCTCCTTATAAATGTGCTTTCGCATCCTCTTTTCCGGCGTGAAGGTCGGGATGTCGTGGTGGATGCAGAAATAAAGTTGACCCAGGCACTTTTGGGGACAACGATTGAGGTTGAAACTTTGAGCGGAATCAAATCCGTCAAGGTGCCATCGGGAACGCAAAATAATACTAAACTGCGCTTGAAAAAGGTGGGCATTATATTTTCCTCTGGAGTTCGCGGTGACCAATTAGTCCGGATAAGTATAAAAATCCCCAAGGAGCTGACTCAAGAACAAATGCAGCATATTCAGTTTTTGTGCGATACGGGAATTTGACAGGCAAAACCGGTGAGCGCACCGGTGTAATTTAAAAATCATTTCATTACGGAGTCGCTTGTGGCACATGTTTATTTTAAGACCGATGACGAAACTCATGACGTGGAAGATGGAACCCCGCTCATAGAGTTTTGTGATGAGGTTGACGTTTCATTGTCCTTTGGTTGTACAGAGGGAACCTGTGGAGTTTGCGAGGTGACCGTGATTGAAGGAAGGGAAAATGTATCTCGAATAACGGAAGAGGAAAAAGATTACCTGTTGCCCGAAGACCTGGAAAAAGGCATGCGCCTGGCCTGCCAAGTCAAGATTCGTAAAGGGGATGTGACATTAAGCTGGAAGAAAGTGAAAGCAAGATGACCCTGTTATAAACCACTGCCTTTGATTTCGCCCTCGACTCTTTTTATCATCCATTCCTTGATTTCTGCGCCCAGACTGGTAATGATATCATTTTCCGGTCTTCCCGCACAGATATGGCTCGCCATTTCTGCGTAGGTCAAAGCCTCATTTGCGTCTCCAGAACGCTGGCACGTTATAGACAGGTTCCACACAGCTTTTGCTTCCATATGAGGATCGGAATTCTTTTTTCCCAGCGAGCGGGCATGTCGGAAACAAATCAGAGATTTCTCATAGCCACCTATTTCCAGATAGGTGTTTCCAAGGTTTTCCAGTAATGAGTACTCGATGGGGAGGACAGCAAATTTTCTTATTTTGGGAAGGCCACGCTCGTATTTTTCAATAGCCGTCGTGTATTCTTTTATGCTTTTATTATAATCTCCCATTTTTTTTAGAAGAATGCCCTGCCCCTTGTTGTCTCCCAGCTTTCTTGCTATGTCCAAGGCTCCGTCCAGGCATTCAAAAGCTTTTTTATGTTTGCTGGTTTGCATATAGGTCATGGATAAATTTTCCAGAACATCCATTTCCATGGTCTTTAAACTGTTTTGATGGGACAGAGCTTTAGCTTCCTTCAAATAGGTGATTGCCGACTGATATTTTTTGACCGTGTTGCATAAGTGCCCCAGATCATTGAGAACCTGAGCCTGAAACCCTTTATTGCCTAATTTCTGCGCCTTTTCCAAGGCCAGCTTAAAGTTCAGTTCCCCCCGTTCATACCCACCTCCCTTGAAGCACGCTTGCGCCAACATATTGAGCACTTCCATTTCTTTGCTGGCTTTTCCTTCCAAACGAACAAACTCAAGAACCTTGGCAAAACACTCGATGGCTCTTTCATAGTTCCCGATGCTGAGACAACATTGGCCCAACAAGTCCAGTGAGTGTTTTTCATCCCCCACATGACCCAACTTATTGGAAAGGCTTTGTGCCTCTTCAAGGTATTCAATGGCTTGATCGTAATTGCCCAATGAGTGCAATTGCATCCCCAAAGACAGGAGGTTGTTCTTTTCAGCCTCGGTGTTTTCTGACTCTCTCGAAGCTGTCAGAGCGGACTCATTCCATTTGATGTACTCTTCGGTTGTGTGCCTCATAGGCATTAAAATTCGCGCTTCTTTGCAATAGTCACCACAAAGTTTAGCGATTTTTGCGTCTTCTACGCTTTTCTGGGAAGACCATTTTTGACCTGCTTCAATATTAAACCAATCCAGATCAAATAGATTTAGAGCGCTTTCCAGTGCATCCTCATCACTCGCATACAGATCATTGGCATCTTTGAGGACATCAAAATAATAAATTGCCAGGTTGCGATGAGTAAGAATTCTTTCTGAGGGTCGTACTTCACCCTTGATGAGTTTATGAATCAAGTCATGGAAATAATATCTTTTGTTGATCGTATCGTGCTCCACAAGTTTTAGAAATACGAGCCGTCCAAGATGCTCCCCATCCGTATCTCCGCATATACTGGCTACGGCTTTTTCATCGAAGGAGTCCGCAAATAACGCCAGTTTCCGGAGTACGGCAGCTGTTTCCTTTCTCAAGTCCCTGAAAATGATATTAAAAATAGGTTCAACATTTCGATCGATGACCTCTTTTTTATCTTTATCTTCTTCGAGTTCGATATCACCCTCTGGTTTCATGAGCCGTTTCTCTTCGCGAAGTTCCCGGGTCATTGTTTCTACTGACAAGTCAGGGTTAGCTCTTAAAAAAGAACCGGCAAGAGTTACTGCCAGCGGAGAGTATCCACATAGATCATTGATCTCGGATGCCCAACGCTTTGCGTGCGGGGCCAGAAAGAAAAGCAGGAGTTCGGCTTCATCCGGGAAAAAATCTTTCACCGGCTTGGCATAGGACCCAGGGAGCGAAATTTTTTTGCCCGACGTGAAGATCATCAGGCTGGATTTCCCTGGCATAAGGTGCTTGATCTGGCTGGGTTTTGTGACATTCTCAATCAGCATCAAAACCCTTTTGCCTTTTAATGCGGCTCCATACTGTTGCGCCAGTTCAGCCGGGTCACTGGGAATGGGTTCTTTCGGAAAGAATGCACGCAGGACATTACCCATTGCCTTGTTGATGGGCAAAGGTTTTTCTCCCACCGTTTGCAAATCAATATAAAACTGGGCATCGGGATATTTCGGAGCCAACTGTTGAGCAAGTTCAAGAGCCAGGGCAGTTTTTCCGGTGCCTTTTTCCCCATACAGGCAAATCGGGCCAGCACCTTCCCAACTTCTTCCCATCACTTCCAATACAACATCTTTTCTACCAAAAAATGCCAGGATTTTATCAGGAAGTTGATTTTTAGATAATGCCGGAAAACTCCGGGCATTGATCATTGATAACTGACTGAGCAGACTGTTACCGACACTGGCACCACCCGATGATGATGGCGCAACAGAACCTGCAGAGGACTGGGCTTTAACAGAAGAGTCCCCTCCTAAATTCACATCTGAGTCCGTTTTGTCACTGGATTTAGGTTTTCCTAAGATCACGACCAAACCTAAAGCCGCCAACAACAGCATAATTATGACTAAAGACAAATCCACTAGGGGTCCCCGATAAACCTTAAGGATTGGAAACAAAATCACAGAAAACGCAATTTGCCCCGTGCTGGCGCAAGGCCAAATTGTTTCATCAGTATACTATGTAATGATTGGCATTATCCCATTTTTAAACGAGAATTCAATGTTTTATGCCCACTTTCTTGCCCCTACCCCCCGTTTGTGGGGGTGGGTAAAATAACCTGTAGTCAAACATTAATAACTAGAACCCATCTGACAAACCGCCATAAATTCCAATAAAAATCTGACCTGGCTTGACTTGCTACCTGGAATTCAGTATATTTTTAAAAAGAACTCTTTAAACTAGTCCTGTGAGGCTATCAAGGGAAAAAATGGTGTTTGTCACGGAAGATATTTTATTACCTCCTGTTTAGGCGCAGTTTCAGCCTGAAGGAGGTTTTTTTTTGCCTGTTATAAATCTATGAGCTCAATACTTCTCAATGCAAAAGATATTTCCCGTGCGGTCAACCGCATATCGCATGAAATTCTGGAACGCAATCAGGGTGCTGGAGATATAGCCCTCGTGGGAATTCGAACCCGTGGTGTTGCCCTATCCCAAAGACTGAAACAGAAAATACAGGAAATAGAGAATATAACGGTGGACCACGGAGTGCTGGACATCACGCTTTATCGGGATGACTTGGCAGACGGAACCCGCAAACCAGAATTAAAAAAGACAGAGATCGCTTTTGCTCTGGAAGGCAAACACATTGTTCTCTGTGATGACGTGTTATTCACCGGAAGAACCATTCGCGCGGCTATTGATGCCCTCATGGATTTCGGGCGCCCCACATCTGTCCAATTGGCGGTGTTGATAGACCGGGGTCACCGTGAATTGCCTATCAGACCGGATTATGTAGGTAAAAATATTCCTACACCCAAAAACAAACGTGTCCAGGTTTTATTGAATGAGGAGGATGGTGAAGACAAAGTGATCATTCAGGAGCAGTCCAGCTGATGTCTCTATCCACTAAAAACATATTGGATACAAAGACATTAACGAAACTCGATATCCAGCAAATTCTGGATACGGCGGATTCATTCAAAGAAATTTCTACCCGCGATATTAAAAAGGTTCCCACGCTCAGAGGCAAAACCATCATCAACTTGTTTTTTGAGCCCAGCACGCGCACCCGAACCTCCTTTGAGATTGCCGGAAAGCGTTTGAGCGCAGATGTGATAAATATATCCGGCTCTACAAGCAGTACGGTGAAAGGGGAAAATTTAATAGATACGGCCCAAAATTTGGAAGCGATGAACCCGGATATATTGGTGATCCGACATCATTGCTCCGGGGCCGCCGTACTCCTGGCGCAATTTGTGCGTAGTCCTATCATCAACGCCGGAGATGGATCGCATGAACATCCCAGTCAGGCATTGCTTGACCTGTTGACAATTCGCGACTGTAAGGGAGACTTGCAAGGGCTCAAAGTTGCTATCGTTGGTGACATCAAGCATAGCCGGGTGGCCCGTTCCAATATCCGGGCCATGCAAACCATGGGCATGGAAGTCCGGGTTGTTGGCCCTCCCCCACTGATTCCCTTTGGCTTGGAACATCTGGGTGTGGAGGTGAGTCACAACCTCACCGAAGCGATTAAAGATGTCGATGTGATTATGGTTCTTCGTATCCAGTTGGAGCGACAAAACCAGAAACTTCTGTCCAGCCTGCGGGAATATTCAAACTATTTTTGCCTGACTGCTAAAACCCTGGCTAAAACTCGCGGTGATGTTCTCATCATGCACCCAGGGCCGGTCAACCGGGGGGTCGAGATTGCTCTGGACGTTATGGAAGGTCCACATTCTCTAATACTCAATCAGGTCACTAACGGGGTTGCCGTCAGGATGGCCCTGTTTTATTTATTGTTGGGAGAAAATAGTGCTAATTAAAAACGGCCGGGTCATTGACCCCGCAAACCAACTCGATGGTTCCTTTGACATCCTGATCAAGGATGGAAAAATTACAGCCGTTGAGCCGCCGGGAAAAATTCCTGGAAATGATGAGGTCATAGATGCGAAGGGTTGTGTGGTCGCTCCTGGTTTTTGCGACATGCATGTGCATTTCAGGGAACCCGGTCATGAATATAAGGAAACCATAGAAACCGGCAGTGCTTCGGCCGCCGCCGGTGGGTTTTCCAGTGTCGCCGTTATGCCCAACACATCTCCCGTCAATGACAACCGCTCTGTCACCGAATTGATTCTCTCCCAAGCGAAGAAAACCGGCTTGGTCAATATCTATCCTATCGGAGCCATCAGCAAGGGTTTGAAGGGTGAAACTTTATCCGATATGGGGGAATTAAAAGAAGCCGGGTGCATCGGTTATTCTGATGATGGAAAACCCGTCATGGATAGCGAATTGATGCGTCGGGCATTGGAATACAGCCGCATGTTTGACCTTCCCTGCATACAGCACAGTGAAATTCTGGATCTGACTCGTGGTGGTTGCATGAATGAAGGCATTGTTTCCACAGAGCTGGGCTTGAAGGGAATGCCGGTTGAGGCAGAAGACATCATGGTTTTCAGGGACATCTGTTTGCTCGACAAAACCGGTGGGCGGCTTCACGTGGCACATATAAGTAGCGGAGGGGCCGTAGAACTGGTGCGTCAAGCCAAGGCCAAGGGTCTCCCCGTCACCTGCGAAGTGGCTCCGCACCATTTCACCCTGACCGAAGAAGCCTGCCGAGATTATGATACCAACGCCAAAATGAGTCCGCCGCTAAGAACCAATGCGGACATAGAGATGATCAAGGAAGGGTTGCGCGATGGAACGATAGATATCATTGCAACAGACCACGCTCCCCATGATATCATCGACAAACAGGTGGAATTCAGCGAAGCTTGTTTTGGTATCGTGGGTCTTGAGACAGCTCTTCCCCTGACCCTTAAAATGGTCGATGAAAATATAATCACCTTGCAAAAAGCGGTGGATCTTCTTACTCACCAACCTTGCCGTATTTTTAATCTGGATAAAGGCACTCTAGGAGTTGGTAAAGATGCGGACGTTGTTATTTTTAATCCCACGACAGTGTTCACCATAGAACCGGAAAAGTTTAAGTCTCGCAGTAAAAACTCTCCCTACAAAGGCTGGAAAGTAAGGGGCAAAGTTCTTCATACCCTGGTAGCAGGAAAAACCGTTTATTCAGCCGAATGACCATTTTATAACCGATTGCACGCTAAAAAATAATGAAAGCATATTTGGCTCTGGCCGATGGAAAAGTCTTTGAGGGAACTCATTTTGGGGCCGAGGGTGAAGTGGACGCAGAAATTGTGTTCAATACCAGTATGTGTGGCTATCAGGAAGTGATTACCGACCCTTCCTATCGGGGTCAGATGGTGCTGATGACCTATCCTCTTATCGGCAACTATGGGATCAACCCTCAGGACTTTGAATCTGACCGCCCTCACCTTTCCGGTTTTATCATTAAAGAGCTGAGCGGCATAGTCAGCAATTGGAGATCAACAGGAAAGCTGGAGGATTTTTTAAAAGAATCTGGAGTCATCGGTATTCAGGGCATCGACACACGTGCATTGACCCGTCGTATTCGTGAAAAAGGCGCGCAACAGGCTGTGTTGTCCACCCTTACCCAGGACCCGGAAGAACTGGTTCGTAAAGCACAAAACTCGCAGGGTCTGGTAGGCAAGGATTTGGTAAAAGAAGTGACTTGCCAGGCACCCTATGACTGGGATGAAGGAGAATGGGAAATTCGTTCAGGAAAAACCCAACTCAAGCCGGTTGCAGATAAAAAGCATTTTGTTGTTGCCTATGATTTCGGAATAAAGAGAAATATATTGAGAAAACTTGCTGATGCCGGTTGCCGCGTGCGGGTCGTTCCGGCATCCACACCCGCTGAGGAAGTGCTGGCTTTGAACCCTGATGGCGTATTTTTGTCGAATGGGCCGGGCGATCCTGAAGGTGTGCCGTACGCGATTGATAATATAAAATTTCTCCTGGGTAAAATTCCGATTTTTGGTATTTGTCTCGGGCATCAAATCCTGAACCTGGCTCTAAACGGAAAAACATTCAAACTTCGTTTTGGGCATCATGGTGGTAATCAGCCCGTAATGAATATGCAGTCAGGAAAAGTGGAAATCACTTCCCAGAATCACGGGTTTGCGGTGGCCCAGGAATCTGTTGGGTCTGCTATAGATGTGACATCCATCAATTTAAATGACCAAACGATTGAAGGCATTCAGCATAAGGAGTGGCCCGTCTTTTCGGTCCAATACCATCCTGAAGCTTCGCCGGGCCCACATGATTCCAGCCATCTTTTTGGGCAATTCGTACAGCTCATGAAAGTGGGCGTTTGATGCTCAAAGAACATTTAGAAGAACTCTTCGAATTTGTCGCCCAGCATATTCCCGCTGAAAATATCATGAAGGCCAAGAAGAAATACCAGAAATCGACGGGGGAAATCTATGAGGATGACAAGTCTTATAATATGAGAATGGCCCTGTTTTTAGAATGGTATCTGTTAGACAATTATATACCCGGAACTCAAAGTAGCATTCTGGAAGATCTCATTGAAAAAAACGGGTCTGCATGGGATCAAAACCGGCTGGAAGTTTGCAGGAATATTGCCAACGATACTCAGGCTCTTTTTGAGGTGAGAAAAGTTCGTGATCACTCGGTAACAGTTCTGGATTTGTTTACAGATGAAAAGTATCTGGTTGATGAAGAAGACTCCAACTTGATATTCAGAAAGAAGGATATTTTCCAGGGCCGAATTGTTCATCATCAAGGCAAATGGTTTTTTACCGGGTATTTCTGCTTCCACCCCACCGAAGCACGCCGATATATAAACAGTGAAGCAAAAAAAATATTTGTACTCCAGAGATACTGGAAAAAGGAACTCAAAAGCCTTGAAAAAGAATTATTTAAGACACAAAAATCCCGGTCAAAAAATTCTAACCATATAGTGCAAATGAAAAGCAAAATTGAGTGCACAGATTTTGGCTCCAAAAGAGACAAGTTGACGGGCAAGCTTTCGGTTTTAGAGGAAGACAGAGCAAAGATCGAAATCGATATTCAGCAGAAGAACAATGCGATCGCCCAGTTGAGAGCTGAAAAAATCAAACTTGAAGGACGCCG
>CAZEBI010000001.1:6081-39488 GCA_964510355.1 uncultured Nitrospina sp. | reverse complement strand
TAGACCTGATCAATAAACTGGCTTACATGAAACTGAAGTGGGAGCGCTCCCGGCAAATAGAAATCACTGATATCTACAAAAACTGATGCCTAAACGAACAGATATAAAAAAGATTCTTCTCATTGGGGCGGGGCCTATCATCATTGGCCAGGCTTGCGAATTCGACTATTCCGGTACTCAGGCCTGTAAATCTTTGAGAGAAGAAGGCTATGAAATCGTTCTGGTGAATAGCAACCCCGCCACAATTATGACCGACCCTGAATTTGCCGACCGAACCTATATCGAGCCGGTTACTGCCGAGGTCGTTGAGAAAATCATTGCACGTGACAGGCCTGATGCGTTGCTTCCCACAATGGGAGGGCAGACGGCCTTAAACACCGCATTGGAGCTTGCCGAACGGGGAGTTCTGGATCAATACAATGTGGAGTTGATTGGTGCAAATGTGGAGGCCATCAAAAAAGCGGAAGATCGAAATCTTTTCAAAAAAGCCATGTTTCACATCGGGCTGAAAGTTCCACCCAGTGGTCAAGCTCAATCGCTACAAGAAGCCTGGGACGTTGTTGCCAAAACCGGGTTTCCTGCAATCATTCGACCTTCTTTCACCTTGGGGGGAACGGGGGGAAGCATCGCTTATACCAAGGATGATTTTGAATCGCTTGTAGAATTAGGCTTAAAATCCAGCCCCGTCACTCAGGTATTGATCGAAAAATCCCTCATTGGCTGGAAAGAGTATGAGTTGGAAGTAATGCGGGACGTAAAAGACAATGTGGTCATCATTTGTTCAATAGAAAACCTCGACCCCATGGGCGTTCATACCGGGGACAGCATAACGGTGGCTCCCGCTCAAACTCTTACCGACAAAGAATATCAAATAATGCGCAGTGCGGCGATCGACATCATCCGTGAAATTGGTGTTGAAACGGGCGGCTCCAATATCCAGTTTGCCCTCGATCCACAGACCGGAGAGATGATAGTCATTGAGATGAACCCCCGGGTATCCAGAAGTTCCGCTTTGGCATCCAAGGCTACCGGTTTTCCCATAGCGAAGTTCGCGGCAAAATTGGCGGTGGGTTATTCCCTGGATGAAATTAAAAACGACATCACCCGGGTCACCCCTGCTTGCTTTGAACCAACGCTGGATTATTGTGTGGTTAAGATTCCGCGCTTCACATTTGAGAAGTTTTCCCAAACTGAACCGATCTTGACGACACAAATGAAATCGGTGGGCGAAGTCATGTCCATTGGACGTACTTTCAAGGAGGCCCTGCACAAATCCATCCGGTCACTGGAAACCGGGCTGTATGGTTTTGAGGAAGATTTTCGCTTCAGTCTGAACCAGGTTGGCTTGTCCCTGGATCAGCAAAAAGAGAAAATTCTGGCCGCCTTGATCCAGCCCTTTTCGGATCGCCTTTGGCATGTTGCTGCAGCTTTACGACGGGACATCTCTATAGATCAAGTTCACCGGATCACTGGTATTGATCCCTGGTTTCTGGATAATATCAATGCCCTCGTCAATTTCGAGAAAAAAATATTGCAACTCGATGGCATTGCCAACCTGGATGATGAGACCCTTTTAGAAGCAAAAACATTGGGGTTTTCGGACATCTACCTGGCAAAGCTTCTAAACTGTAATGAGAAAGATATTTTACAGCATCGGAGTAAAGCCAATATCTTTCCTGTCTTTAAGAGAGTCGATACCTGTGGCGCTGAATTCGAGGCTTTCACCCCCTATTTATATTCCACCTATGAAGAAGAATGCGAAGCCAATGTGACTGCCAGAAAAAAAATTATGATTCTGGGTGGCGGACCCAACAGGATTGGCCAGGGAATTGAGTTCGACTATTGCTGTGTTCATGCATCTTTTGCCCTTAAGGAAGATGGTTATGAAACCATTATGGTCAACTGCAATCCAGAAACCGTGAGTACCGATTACGACACCGCAGACAGGCTTTATTTTGAGCCTGTGACCCTGGAAGATGTTTTGAATATTGTAAGGGTAGAAAAACCGGATGGTGTAATTGTGCAACTTGGCGGACAAACCCCGTTGAAACTGGCGCTGTCTTTGATGGCGGCAGGAGTACCCATTATTGGGACCAGCCCGGTTGATATTGATCGCGCCGAGAACAGAAAACTGTTTAAAGAAGTTTTGGAAAAGCTGGAGCTACGTCAACCCGAAAGTGGCATCGCTACCTCCTATCAGGAAGCCCGTAAAATTGCCGAGGCTATTGGCTATCCGGTTATGGTCCGCCCTTCTTATGTTTTGGGAGGCAGGGCAATGGAAATTGTTTATAACTCTGAGCGCCTGGAATATTATATGCAATATGCGGTGCAAGCGTCCCCGGAACATCCCATCCTTATTGATGACTTCTTAAACAACGCTACCGAAATAGATGTGGATGCCATTTCCGATGGAACAGATGTGGTGATCGGTGGAATAATGGAGCATATTGAAGAGGCTGGAATACATTCTGGCGACAGCGCCTGTTCCCTGCCCACGTTTTCCCTTTCGTCCAAAACGATTGCTGAAATTAAAAAGCAAACCTATGCCTTGGCACGGGAACTCAAAGTCATTGGCTTGATGAATATACAATTTGCGGTTAAGGATGACACCGTTTATATCATCGAAGTGAACCCTCGTGCCTCGCGCACAATTCCTTTTGTGAGCAAAACTATCGGGGTTCCTTTGGCAAAAATCGCCGCCAGAGTCATGGCAGGAAAAAGTTTAAAGGAATTGGGCTTTGCGGAGGAAAAATCTTTTTCTCATATTGCCGTAAAAGAATCTGTCTTCCCGTTCAACAAGTTTCGTGAGGTAGATATTCTATTGGGGCCGGAAATGAAATCTACCGGTGAAGTCATGGGAATTGACACTAATTTTGGCCGGGCTTTTGCAAAATCACAGTTAGCGACCAATGTTAAGCTTCCGCTAAAGGGCACTGCTTTTATCAGTGTTAAGGATTCCGACAAGCAAAAAACCGTTGCGATTGGAAAAGGACTTGAGGAAATGGGTTATCGTTTAGTCGCGACAGGCGGTACGGCTGATTATTTGACAAAAAATGGGGTTAAAGTGTCTGTCATCAACAAAGTCAAACAAGGCTCCCCCCATATTGTGGAGGCTATTGAAGCGAAACAAATAGCTATTGTTATCAACACAACATTTGGCGAGCAAGCTATAAAAGATTCTTTTTCTCTCAGGAGAAGCTCGCTAAACCATAACTTGCCGTATTGTACGACTATGGCTGGCGCATCAGCGCTGATGAGCGCTTTAAAATGCCTGCAGGAGGATGAGCTGACGATTATGTCCATACAGGAGTATGGGGAAAAATCGTAAACGGGTTTCTATTGATTCACCGGGCGAATCCCGTGAAAATCCCACCAGGGCACTTCTTCTTTCTTTGTAACACTTTCTGAGAAAATCCCTTCCCCCGAAGCTGTCACAGATCGAACAAGAAATCCGGTTTTATAATTCGCTCCTCCCAAGGACCCGGCTTTGGAGAATCCTGCCCAGGTATGCAGAATTTGAATGACCCCGGTCCGCACATAAATATCTCCCAGATCACTGCCGGTAAAAGGGTCCTGTAACGCTAAACTCACCGCATGAACCTTGAATACATCGCCAATGTGAACCCCGTTTGCCGAACCAAGATTTATTAGAATTTCCTCTTCAAATTTCGGTTTTTCTCCTTTATCGGGGACGATTTGTTTTTTGTTGGTGGCTATTATTTCGCCTTCAAGCATAAAGGAGTCGAGTTTTTCCGCAACGAACAGACTTATTTTTTGTTTTAAATTATCGAGCGCATAATTCATGGAACTGGTTTTTTCAGACTCCTCATTTTTCAAGCCCGACATTTTCATAGAGAAGGGCTTTGACCCGGCGCTTGAAAGGGACATGAAAGTTTTTTCAAAAAGGACTCTTCCCGTTTTATTCTGGATCAGTTCGACATGAACCTGTAATTGAGCATTTTCCCGTTTTTTCGGTGGCATGGAATCAGACAATTTTTCACTTTTCATGTCCGGTATAAATTCAAGGACTGTTCCCCTGATTTTTGTCAGAGAAGCCTTTTGGGTCACTCTTCCCATTCCGGTCGGCCAGGGTCGATCCGTAGCCTGGGTTCTCATTTCAGCTCCCGGACTTTGTATGGCCAGGGTTTCTGGAAAACCCATTTCTCCATAATTAAAAATCGCCGGTTCCACATTATTATATTTATCAAAGGATCTGTCATCCCCCTCCATCGGTCCCCTTATATTTCCAGAGATAGAAATAAGTTGAACTCGTTTTTGACGAATAAGTTCTTGCGTTAATAATTCTGCAATGATATTTCCGGGATGGTAAGGCTTATTCCAATTTTCGGGGTTTTGGAACTGTCCCACCTGTACCTTTTTTTTGTAAAGGGCCTGTGATGGGGATGGGGACCACAAATAGGAAAAAAGACAGATAAAAATAAATATTTTCGACCAAATTTTATTGTTCATTGGGTATATTGATATCTAATTTCAGGTTATAGGTTATATCGACAAATTCTCTTAAATCTATATGTAAATACTGGCATATTTTTGATTTTATTGAATAATATTGTATCTGATTACTTGACCCCACCTTTCCCAAACAGTACAATTCACCGGATGAAAACCACAATAATTATATTCTTCTCCTTATTTTTTGCCCCCCAAATACTCCTGGGTGCAGAACTGCCATCGGATATGGTTCAGATTCAGGCGGGATGCTTCATGATGGGTACCGACAAAAACAGCATTTATGAGGATGATGAGACCAGTGTAAGGGAAAAACCCGCTCATAAGGTCTGCCTGGACACATTTTATCTTGACCGGTTTGAGGTCACACAACGCAAATGGGATGCGGTGATGACTTTCAACCGTTCGGTTTTTCACAAGCCCGAGCAACCTATTACGCATATGGTCTGGCGTGAAGCGCGTCAATATTGCAAAAAAATTGGCAGAAGACTTCCTAGCGAAGCAGAGTGGGAATATTCTGCTCGAGCCGGAAGCCAGACCCGTTTTCCCTGGGGCAACGAGATTGACGATGACTATCTTTGGTATGCAGGAAATTCCCTCAGAGAACCTGCAAATGTCGGCAAAAAAAAGCCAAATGCCTGGGGGCTTTATGACATGGTTGGAGGGGTTTGGGAATGGGTGGACGACTGGTATTCCATCCGTTATTATCAAAATAGCTCGGTTAAAAACCCAAGGGGTCCAGCGCGAACAAGTTTTCGAGTTATCCGTGGCAACTCATGGATGAGCAATGAAGAACATGTGCGCGTTACTGCACGCCACGGCGGCATGTCTGACCCGACTCTTTCCTATTGGGTGGGTGTCCGGTGTGCAATGTCCCCTCGATAAATTTGTCTCCCGCTACGATCAACCGGCTCTATCAAAAACTTGCCAGAAATCTTTCAGAAGCTAAACCGGAACTGATATTCAGCAATCATTTTGAACTTCTGATTGCGGTCATTTTAAGCGCTCAATCTACAGATAAAACAGTCAACAAGGTCACACCCACACTTTTTTCTTCATGCCCTACTCCCGGAGAAATGCTGGCTCTGGGGCAATCCAAGCTCGCCAAAATTATCAAAACTATAGGCTTGGCTCCGGCTAAATCTAAAAATATTATAAACACCTGCAAGCTTCTCCTGGAGAAACATGGTGGACAGGTTCCCGGGACACGGGAAGAACTGGAGGCGTTGCCTGGCGTGGGCCGTAAAACAGCCAATGTGGTGTTGAATGAAGGGTTTGGCAAACCTACCATCGCTGTCGACACTCATGTTTTTCGCGTTTCCAACCGCACGGGATTAGCAACTGGAAAATCTGTGTTAGCAACAGAATTGAAACTTTTGCAGGTGACCCCGCCCAATTGGCTACAAAATGCCCATCGCTATCTCATTCTTCATGGAAGATATACCTGCACGGCCAAGAACTTTGACTGCCAAAAATGTGTGATCCAGAAAGAATGTGGTTTTACTGAAAAGACGAACCAGAGATAGTAATGAATTCCCGTGATATTGAAATAATTTTTTCCAGGCTACGAAAACACCTGCCGATAGAAACCGAGTTTGTCACAAAAGATTATCTCGAAACGTCGAAATATTCTCTGGCCAAATTTATTCTGGGGAAAGGTAATCGAAAGAGGGCCTTGATATCAGCAGGAATTCATGGGGATGAGCCAGGTGGTGTGGAGACAATCTGTTCTTTCCTGCAAAATAACCGATACAAAAAATTTGTGGATGAATGGGAGTTGACCTTTTTACCTTGCTTGAATCCCTATGGTTATGAACATGGAACAAGGGAAAATCATGCGGGCAAAGACCTGAACCGATTATTTAAACTTGATTCGCCTCCCCCGGAAATCGAGTTCGTAAAGTCCGTTTTTGAGTCACCTTATGAGTTGACCCTTGAGCTTCATGAAGACTCCGCGACTCCGGGCTATTATCTGTATCAGGTAGGAACTCATGATGATTTTTTAGGAGAAAAAATCCTGCAGGCTGTGGCAAACATCATGCCCATAAATCTGGACGAGGAAATAGATGGTTGTTCTGCTCGGGGAGGTCTTATCGTACCGCAAAACGATTTCAAAACCATGGATTGGTGGCCCATGGCCCTGTACTCATTATCGCAGGGAACCCAAAGATGCCTGACATTGGAAACCGCAACCCGGTTCCCAATGGATGTACGGGTAGAAGCGCATTTGCTGGCAGTGGATACGGCGTTGAATTATTTTTCCGGGAAGAAATGAAAGTCAGGCGTTTTTATCTTTGGGGATGATTACGGGGATAACGATAGGTTCGCCAACAGAAAGCGCACGAATATCTTTTTCAGAGTTGTAGCTACTCAAAAGCCAGAGCGGAATGGTATAAAGCTTGTGACATATTTCCCATAGTGTCTCACCCTTTTCAACACTCCTGATAGCCAGTTTGCTGATTTCATAGTTGTTGAAAAAATCTTCCTGAATCGCTTTGTGATATTCCTGTCTCTTTTCTTCAAATTTGTCGGGCTGGGTCCTGGAAAAATTGACGCGAATCTTATCATTGGCCGCTATATGGCCCTTTCTCCCGATTCGGTTGATCCTTCTTAATTCTCTTACAGACAATAACGACCACTCCGCGTAATGGCTGAGCGTTTCATCAAAGTCAACGATGATGGTACCCATTCTTGCGTTATCATTTCCTCCGAAAGATACCGGTTTAAAAGCAGGACGGTTTCTATTGATATTCTCGGTTGTGTTGCGGGCAACCCGAAGGGTGCCGGATGCAACAGGTGTTTTCACCTGCGTTGATTTTTTCAACAAACCCGATCGTTTCGCTACCTGTGAACGGTCCACCGTCAACTTGAAATCCCCCGACTTCACGGCGCCAGATGCCGTTTTATCTTTGATGATCTCCCTCCGACTGGGCACCTTTATTTTTTGTCCCGGATAAAGAGTGTCAGGATTGCGAAAACGGTTGATACGGGTGAGATGGTTTACGTCCGTATCAAAGCGTTTGGCAATTTTAGAAAGGTTGTCATGTCTGCGGACCTTATAAGACACGAGGCTGGTCAAAAAATTACTGGAATTCAGTTTGGCCAACCGGAAGGTGGGCTGGCGTCGGGATTTCCCTCCGGGCAATTGCAGTACCTGACCCACATAGATACGATTGCGCCTACCGATATTATTGGAGTTTTTTAAGGATCTTACCGTTGTTCCAAAACGCAAAGCCACGCCTGACAAGGTATCGCCTCTTCTTACTGTATGCCATCGAGAGCGCAGTTGACTGCCGTGCTTGACCTTTCTCGGAATTTTTCCATAACGGGCAAGCAAGCTATCCACTTTTCTGGCGGGCGCCTGAAAAATAAATCCCTTTGGAATCCGCTTCTCCCCATTTAAAACCGGGCGCCTGAGAGAAGGATTTGCTTGCGCTAATTCTTCCCGCGACATATTAAAATAATCCATAGCCGTTCGGACATGAATATAATCGGGCAATACAAGGGAAACCTTTCGAATGGGCTTTTTTATAACCAGGTTCGGAAAATATTTATTCTGATTTTTAGCTACGTGGAGCGCAGCAAGAAACTCCGCATAAAAATTTCTCGAGGCAAAACCAAAAGTTCGGCTTTTATATTTATCTATTATTTTTGCCATATCGGCACCAAACTTCTTTTTTGCACGCTTCATCCCCTGCAAACCGTGGTTGTACGCAGTGATAGCCAGAGGCCAGGACTGTATGCTTTGAAAATTCTTTTTTAACAGTTTAGCGGCGGCATAAGTAGCCAGTATCGGGTCGCGCCTTTCATCCACATCGTATCCAACACGCATGAACAACCGACCTGTGCCTCGGGTGAATTGCCATATCCCCGCCGCACCGGCGCTTGAATAAGCCCCAATCTGGAAAGAAGATTCAACATGAGGAAGCATACTGAGTTCTTCAGGAAGGTTGAATTCCTTGAAAATCCGTTTGATTTCGTCCATATACAAGCCTGACCGCTCAATCCCTTGCCTGAAGCGGTCCTTCTGCCCGAGTTGGGCTCGTATGTTTTTTGAGGCTCTATAAAAATCTTTTCCCACCAGATTATAAATTCTTTTATCTTCGCCTTTCAATCGGGCCTTATTTTTTGTTTTGGCTATCTTGCGTAAAATATTCCGGTACTTCCTTTTGGTTTTTTCCAGTTTGCGCTCCCGGGCTCTTCGGGATAAAGTTTTTTCACCCAAATAGACAACCTCATAGATGGCATTCAGATTGTTCATGTCGTGAACCACCGCATGCTTGGTGCTGTATTCGGAGTAAATCTTTTTCCAGAATTCGACCTGGCTTTGAAGTCCGGGAGGGGTGGAAAAATGGTATCGATTCAGAGTATGAACTTCATACGAGAAATTGGCGCTGGCGTTACCGAGAAACCAGAAGGCCGAGGATAAAATAAGGGAAATGATGAGGATTCTAATAGACTTTAGCAATTGTTGGCTTCCCATTCTAAAAGAATTGTTTGCGGATATTTTATACGCCGAAAGCGTCTAAAATCAAATCTTATACATTCTGCACGCCTTTACCGAAACCTCAGTAACGCGTTGATTTAAAAGGGTATCAAAGGCAAAAGTTCAGGTCAAGGCAAATCTGGATTCTACCGCTATTATCGCATTTAGTTCTTTCAAAAACATCAACGCTTTGAAGTAAAATTTCATAGGACCTTTTGATTTTCCGGGTATTCCTTGTTCAAGATATAGACCCAGGCGAGAAGTTCTGCGACTATTTTATATAATGATTCTGGAATCTCCTGCCCGATGTCTATCTTCTCCAGCAAGGCAATCAGATCCTTATCTTTTTTGATAGGTATGTTTTGTTCCTGGGCTTTAGCGATTATTTTTTCAGCCAGCCAGCCCTGCCCTTTGGCTGTCACCTTGGGTGCACGGTTACCCCCTTGACTATATTTAAGCGATACAGCAGAATTTTTTTTGTATTTCATGTTCTTATATTCACCAATGATGTTTTATGGTTTACCATCAGTTCAGTCAAGCCATCTTTTTCCGGTTGGACTTTATGAATTACAGAACATTCCACCGATGTTTTGACACCGCATTCGTTCATCTTTTCCTTAAGATCATTGGTTTTATTACGAATGAAGCCAGCGATTGTTTCACTCTCCACATCAATTCTTACCGATAAAAGTTCCCGATCCATCCGTGCATTAATTTTAATTTTCCCCAGAAATGAAAGGTCCAGAAAGAAAGCGACGTTATAGCTCTTTTTTTGATCTTTAGACTTGCCTTCATCCTTGCGAATAAATAATTGGATCGTTTTATTGCCAGGACTCAATGGATTGGGAATTTGAACTACCAGTGGCTGGTTTTCCTGCTTGGACACTTGTGAGGAAAGCTGGTTGAGTTCTATATTGTCGATGGCATATTTGATGATTTGTCGAAACTCGGCAACCAAACCCGGTTTTTTTTGCGACACCCCGGCTTGTTCTGTGGAATGGGAAAGTTCCAACAACAAACCTTTTAAATCGCTGGCTAGTTCGTTACGGGCCTGCTGACCGGCGGGGAACTCAAGAACCTGCCGAACTTTTGCCTCATAATTGATGCCCGATGATTCCACTTGTTTCCTGACCTGTGTTGCGTTGGGAATTTCCCCCTCACGCGGGAGGTGCAAGCGCAGGGTATCCTGTAGCCTGGCAATCACATCAGATTTTATTTTCAACTCAGGAATGAGTGGTGAATCCAGGATTTCATTCTTAAGCAGATACGCCATTTTTGTCACAGGCATACGAGCGGACAAATAGGGTTTCAACGCAGCAAAATCCACCTTGGAATTCATCGTTTTCGTGCCATCCGTTTTCACTAGAACAGAGTGCCGACCATTTTCCGTTCTCTCGAAATGGACACGGACCTGCGACCCGGGCTTGAATGATTTTGCGTTTTCTACGGGTACTATAAAATTTTTGCCACCCGCTTCGACTACCAGTGATTTGGTATCCAAAACATGGGAAACCCGGGCATTTGTCACATGCTTTTGGGAGTTAGACGATTGGGGGAATTCGTCAAAACTAAAAAGCCTGGCAATCGATTTTCCTCGATGGGTCAAGCTCGTCGTGACCTCCTTATTTTCAAGCGGGTTGGAGGGGGGTGAAACAATTTTCAACGCCGGTTTTGGCCCTGAGCTTTCAACGCGGACTGTAATGGCCTGTCCTTTATTAAAAAAAACGGGTTTTTCATTCTGCCTGTCAAGGGTCTTGGGCAATTCAACGATGACTTTATTGCCCTCAAGCGATAAAGCCCCTTTTCCTCCCGGAAGCTTGCCAAGGAATACGGCATCAAAAATTTTACCAGCCTGCAATTGACTGATGAATTTCATAGTTATCGCATTGGAATCTTTGCCAGCAAGAACCAGAGAAGGCAAATTTTCAGTTGTCTTGTCAATGAGGGTGGAATTCTCAAACATACTGTTTTTTGCTGAAATATGAGTGTGTTTTTGTGAGTGGTCCCGAGTGTTTAAGGACTTGCTTCCTTATCGGCAAGTTGTTCCCCCTGCTCAATCACAATCTTGCTCTGGCGGGAAATATGTAAATATCCCAATTAATTTCAATTATTTAGATTGGTTATACGGAGGTTTTTTTATGCGGGTCAGGCAATGATATTTATCAGGCCCTGGCGGGGCTCTTCGGGTAAAGGCGGACTGTTATCTTCGTCGGCGGGCTGATTTTTTTTGCGCACTCGAATACGTTTTTTGGCCCGTGTCTGAGGGTCAACTTCTTCCAAAAAATGGGCGGGGTCCATATCCTGTACCTGACGGCGCTTTAACTCATCTTCCAGTTTTCGTGCCGCATCAACCTGCTGAGCCGTAACATTGGGCAGGGACTGAAGGGTATGCTGGAGTTTCTCCGTATGGGTCCCCATTTGCAGGACCTGCTGGGTATTTACGGAAGGTGTCGTGGGCATGGGATCGGGACCGGGTTATTGTTCACCGCATTCACTAAATATGGGTTCCAGACTGGATTAAGTCAAGATCGGAAGAAAATTTATTTGACCATAAACCGGGTAAAAAACACATCGGTAATGGTTCCCGCACCACTTAAAAGCAGGGCATTGGAGGAGGTAAGAATTTCTTTTTTAATTCTTTCTTCGGTCGCAACGCGCTTGAGGGTGAAATCAGTGGGTCTCTTTCTTCTAAGAATATTATAAATACTTTTTCTCATCAGAGGGAGTATCTTGTTAATTTCACGATCCAGTACGCTATTACTCAATAAAAGGTTTGCGGAAACAGATATAAATCGGCCTGTTTCCTTGCCGTCATCACGAATAGGGAGAAAAAAAGGTTCCAGCTTGTAAATATAAACCTTTTTAATTGTGACCTTTTCTTCCTCTTCAATTTCCTCCTCCACAGCCTGTTCCTCGACGGGAACCACTTCCTCTTTTTTATCACCAAGAAAAAAATAGATTCCTGCTCCGCTAGCCAGAATCAGGACCAAGCCCCCGCCAGCAAAAATCATCAGGAGCTTTTTATTGCCGAGGATTTTTTGGAACTTTCCCTTCAGGCCGCCAGCTGTTGCCGCGTCACCGCCGGCATCCTCCAAAAGCCGTTCAAGTTCATCCGCTTCGTCGGTAGTTAAATCCGGATCTTTTTCTGTCTCTTCCTGGTCTTCAGCCATTATTCAAGTTTATCTGGGAGTCCTGCTCATTGGTAATCTGCCCTATTATATGAGGGCTTTCGTGTCAAAGAGGGTTTCTGGAAATGCCCTATAGCATTCTAAGAAATATAACGGTATCACAGCCCGGGAACTCAATATTAACTTGTTGAATTATCAGCTGATATTGCCAAAAGTTTAGGGTAAAGCTCTTGCACCTTTTGCATGAGGTCTTGCGGTCGCAAATCATTATCCAGAATAAAATCTGCATAATTGCTTTTTTCTGCAAGACTCATCTGGTTTTTGATTCGAGCCAGGGTTTCATCCAAATTCAAAGTATTCCGGCTCAGAACTCTTTGAACCTGAGCCTCTTCACTGCATTGCACCACAATCACTTTGTCGACATTCTTATGATTTCCCGACTCGATCAACAAGGCCGCGTCAATAATGACAATAGCGAGGGGATCTTCCGTACTAATTTTTAAATATTCTTTTTGTTCTTGCTCGAGAACTTTTGGATGGAGAATTTTCTCCAGAGCAGATTTTTTTTCCAGGTCTTGAAATACAATTTTCGCGAGCCTTCCCCGGTCAAGGTTTCCGCTGGAATCCAGAATGTCATTACCGAAATACTGGGTAATTTCTTTCAGAGCAGTTTGTCCTGGGCGGACCAAATCCCGGCACACTTGATCCGCATCAATGATATGGACACCCAGTTGCTTGAAAAATGTAGCGGTCAAACTTTTCCCACAACCCATTCCACCTGTCAGGCCTACGAGTAAAGACACGAGTCACACCGGTTTTGTTTATTTTTTTAAGATATCCTCATAAAGCCGCATGAGTTTAAGAGTGACCGGCCCGGGTTTTCCTGATCCAACAAGTCGACCATCCAGATGTGAAACCGGCATTACTTTTTTAAGGGTTCCCGTCAGAAAAATCTCATCTGCCTCACGAAGTTCCTCTCCCTGCCATTTCCCCTCGTCAACATGAAACCCATGCTCTTTAGCGAGTTGAATCACCATTTCCCGGGTAATCCCTGAGAGAATCCCACAATCCAAAGAAGGAGTAAGGATACGGCCTTTGCAAACAAAGAACAGGTTGCTGGTGGTTCCTTCGGTTAAATGCCCCAATGAATTAACCATAACGGCATCTTGAGCGCCAAGTTTATCGGCTTCCATTTTTGCCAAAACATTGTTCAAATAATTCCCTGTTTTAATACTTGGGTTCAGCGCATCACGGGCATTTCTTTTTATGGAGACCAGCGCAACCTGGATGCCATCTTCGTAACAGGATTCGGGGTACTCCGTTATTTCCTTCACGATTATAATTATATTGGGGTGCTCACAGGATGAAGGGTCTATATTTATCTCGCCAACACCCCGGGTAACAATAATCCTTATATAAGACTCATTGTTGCCCGCCGCGACCAGTGTGGTTCTCACTTGTTCCCGCAACCACTTCCTATCTTGCGGTATTTTTAATGTGATTGCCTGAGCCGATGCATAAAGGCGGTCCAGATGCTTATCCAAAAAATAAGGCTCGTTATTGGAGGTGCAGACCACTTCATAAACACTGTCCCCAAATAAAAAACCATGATCCAGAACTGAAATACTCAGTTGATCATGAATTTCCCCGTTAGAATTTATTTTTGTAGTCATCGTCTATTCCCATAGTGTGCCCGTGGTACCACCCTCTTACCGGTCCGAAAAAATTACTCTTTACTCACGGATTTTAGAATCTCGTTTAATTTTTTTTGGTCTTCTTTGGAATACTGGTCTTGAGGTTGGTCGTTATTTGAAAGTTTTCCCTTTAAATCATTAAAGGTGTCCGACAATTTTTTCAAATCCTTCAACTCGTTAAGTTTTTCTTTAGCCCCCTCCATATCAAAATTTGACAGGGCTTTTCTAATATTCAGGGTGTCGGGGTTCTTATTTGCAAATTCTAAAACTTTTGCCAAATAAGGCGCCGCGTAGGAATCCTGCGTGATTTTTTTAGCCACTTCAGGGAAAAACTGTAGAGGAAATGTAATCGCAACCAGAATGACCACACCTCTGGCTAAACCAACAAGACCTCCTAACCCTCGATCGAACATCGAAAGATCTGTGCCGGACCAAAGCATTGCCTTGGCAACCTTACCCATGAGGGAGATGATGATAGCAGTCATTATATAAATTGCCGCAAAGGCTACCAGTTTAGCGATGGGTTTACTGGGAATACTTTCCATCAAAATCTGGGAAAATGTGCCTTGATATTTGACGGCCATCAAATATCCACCGACATAGGCCAAAAGAGAAAAAACCTCTCTGACAAACCCTTTCATTACAGAAAAAAGCAGGGAGATGCCCAGAACAACAGATACAAAAATATCAAAAGAGGTCATTTAGATATTCTCCTCATTTCCATGCAATAAAACATTTTCAATATCTCGAATCCGATTAAAAAGTAATTTAAAGGAAGAAGTAAACGAGTTTGTGGATATTTCTTGCCGAATGTGGGCCAGGCTAAAAAAAGCCCCTTCGCTGATTTCTTCCCGGTTAATTTGAATCGCATCATCGGTGATGCAGGCGTATACCTGAACATGTTCTCCATGCGTCTCATGACAAGCAGAAATTTTCATAGAAGGTACCAATGAAACAGCGTTTAGACCCAGTTCTTCCTGTAGTTCGCGTTTGGCACAGTCATCGTAGGATTCCCCTGTATCGACATGCCCGGCTGACGAAGTATCCCATAGTCCGGGGCTTTCATCCTTACGGGAAGATCGTTTTTGCAAAAACAATTCTTTACGGGAATTAAAAACAAAGATATGAACCGATCGGTGCAATAATTTATTTGCATGAATATGCTTGCGACTGGCCTGACCTGTTACCCGGTCACTTTCATCAACAATGTCATAAACTTCATCGTGCATGGTAAATTTGTATCTTGATAAAATTGTATTTGACCGCCCAAGGCAGGTAGCTTCATTGTGAATAAATCAGTCACTGCCTTGGTCCGGGCGTAGATAGCTCAACTGACGCGGGAACTCGCCTTCTTCACAATAATTATTCTGGGCTAAAAGTTTGACATCATTGATGGCTTGACGAGAACCCTCCATGAGAACCTTTTGATAACCCTTGTCCGCAAGAAGACCGCCTGCCTGCAAAAGGCTCATAACCGATTTAGCGTTGAATTTATTCTCATCAATAATCATATGCAAGTCCCCTTCATGGTGACGTGCAATCAAGGAGACGTACGTCGAAGGCCTGGCATGGAACCCTAAAGGGTGCGGGACGGGAACTTCGGCCCTTATATTTTCCACAAACTCCATTAAAAGATCCTTGACTAACTTGTCGCCTTCCTGAAGATAGTATTTGCTGTAATGAAAACCAAAACCGAAAATTTGCCCCAGCAAAACCTCTTTATTAACCACCTGGGAAATTTGTTTTTTGCACTCTCCGTGACGAATATCATCTTCATGGCGTTCATAAAAATGACAAAGCCAGAGGACCACTTCAAGAAGGTGGAGCGGCATGGAAATGTATCCTCGCATATTTTTCAAATTCGCATGGGATTGTTCCAGCCGGGTATTCTTGACATACGTGTCATATTCTGACTGAACGCTATGCACCAGTTCTTTAAACATTCGCACCAGTTTTTCATCCAGTTTTGCTGGTATGGCATAACGTAACGCCTCAGGGTCGCTATCTCTTTCCAACCCCATATCCTTGACCATTTTTGCGACTTTTCTGTATTTTTGGCAAAGGTCTATTACCCTTTCCTGTTCCTCTTTAACTTCATCTTCGAGAATAGTTCTTGGCAAGCGCTTATTCGTTTCAATTTCAGAAAACTCGTTCATTGCAAACGGCTCTTCGGAAATTTCCAAACCGTTTAATTGCCCTGCCCTGACAACCTCAGCCCTTAAACCCCGTATAGAACTGTTCAGGAAATCCAGAGCCTTGTTAGCGCTTTCATGAAAAACCTCGGCCTTCTCTTCGGATTCGCCAAGGCTATAATAGGGGTACCGGTCCAAAATATGTTTTATATAAAATGCGGCGATAGAAAGATTGCGTACACATGCCACATATTCCGAGAAAAAGGACCAGGTCTTGTTTTCCCGTGCGCCATGTTCATCCAGAACGCTTTCCAGATATTCCGTTTCCTGGATCATGCTGGAATAAAATTTCCGAGATATGTCCTTCCCACCTTTCAGCTTTTCACAAAATAAAGCGCTGAGCTTGAAAAATGGTTTAGAAGGTTCCTGAATAATATGTAAAAACTCATCCTCAGAAATAATCTGAATAAGAGATTTTGCTTCCATCTTTTTGTCACCTATGTAGGAAAAGGTTCATTGAACCCGATGAGTAGAATCTAGTATACCAGCGTATGGGCTAAAAGGCCGCAGATTGGGCCAGGATATTTTTTGGCAGGTATTTTTGCCAGATTTCAATATGGGAGTCTGGCCCGGATGGAACGACAAAATGAGCAAACTGATAATCCGGCTTTCCGGGAGTTCGACGCAATGTCATATTCACTTCCAAAGGGGTTCGGTCCCCTTTTTTAAGATTACAGGTCTTGCAGGCAACAACGATGTTCGTCCAGTTGGTTTTTCCTCCACGAGACTTGGGGACAATATGGTCCACAGTAAGAGGATGATTGATCGTCCCGCAATATTGACAGGTGTAATTATCTCTTCTTAGAATATTTTTTTTGCTGAAAGCCAAACCCTTTTTTTGATTGCGCCGAACCATCTTCAAAACACGTATTACCGTAGGGATCTGGAAACGGGTCGAGGGAGTGCGAACAAAATATCCGGCACTGTCCAATTCCTCGGCCCTGCCGCCAAAAACCATAGTTATGGCGTGACGAGCACTGCAAAACTGGAGTGGCTCATAGGAATAATTCAAAACCAGGCTTTTAAACGCATCGAGCATGTTTCCAAACCTCGTGAAGTTGGAACAACTTGACTTGCTTTAATCAGGCTTCACCCATCCGGGTAATCCGAAAAAGTTTACTCCCATTCCACTGTCAATAGCAAGGAGTTCCGGGTTTCACAGAATATTTCCCGCACCCAGTTTGTTGTCCGGGTCCAGGCAATTTTTAATTTTTTTCAAATCATTCAAGCCGCTTGTTCCCACCATTTGGGAAAAATACTTTTTTTTCAATTTCCCGATACCATGCTCTGCGGAAACCGTCCCCCCCCATTGCAATACCTGTTTTACCATTTGTTCATAAACCTGTTGCGCTCTATTTCTTTGAGACTCGTCAGCAAGAAGATTGATATGCAGGTGGTTATCCCCCAAATGCCCAAACATGACGTAATCCAAGTCGGCAGCGCTCAGGGTATCGCGATAAAACTGCATCATGGACATGAAATATTTATCCGGAACGGCCATATCCGTTCCCAGCTTGACCCGCCCGGCCCGACTGTTTTCCTCATTTATGATTGCGGGAACATCGTGCCGAAAATCATGGAATGTCTGAACATCCTTGGGGCCCTGAGCGAACCAGGAATTATCCAGCATAATATTTTCTTCACTCAAAAACTCATACCAGTTTTCCAATATCAAATCATAATCTTTTATTTCAAGGACAGCTTGTTCAAAAAACAAAGCCGCCTTGGAATCGCCGGGTATGGCTCCATGTTTGCCCTTTAACATTTGCAAGGCGTTGTGATCAAAGTATTCCAGCGAGCACGGGTCAATCTTGTTCCTGTCAAAAGATTTTATTTTTGGAATCAACTCCCAGCAGGGTTGTTCCTCGGCAAAAAATAAAACCCCGCTGACAAAATCAGCCGGACGAGGAAGTAAGCGCAAGACAATTTTTGTGAAGATCGCAAGCGTACCATCTGATCCAATAAACAGATCCAGCCAGTCCATATCAGGGCGGACAAAATATCCTGCTGCATTTTTGCATTTCGGGCTTTGGTAACTTATTTCCGGGAAAAATATTTGACTGTCATCATCAAATAGTAGCGGCTCCGTAATTTTCAAACCCCGTTTGAGAAAAGATTTCCTGCCATCCACCAAAACCAACTCTATCTCTTCAACATAATCACGGGTGACTCCATATTTGTAGCTCCGCGACCCGGAGGCATTTGTCGCCAGAGTGCCGCCCAGCGAGGCCAATGTCTCGGTAGGGTTGGGCGGATAAAACCATTGCGTAGGAGCCAAAAAGCTTTGCAGTTCATTCAATGATACAGCCGGGCCAACCTGCACTCTGCCCTCTTCCACCGGCGTAATTTTATTCAACCGCTCCAAAGAAACAATGACACCGGTTGCCGGGATGCGTGAGGCCGTCAACCCCGTTCCTGCTCCGGCAACCGTCACAGGGCGGGTTTGGGTTTTCAGGAAGTCGGTCAGCTCAGCAACAGTTTCAGGAATGACAACTTCCTGGGCATTTCCTCCTGAATAATTGGACGCATCCTTTAAATAGGGCGCTATGAGTTCAGATTTCGTTTTCCGGATCATTTTGTTTATAAGCTGGATTTAGAGGCGGGAGGACTCCATCAAACCGTCTGCCTGGGGAGGCAAAAAACCCTGATAGCCGTTATGCCGCTCTATGAGTTCCAGAACCGTGAAGGCCTTACCCTCCACGATTTCCGGCTGGGTAAAGATCTGCCGCAGATCTGTGTTCGGGGCACCCACAATCTGGCCGGAAAATTTTATTTCCCGCGCTTTCATTTTGTCGATGGCGTGTTCAATATCTGCAACCCGAATGGCGATATGATGGAAACATTGATCCCCATGGGCATGAACCCAATCGGGGATCAAGCTGGGTTCACCCCGCTTCCCGTCAAAAGCCTGATCGACAAACAAACTTGGGTAGCCCGGCTTTCTATAAACTTTGGCCCACCAGTTATCGAATTCCAGAGTACCTAATATATGATCCTGAGAAAAACCAAGGCAAAGAATCTCTTTAGCACGAATGTTCACATCAAGAGTTCGCAGGGTGCAATGATCCACCAGAGGCATTAAGCCCACACCACAAGCAGAAAGGTCGTCATTCAGACAACGGGCGGCCTTGTTTTTAGATAAAAACCGTTCGATATATTGCGCAAAAAAAACATCGCTGTTGTCAGCCATCATTTTTAGTTTGGTCGCCGGATGCAGGGTTTTCCTGTTTCTCCTTTTGTCGGCGTTCCGCTTCCATTCTCGGTTGATTGTGGATGAACTTCATGTATCGGACCAATAAAATCATCATCCCTAAAGGAAATCCCACGAGCAAAATTGTTACCAGATTGTCCACGCCACCTCCCTTAAAACATTTGTTTGTATATAGTGTATCATTAAAGTAGGAAAACCGACCCGTGAGCAATGATTCATTGAGTCGAAATAATATTTTTTGCCACTAGATAAAGCTATGGTTGCACCCCTACGGGGCACGAAGTACCCGTGCCGGGCATGAAAGTTCTAGTTGGCCCCACGCCTAGTGGAAGGACTGTGTATTGAATACGACAACAAAAAAGACAATAGAAATAGATGGGGTCACTCTGCATTTGAGTCAGCCTGATAACACCCCTTCCGAGTGGATCGGTCAGGACGAAGTCCTCAAACAAATTCAGGCTTGCTGGATGGTGATCTCGGAGAAAGATTTCCCGCTGTACCCAAGAATAACCGGAATGCCGGGAACCGGAAAAACCACATTGGCGATGGTCGCGGCGAAAAAAAGAAATCAGCCGCTATATATATTCCAGTGCACAAGTGACACCCGTCCTGAGGATCTGTTGATCACCCCGGTACTTTCAGAAAAGGGAAAAATTTCATACCATGCATCGCCTCTCGTATGCGCCATCATTGAAGGCGGCATTTGCATTCTTGATGAAGGCAACCGTATGAACGAAAAAAGCTGGGCCTCACTGGCCCCCCTTCTCGATCACCGGCGCTATGTGGAGTCTATTATTGCGGGAATCAAGATTAAGGCTCATAAAGAGTTTCGTGCCTGCGTGACGATGAATAATGACGAATCGACCTTCGAAATCCCCGATTATATCCTGTCGCGTTTACAACCCACCTTGCAGATGGCCATGCCCAGTCATCAGGATGAATTGGCGATACTCAAGTATCATCTGCCTTTTTCAGGAGACGACCTTTTAAAAATGACCGTTGATTTTTTGCAAAAATCTCACCAGTTGGATCTGGATTTTTCTCCCCGAGACGGCATTCATATTATTCAGTATGCCCTGAAACGAATCAGCCAGGAAAAAGACAACCCTCTGGCTAAAGATAGAATGTGGCAAGAGGCGGTTGGCAAAGTTTTGGGAGAAGAAGCTCTCGACCTGGATGCTCTTGCCGCCCGTAACCGCAGGGCTTTAGGTGAAGAAAGGCTTCCTATGGGCTTGGGGGATTTCTTTTTCAATGATGACAACCCCCTGCACCCGGATATGGATAAGTAACCCGCATGACGCTGAACCCGGATATAACTCCTATACTAAAACTCAGTGACCGCATTCGGTTTTTACCGGTGATTCACGGGTGCGGCAGTTTTGCGCGTGAAGTACGCCGTCGGCTTTTAGAGTTTCCCTGCGATTGCCTTGCTGTAGCACTTCCGCCAGAATTTCAACAAACGGTTGAAGAAGGAATCCACATTCTCCCCAGTATTTCCCTAAGTTGCCAGGCTGAACAAAATGGCGCAATGAATTATGTACCTGTTGACCCGAGCCAGCCGCTGATCATGGGTCTACGCATTGCCATGCAGGAAGGAATTCCTCGCCATTTCATAGACTGGAGCACAGAAAATTATGAAACAAGAGGGGTCGCTTTCCCCGATAGCTTTGCTTTGAGCAAGCTGCCCTATGAAAAATTCATCAGCACCCTGCTTTTAACTCTCAAACGCCCTGAGGAAAAAAGTCAGCACTTCTGGCGTGCACGTTGGATGGCCTATCAACTGCACCAGCTTGAACTGGAATACACCCAGATAATATGCCTGTGTTCCATCCTCGACTGGCCCTGGATCAAAGAAGCTTATGATGAATGTTTGCCGGTGCACCCACCACAAAAAGCGGACGGGCTACCGGAATTACATGGCGTGGATAATAAAACCTTGTTCTTTGCGCTGGCCGAGTTTCCTTATGTGACCTATTTATACGAAAAAAAACGCCAGGAGCTACGACCGGACAACAACACGCCGGTGGATGGAGTAAAAGAAATTCTTTTGCGTGCTCGGGAACTGTTCATCAAAAAACATAAAGTTCGTTATCACAACCTGACTTCCAATATGTTTCAACTGCTCTTACAATATATTCGCAACCTGACTTTGATGGAGTCACGGCTTCTTCCCGATCTCTATACGCTGGTGCAAGCCGCCAAACAATTTGGCGGTGACCCTTTTGCCGTTGCCGTTCTGGAAGCGGCAAGGGAATACCCCGTTGAACCGGCAAAAAACTTACAAGAGACCCTTGCGCTGGGAATCGACCAGGCTCTGCCGAGTGAAGAAGGTGCCCAGCCTGTAACCATGAAAAACCGTTTATCGGAAACCCAGTTTGAATGGCGATCGCTGGACTTAAAGCCCGACCCGGACAGCAAGACCCTGGAAAAATGGCAACATCGCTGGGACCCTTATGGGCAGTGCTCCTGGCCGCCGGAAGATGAAAAGATAGAAAATCTCAATACCCATGTGCGTGAACAAACCAAATTTTTATTGAGCCACGACCTGGCCCGGACCGAAAAATTCACTTCTTCCGTTAAGGACGGTATAGATATCAGAGATACTCTGCGCCACTGGCATACCGGTGATATTTATGTGAAAGAAATTCCACCATCTAAAGGACAGGTCGAAATCATTGTCTTCCTTTTTGACCCTGATCCCGAACCGGAAAAATACAGTTGGCTTCAAACCTGGTACGCCGAACATAATGAGGAATCGACTTTATGTTTTTTCGCCACCGAATATATGGATTCTTTAATCGGGCCGGGCATCGGTCAGTCTACTTACGGCGGATGCATGATGATTTATCCTCCCCGCCCTATCCCGGATATATGGCAGGACCCGCGCATTTTTTTATCCGAAACACTGGAAGAAAAACTTCTGGAAGCGGCTTTTTTTCATTCAAAGGAAAAGAACGTCACCGTTGTCTCGCCCTGCGCACCGCGAATAACCTGGCGAAGGCTTGCCCGCAAATACGGCAAAAGAATCATTCATATTCCGCTGAAACGATTTTCCAATCAGACGATTGAAAAGGTAAGACGGTTTCATGTACTGAATGGAAAGAATATCCGTTCTTATGCGCAACGCTTTATTCAGGATATGTGAGAGGGTTGATTTCCAGATGAGTTAGCGAAATGATGGCGATTTGATACGTGACATGGCTTTTAACTCGTCGATGATTCTCTGTGGCGCTTGCATTCGTATTCGCACAGGAAACGACTCCATTATTTCCACATTTGAGATAACGCCTTTTCTTTCCAATTCCAGAACTCTTTCTAACACAGGGTCAGGAGCCTCGGCACTTCCTGTGATTGTGGCATCGATGAGTGATATTAGCGGACACGGTGTAAACTCACAATTTGGCCCGGTACGAGCAACATAGCTGCCATCAGGGCAAAGCTTGGCATCCATCGTACACATCACGTTTGTGTCTTCGGTCTGCCCCTTTGTTGCAAACACCCAGCTCGAAAATCCGAAAAGCAACGTGGCGATTAAAATCTTTTTCATCAGCACTGTAATTGATCGGTTGAGGGCTTAATATCCCCTCCCTTCATAGGGAGGGGCCTGGGGAGGGTTGGCTGGTTTCGATCCCTCACCCACCCTGCGTTTCCGGGAAAAAGAAATCTAAAATCCACACCCCTCCTAGCCTCCCCTCATGATAGGGGAGGAACTATTGAAACGACCGCTCAAAAAAACTCAATTCAACCGGTCGGAAGAAGAATTTTCCAGAGATAAAAAATTTCCGTGCGGGCTGGCGTTGCGGGAAAAGGCTTCCTGAACCGAATCCGGGAATGCCTGATCGCATTCGCTCAGATACTTCATCACCGCGATCATCCAGTCCGACTCATGCGGTGAATGAATGATGGCGATATTCAGCTCTTCATAGTCTTTGCAAATTTGATCTTGCGCTCGGCTGGTGCCGGGAAGGGTTTCTCGCTTTTTGATAGTGAGGGGACGAAGGGGATCGACATGAATGATTTCCAGCCCCTTGTATTTTTCCGGCACATCTTCTTCAATAAACTCTTCGATAGGTATGCCATTGACATTGGTGAGCCCGGGTTGCGCCAAAGACGCAATATAAATGGGGACTCTTTTTATTGATGCCTGTTCTGCATAACCTTCGCGAAGCACCGTCTCATTATTTTCTGTTTGACCAAAAACCACAAAGTCCCAATGCCCGTAGGTCAAGCGTTTCTGTTTTTGCAGAATGACCGTTTGCTCATAAGCCGCAACGATTTTTTCGTAAACTTTTTGGTCTTTGGTTCTAACCTTGATTTTTGGCATGGTTCTTTCTGGCTGGAAAATGTTTATTGACGCAATTATAACACGGCTGTATCCAGCAGAAAATATTTAACCCCCTACCCCTTTGACAGAGAGTTTTGCATAATCCCGAGATCCTTCGACAAGCTCAGGATGACACCAGAAAAGCCCCGTATGGTCATGCTGAGGTTCTCGAAGCATCTCGCCTCTCCGCTTTATCGACTTATGCAAAGGTCTCCCTTTGACAGGGGAAAATTATACGCCTCCCCCGATAAGGGGGATTGAGGGGGTTGATTTTTACCCCCTGCATCAACGCCAGTTTTGCTATACTGCGTTGAAGTACGGCCTCGTAAACACGCGTTCACTAATTCCCACCTGAACCGAAATCCCGAATGGAAAGCAATAAAAATATAGGTAAAGCGGCAGGAGCCGTAGGCGGGATGACTCTTGTCTCCCGGCTGTTCGGCTTCCTGCGCGATATGGTCATCGCTATGGCCTTTGGCTCCTCGGCTTCTGCCGATGCTTTTTTTGTCGCCTATCGCATCCCCAATATGCAACGACGTATTTTAGGTGAGGGGGCGATGGCGGCGGCTTTCATTCCTGTTTTCTCCGAGACGCTGACGCAAAAAGGGGAAGCGGCCGCGTGGAAAATGACAGCCAACCTGTTCAATATTCTTATAATTCTTTTAGCTCTCGTCTCCTCGTTGATTCTGGTGTTTTCGCCGGCTGTGATAACGGTTTTTGCCCCGGGATTTCTTGATGAACCTGACAAGTTTGAGCTGACGGTAAAGTTAACCCGCTGGATGGCTCCCTACCTTTTTTTTATTGGCCTGGCTGCTTTTTGCATGGGGATTTTAAATACTCTTAAAGTTTTTGCTCTTCCAGCCGCAGCACCCATTTTACAAAATATCATTATGATTCTGTCGGTTCTCATCATCGCTCCGCAAATGGATGAGCCAATTATGGGGCTGGCCATCGGCGTTTTGGTAGGTGGGGCACTGCAATTATTGATTCAGTTGCCTGCCGTTATAAAAAAAGGATTCCGCTTTAGAAAAACTCTCAACTTCAAGCAGGAAGAAGTTGTCAAAATTGCCCGACTGATGGGGCCGATCATGTTAGGCCTTGCTGTTTATGAAATTAATATCATGGTTGATACCCTGCTCGCTTCCTTCCTTCCAGGCGGGTCCATCTCTTATCTTTATTATGGCAACAGGTTGGTGCAACTGCCTTTAGGCATATTTGCGGTCGCGTTGGCGGTGGCCCTTCTACCCACGTTGTCGAGTCAGGCCGCAAAGGGCGACCTCAAAGAGCTGGTGCAAACAGTTGGTTTCAGTATTCGCCTCATTCTTTTTGTCACCATACCGGCTACTATCGGTTTGATCATCCTGCGCGAGCCGATCGTCAATACGTTGTGGGAGCGAGGGGAATTTACGTCTTCCACCACCGAAGGAACAGCCATTGCCCTGCTTTATTATTCCATAGGCCTCTGCGCCTACTCAGGGATTAAAATTATCGCTCCGGCTTTTTATTCTTTACAGGACACCAAGACCCCGGCAAAAATCGGGATTTACTCCATGATTCTCAATATGGTTTTAAATCTTGTTTTAATGGGCCCCTTACAACATGGGGGCCTGGCGCTGGCGACTTCCCTGGCGGCCTTGTTCAATGCCGCATTGCTGATCCATCATTTAAGAAAACGCCTGGGACTGATGGGTGGAAGAAAAATACTGCTCTCAACATTTAAAATGTCTGCCGCCGCAATGGCTATGGGTGCTGTTACTTTTTTCACCAAAGAAAGTTTTTTCCATGTCAGCGACCCCTTTTCGATGCGGCTGTTTGTCTTGATCGCTTGCATATCTGCCGGAATACTGGTATATGCCTTAATCTCTCATTTCACCCGCAACGAAGAATGGCGCTTCCTGCTGGACTTGAGAAAGAAAAAACAAGAATCGCATCTGTAAAATATAAGGATCACTCGCTTATGATAGTTACCTGTCTGGATTTGGAAGGGGTTCTGGTTCCTGAAATATGGATTGCCTTCGCTGAAAAAACTGGAATTGAGAAATTGCGGCTCACCACGCGCGATATCCCCGATTACGATGAACTCATGCGAGGACGACTCAAAATTCTCGATGAAAACAATCTTAAACTCACAGATATCGAGGAAGTCATCCGAGGCATTGCCCCGCTTGCTGGCGCAAAGGAGTTTTTATCCTGGTTGGAAAGTGAGTTTCAGGTCATCATCCTGTCTGACACGTTCAACCAGTTTGCCGGGCCTTTGATGGCGCAACTCGACTACCCCACCCTGTTTTGTCATGACCTGATTGTTGACGAAGCCGGGCGAATCGCAGATTATCAATTGCGAATTCCCGATGCAAAAACCAAGGCGGTGGCGGCATTAAAAGGACTCAACCTGAAAGTGATCGCCGCCGGAGACTCCTATAACGATACGGGAATGCTACAAGAAGCGGATGCTGGGATTTTATTCAGGGCACCTGAAAATGTTGTGACAGAGTTCCCCCAGTTTCCGGTTACCCAAACCTATGAAGAGTTCAAAGCCGCGATCATCGAAGCCAGCAAAAAGCTGGATCGCTAGAAAGTCATTATTTAATTTCAGAATCAATCAGCTTGCTACCCACCCACCCGATCCGGCGGGGTTCTTTGAGTCGCGGTTTTGAGCGGATTTTTGACCACTTCCCTTTTTTCTCCAGGACTTCAACCTCCGTACCCCGGGTCAGCACAAATAAAATAGTGCTCGTCTTCATATCCGGTTTGTCACGTAAATTGGCAAAACTCACATTGACCCTAAAAACCAATTCAAAATCTTCGTCTTTAGCAATTTCGAGGGGAACTTCATCGGAACCCGACCCTTGAAACAGGCTCAATGGGTTGATTTCCAGTTTGACCACGGCAACTACGATAAAAATCAGTGTTATCAGGGTAATGCGCGCACAGGTCTGGGAAAAATTCAGACCCTTTTCAGGATCGGGGTCAGGCGATTGTGGGGGATCACATTGAACGCAATAAAAGCCCGGCAGAAGGGCGCCGCAAGTATCACAATATTTATATGGGTGTTTCATTTCAGGGTATGAGTTCATCACCCGCTCTCTAGTTGAGGCGATAAATTTGGCGGTATTTATTATTCAAATAATCCAGGAAATTATCTGGATTCAAACTTTCTCCCGTCACCTGTTTGACCAGATCGGGAACCGATAATAACCTGCCCTGCTGATGAATCTGAGTACCCAGCCATTCCCGGACGAGAGTCAGGTTTCCTGTCTCGATCTGTTTTTCTAAATCAGGCTGGGCTCGGATCAATGCCTGATAAAACTGGCTGGCATAAATCGCCCCCAATGTATAAGAAGGGAAATAACCAAAGGCTCCACCGCTCCAATGTGTGTCCTGCAAAACACCCAGCGTGTCTGTTGGCGGTTCCACGCCCAGATACTCCTTCATTTTAGCATTCCACATCGCAGGCAAATGCTCAACATGAATGGACCCATCAAACAGACCTCTTTCGAGTTCATAGCGCAGGATGACATGCATGGGATAGGTCACTTCATCGGCTTCCACTCTGATAAACGAGGGCCCACTGACATTGACGGCTTCATAAAACTGTTCAGAGTTTATACCCTTAAAATTATGTGGAAATGTTTCAGCCAGTAACGGCAAATAGCGTGTACAAAATGGTTTTGCCTGTGCAATCATACGTTCCCAAAACAGCGATTGCGATTCATGGATAGCCATGGTGAGCGCTTCGGATGCAGGCAGGTCACGGCCCTTTTGCATGCGTCCCTGTTCATAGAGCCCATGACCGGTCTCATGGATCACCGCGTATAACGATTCAACAAAATTATCCGTCCGATAGCGAGTGGTGATGCGGACATCGGTGGGGTGACTGCCGCCACAAAAAGGGTGCACCGAAACATCCATACGCCCCTGGTCAAACAGAAAACCCATCTCTTGACTGATTCGCCGTCCCAACGCTTCCTGCTTTGCAACAGGAAACTGGCCGGACAAAAAACCGGCTTCGGGTTTGTAGTCCGACTCCCGGATCGCCTTTATTAATGGAATCAGTTCGGCTTTAAGTTTATCGAAAATAGGAGTGATCTCCTTTTGCGTGGTCCCTCTTTCGAAAACATCAATATTGGCATCATAAGCTGACATACCAGGAAAAACATAACCGGCCCACTCTATTTTCAAATCGATCAATTGTTTTAAGGCCGGGGCAAAATCAGAAAACTTGTTTTCCGCCCGGGCTTTCACCCAGGTCTGATGGGCTCTGGAAGATAACTGGGCCAGCTGTGTGACAAGTTTTTTGGGAACTCGTATCGCCACATCGAATTCCCGCCGGGCTTCACGAATATTGCACCATTCAAAAGCGTTGAAGGCATCTCCATCGGCATGGAAGAGCCGATCCAGTAGCCTACCCACTTCGGAGTGAGTGCTTTTTTCATGCAGGACCCCGGCCAGACACCCGATCTGCTGGGCGCGGGATTCTGCCGCCCCCGCAGGCATGATGACCTCCTGGTCCCAGTGTAAAATCCCCATCACTCCGCCCAATCGACTGCTTTCCTCCAGCCGCTGGACCAGCGCATAATAATCGGCCTTTAAACCTTCAGGAATTGTGGAATACATGGTGTTATCTTTCGGATGACGTTTCTGAGGCTATTAAATGGACCCACCCTATTTGGTTTGGTCCCGGACGATTCTTACTTTACCGGAATCCATAATCAGGACGCGTTCTCCGGCTTTGAGTTCCTCGTCATTCACTTGTACGATGGCATAGGGTTCTCCCTTTTCGGGCTGGATGATGAATTCCGATGCGGAGCCACCCGTGATCACGTTTTCGGTGACATGGCCCACCAGCCCGCCCACCACAGCACCCCCTAAAGCACCCAGAGCACGGGTCGCCGTACCGCCACCTAATGTGGAACCGGCAAGCCCGCCAACGGCCGCCCCTGCCGCAGCTCCGGCACCCGATTCGGTTCCCTTAATTTCAACATCCCTCACTGATAGAATGACACCTTTCTTAAAATATTCCGGCGAACCCATTTCACTTCTCTCGTAAGTGGAGCCCGAATGCAACGAACAACCGGAAAAAATAAGGATCAGCACCAGAGAACCTGCTAAATTTCTAACCATGACAAACTCCGTTTATTGACTTTGGTATAATACAAACACTGCTTTTTCCACCCTTGTTATTAATCTTATCAAATCCTGAGGTGTATATGGAATTCAATACAGAAACTCCTGGAACGGTTCAAGGCCGACTCGATATTTTGCGCAAAGGCATTGTCAGTGAAGAAAATTCGGTCAATTATTACCAGGCACTTGTTGATAAAACTCTGGAAGACACCGACATCAATAAAGGGATGCGACGTATGTATTATGATTTGATGCTGGAAGAAAAAAAACATGTCGCCCGTTTCCGGGAACTTATTACGCAATGGGAGCAAAAACTCGAAGAATTTGAGAGCCGTTCATGAGGTGGAGATCAAAGCAGTTGTTTTGAAAACCCGTATTTTTAGAGGATTTTGCACCTGAGTGATTTTTGTTTCTCCCCCTATCAGTATGAAATTTCAGATATTCTTGACATTCCACACCCCTCACGCTTATTATTGATAATCGTTCTCATTATTATTTTTAAAAGACTTAGAGAGCCAATCCAACTGCAATATAAATATCCAGTTTGAAGAGACATTATGCCGCCCACCAAAATCGCTGATTTGCAAATATTCGTTCTGACATTTTTTCTATTTTTAAGCCAGACATTATGGGTCGCCGATCCTGCCGAGGCTGTAAACCAGGAAACCATAGATAGAACAAAAAAAATAGTCATGATGCTCAACATCGCCGCCAAGGAATTTGAAGAGGGTGTGGTCGATGGGAAAATTGTTGTGCCCGCCGAATATGAAGAAAGCCAGGTGTTTTTACAACAGGCTGTTGAAAGGCTTGCGCGGTTGTCGAAGCAAATCACCGACGCACAAAAAGCAGAAAACCTCAAAAATCGTTTGGCAGGCTTGATGACTATGGTTTTGGACAAGGTGGAGTCGCGAGCCGTCTGGAAAGAAGTCAATGACATCAATTCTGAACTGCTGACAACTTTCAATGTTCGCATCTATAAAACACCTATTACACCCGTATCGCTGGCAAATGGGAAAAAGATATATGAAAGTAATTGTTCTGTTTGCCATGGCATTAAAGGTGACGGGGATGGCCCCCTGGCTGTGCACTTTGAGCCCTCCCCTGCTGTTTTATCCAATCCAAAACTAACCGGAGACGCAAACACTACGGCCTATGATAATTTTGAAGTGATCATTGTTGGCATTGCCAACACCGCAATGATCGGCTGGACCGAGGTGCTTTCCGATCAGCAGATTTGGGATGTTGTTTATTATCTCAGGACTTTTTCCAATGCAGACTTAAAGCTCCCGCCGGTAAACCTTGAGCTGGCCGCTATTGAATCGTCCGCAGATGGCGATATCATCGATCAGGTCGTTGAAGAGGTCACAAGACTTCTTGAAGAAAGTTTAAATATCTACAAAGCAGGTCAAGTTGATGATGCCGCCGAATTGGCTTTTGACGCTTATCTGGCCTATGAAAAAATCGAATCCAACCTCATTACCAAGGACAAGGATCTTGGTGTGAGTCTTGAGGCAACTTTCAGTCGTTATCGGGGAGAAATCAAACGCAATGCGCCTTTGGAGCAATTAGAATCCCTTAACAATGAAATCAACCTGAAACTTGCACAAGGAGTGGAACTGCTTAAAAGTGAGGTCGGTTTCAGCGGGATGTTTTTCCAGTCTTTTTCCATCATCGTTCGCGAAGGCTTTGAGGCCATTCTCATCATCGCCGCATTGATCGCCTTTTTGGTTAAATCCCGTAATCAGAATCGGGTGAAATCCATCCACATCGGCGTGGGGGTCGGCATTCTTGCCAGTTTTGCCACAGCCTATATTGTGCATGAAGTTCTTCATTTGAGCATGGCCAGTCAGGAACTCCTTGAAGGCTGGATTATGCTGATTGCGGTCGCAGTACTATTTTCGGTCAGCTATTGGCTGGTTTCCAAAATAGACAACAAGAGGTGGCAGGAATACATCAACAAAAAGATGCATGGCGCTTTGTCCCAGGGAAACACTTTCACCCTGGGTGCTGTGGCTTTCATCTCGGTTTATCGTGAAGGATTCGAAACAGTCCTTTTTTATAAAGCACTGTTTTTATATTCGGGCGATGCGAACGAAGGAATCATCCCCGGCTTTCTGGCGGGTTGTGTGGTTTTGGCCGGGGTATTTTATTTGGTCAATACTTTGGGAATGAGAATTCCCATCAAATGGTTTTTTGGTTTCACCAGTGTGCTTTTGTATTATATGGCGTTCACCTTTATGGGAAAAGGAATCCATGAATTACAGATGGGTGAGCAGGTTTCTCAGAGTGTTGCAGATTTTTTACCCAGCATTCATTGGCTGGGCATGTACCCCACCTGGGAAACATTCATCGGCCAGGCCATATTGTTTGCAGCCTTTGTTTTTGCGCTGATTTACACCTTTATTATTAAAGCTGAGTTGGGGACCACTCATTTGAAGAAGGAAACCCATCACCTGCAAAGCAGTATCACCCAGGTGCACGACCTGATAGAACATATCTCCCATCATGCCAAGCGTTGCGAAGTGTTTCTGAAAGATACCCCGGACCAGGACTTGAAGGAACTATCGGGGCATTTGAAAGAAATAGATATCAAGATCCACGAACTGTTCGGGCATGTGAAACAGGTGGAAAACCAGCTTCAGGATGAATACGAAAAATTAGCCAAGAAGGGGTTTGAGGCAAAATAAAAACGGTGGGGGGCTACTAATGGATGTAGCGCTTTTCCTTGGGGCCGGCAGAAAACGTCTGGTCGCGGTTGAGCATATCCATCTTCTTATATTCTTCCCAGTTGTCGCGAAACAGGTTGAAGCCTACGAAATCCAGCGCCTGCATGATTTCGAGTTCAGAAACCTTACCCTCGCCGCCATCCACATCACGAATCGCTTCTTCCAGCTGTTCGCAAAGACCGGCAAAGCGCTCTTCATCCTCAAACATCATAAAGTCTTTCATAAAATCAAAAGTCATTCTTTTTCCTCATAGTGAGATGCATCTAATTTTCCACCTAGCTTAATAGTAGAATAAATTTTGTTTACTGCAAACATAAATTCTTCGATTTCTTTTTTGAGAGCCGAAAATTCCCGGTTTGCCATGCGTTCCAGGGAGAATATCGAGCCTCCCAAGGCTACGGCAGAAGCCCCGGCAGAAAAATAATCAGGGATATTATCGCAACCCACACCGCCCACCGCCATCAGTTTGATCTGGTCAAAAGGCCCTTTTAACACTTTAAAATAACCCGGACCAAACTGGGAGGCAGGAAAAACTTTTACCATCGTCGCTCCCAGGCTCCAGGCACGTTCAATCTCTGTGGGGGTCAACGCACCCGGGAAAAAGGCGAGTTCGTTCTTATGGCAAAATTGGGCCACATCTTCATTCAGGTTTGGCGCTACAATAAATTTTGCCCCGGCATCAACAGCGCCTTGAGCGGACTCAACGGATAAAACTGTCCCAGCGCCTATGCATAAATCGGGAAATTGTTCGACAGCCTGTTTAATAAGAAGAAAGGCCGAGGGCGTATTGAGAGTGATCTCAAGAAAACGCAGTCCCCCGGAAAATGCCGCTTCCAGCACACCCGAAAGGGACTCCTCGTCAATACCACGGATTATTCCCAGCACAGGTTCTTTCTCAAATAAATTCAAGTCAAACCCGGTCATGAGTCGTTTTTTCAGACGTTGGCTTCTGAGGTGAGCTTGTCATAAAAATCCATATAGCCATCTTTCTGCTCTGATTTTCTAAGCTTCATTCCTGCGCGCGGATGTAAATCCAGAATACCGGTAATCATATAGGGAATCGTGTACCCCCATTCTATGCTCTTATGCAGTTCCACAAAATGAGTTTCCAATACTTCCAGGATCGGGCGGATATCAAATTTCGGATTCTTCAAAAAGCCTAACAACAATTCCAGGGGACAGTTTCCGGCGGCTCTGCCGATTCCCCAAATAGTGCCATCGAGATAATTGATATTCTGGATGATCGATTCAATGGTATTAGCAAAAGCCAGTTGCTGGTTGTTATGCGCGTGAATACCAATTTCCCGGGTCGGAAGCGCGGCCTTGTATTTTTTGGCGAGATGAGCAATCTGCTCTGAGTACAAAGCACCAAAACTATCGACCAAATAAACGACATCAACGGCACTTTCTTTTTCTATTTGCTCTAGCGCTTCATCGAGTTCCCGTTCTCTGGAATGCGATACCGCCATGATATTGATGGTGGTTTCATAACCCTTTGCGTTCAGCGTATTAACGAGATCAATCGCCTTATCAATATCTTTGACGTAGGATGCAACCCGCATCATATCGACATAGCTTTCGGCCTTTGGGAGTATTTCCCTAGGGTCAAAACGCCCGATATCAGCCATAACAGATAATTTGCAATTCATCTCGGTATCGCCGATAACGTTTTCCAGGTCTTTTTCGGTGCAGAATTTCATAGGGCCAAATTCACCCCGTTTAAACTGACTTTCATCGGCTTTATAACCGAGCTCGATATAATCGACCCCGGAGTTATTAACCGCTTGAAAAACCTTGCGAACCAGATCATCACTGAACAGGTGGTTGTTCATCAAACCCCCATCACGAATGGTACAGTCTAATACTTTTATCTCTTTTCGGTACATGTCGTTAAAACTCCCGCCCGGGCCAATGCATCCCGCAGAAAAAATGAATTTCGATAAACTTTTCAATAAATTGGAGAGAACAATTATATTTCTAATAGCACTCAGGGTCAATCACATAATTTCTGCTCTTTAACCCTTTTCTGCTCTTTAACCCTTTAAGGAACAG
>CAZEBI010000001.1:0-6071 GCA_964510355.1 uncultured Nitrospina sp. | reverse complement strand
AACCTACAAACTAAGCCCTCGTTACACATTTACAGCGACATAATTCTAAACCTCAACCCATACCACTTAACCATGGACAATAAAATATCTTTTTGGCTGGTAAAACAGGAGCCTTCTCAGTACAGCTGGGAAAATTTTTTACAAGACGGGAAAACCTATTGGGATGGCGTGCGCAACTATCAGGCGCGCAATAATTTGCAGTCCATGAAAAAAGGCGACCTGGTTTTCTTTTATCACAGTGTCACAGGTAAACAGATCATGGGCATCGCCAAAGTGACGCGCGAGGCTTACCCGGACCCAACCATCGATGACTCACGCTGGGTTGTGGTCGATCTCAAACCACTCAAAGCCTTTGTCCAGCCGGTAACTCTTGAAGAGGTTAAAGCTCATAAAGACCTGCAAGAAATTGCATTGGTGAAACAATCGCGTTTATCTGTCATGCCTGTCACCAAAAAGGAAAGCCAGGTTCTCTTGAGAATGGGCAAGACTGCAATTTGAAATACCCTCACAGGACGCCAGCATGACGCTGGACTCAACCTGTAATAGTAAAGAAAAGTTGTCTCGGCTCAACGAGCCATTATTATCTGCCTCCCCTGCACGGGGCGCCGGGCTCAACCCGAGCCAAGGGGCACAAATAAATTCCCGTTGACATCGAAAATATGGAAGTATAAATTCAGTCAATTAAAATTTTACATGGATACACGCTTATGAGAGCAGAAATCACCGTTATCTTTTTAATCGTTTTGTTGAGTGCTTGTTCTGGAGACAATACCGAGAAGCAAACCCCAAAAAAAACTATGGCGACTCAAACGAAACCTATGGCGACTCCAACGAAACCTGTGGAACCCTACCCTAACTCCCCCACCACTCAGGATTTGCTTCCTGATTTGCATGTCAGCGGCGGTCAAAATGCTCATATTTCAGGAGGCAGTTTAACGTCCGAGCATTTTAGCGGGCAGTAAATTCATGAAACTCACCGCGTTATTGGTTTTATTTATGTTTTATGTTTCGCCTGCAGGAGCAGATGAAACATCCGCCTGTCAAAAGCAGGTGCACCCTTTGCAAAACAAAAGCGAAAAGGTGGCCGAGCTGGATGGGATCTGGGGACTGTTTCAAAAAACAGCTGAGTTTCAAGATAACTCGGTCCAGGGGATCAACCTGGACAACAGGATCAACTCCATCCTTTTTCACCTGGACTATCTATGCGCTACCCTAGATGGAATTCCTTTTGATGAACTGTCTGACTATGTGTCTACAAGCCTGACTGCGAAAGGAGAGGACAATTTTAGAAAGGAACTGATCATCCTCGGTAAAAGTGAAGGGGAAATTGACGTGTGGTTTGAGTTTTCCAAGTTTGCTGTCGCCAATCGCTATCGGACTCTGAACCCACAGAAGGTTTTTCGTACCATCGAGTCGGCGCAGTTTTTTGTCAAAGGTTATCTTGAACTGGCTGAAAAAATAAACAACAAGAAGAATATGGATTCGGTAATCCAGGAAACACAAAAACTGACAAGTCAAATCGAGGCTTTTTTTAAAACAGACCCTTATATGTCTCAGGCCATCTATGAAAACGCCCAGATCCCTTATGCGGACTGGGATGAAGACGTGGGTGGTTCCTAAAACAAATAATTCAATAATTATTATTCTCATAGACAGAGGAAAACAATGAGTAATTTTCTTATCATAGGTGGAACAGGTGTGATGGGGACTGCGGCGATTAAGTCCATTCGCGAAAAATTTGGCGACACGGCCAATATTCTGGCTAACTGGTATGGTAAAGAAGTGCCCGGTTTTAGCATCGAGGGCGCAGACGAAACCTTGTTTGGCGATATCAATGACCCTCAGGTCCTGGAAAAAATCAAAGCTTACGATAATGGCCAGTTCGACACTTTATTTTATGCCACCGCTCTAGGTGAGGTGGGAGTGCCCATTGCCCAAGCAACACCCGAGTCGATCACCCTGTCCAACAAACTTTCATTTGATCCCATCTTAAAACTGGAATCCGAACTGGATGTTAAAACCATCGTCGCTTATTCCACCTTTTATGTTATCCGCCACCAACTGGCCACCTATGGGGCGATGGGTCACTCAAAAGAAGCCATCGAAAAATGGACGGTCGAGAAAGGCAAAGCCCGGCATGTCTGCATCCGAGCAGGACTGTTTGAATCGCAATCTTCCAGAGGCATCAAATTGCTTTTGAGAAAAACGGCTAAACATCCCGAGAACTTGAGGGACCCGCTCCTGCGATCCTACTTTGAAGGAAGAAGCTCTAAAGAAGGCATCAAAATGTTTGAAGAGGGAATTTTTAAGGAAGAGCAAGAGGCTTATGGTGACTGCCGAACCACTGCCGAAGATTTATATCAGTCCCATTTGCACTTCTTTGAGTCCAAGGAACCTGTATTCATAAATGTTTGCGGTAAACGGGTTTGGCTCTCGGACTCCCCATTACTGCTCAAGGATTACCTCTAGGCGTCATTTTCTGTCACAGATAGGGTGGTTTTCGATAGAATTAAGAATTAAAGCCATATATCCTTATGAGGATGAATGATTGCATTGATTTCGTGACATATTTGTTTGATAATCATAAGAACAATCGAAGTTACTATTTAAGGCATTGCATAACTCATTTGTTTTCTGCCATGATCTATTGATATGAACGATTCAGCAAAAAAAATGGTGCAGGTCGAACCCCGGCAATTTTCCACTGATGAAAATCTGAATACCTTGCTCAACAGTGTTGTTGAGGAAGTGAGTGCTTACGCCGAACGGCTCGGCGGGCAAATAAAAAAGATGTCCGATATTGGGCGTGCCCTCTCAGGGGTTTACGACCTGAATACCTTGCTTGAAATGATTGTCGATCAGGCTCGAAATTTCACCAATGCCGATGCCGGAACTTTATATATTGTTGAAGACAATACCCTGCGTTTTCAAATCGTGCAAAATGATAGTTTGAAAATCAGAATGGGGGGTAAATCCGGAGAAACCATTCCCTTCCCACCGGTTGAGCTAAAAGAAACCAATGTTTCCGCTTTCGTTGCCCTAAAAGGGGTGTCCGTAAACATCCCCGATGTTTACGATACCGATCTTTTTGATTTTACCGGGCCCAAGAAATTTGATCAATCCACCGGATATCGGTCTAAGTCCATGCTGGTGGTTCCCATGCGTAACCACGACAACGATGTGATCGGCGTTTTACAATTATTGAATGCCACCAATCCTACTAACAACGAAGTCATTGCATTTTCGCAGGATTATGAAAATCTCTCGGAATCATTGGCTTCACAGGCGGCCGTCTCAATCACTAACGCCAAACTGATTGCCAACATGACGGAGTTGTTTGAAGCATTTGTTAAAGTCATGGCGACCGCCATCGATGAAAAATCCCCGGTCACCGGCGGGCATATTCGCCGGGTGGCGGACCTGACCCTGACCATGGCCGAAGTCATCAATGGCCTGAAAGAAGGAACTTTCAAGGATAAAATATTTTCACCGGATCAGATGTATGAATTAAGAATCGCCGCCTATATGCACGATATAGGAAAAGTCACCTCTCCGGTGGAGATCGTTGAAAAAGCAAAAAAACTCCAGACTATTTTTGACCGCATCCAATACGTTCGCCTGAGAATGGCTTATATCAGTCAGTCCGTCAGGTTGGAAGCTCAGGATAGCAAAATAAAATTATTGCAGAATGGCGCTGACCCTGGGCAGTTAAAAGCCCTGGAAAAAGAAACTGACGATAAATTACAAGAGTTACAAGAAATATTGGAGTTCATCAACAAATGCAATGAGCCGGGTGAATTTCTTGATGATGAAATACTGGAACGGTTAAAGGAGATATCTGAAAAGACATATATTGATGAGGCTGGAGAGCAACAACCCTTCCTGAACGAAGATGAATTGGTCAACCTGTCAATCCGGCGGGGAAGCATAACAGAAAAAGAAAGAAAAAAGATGCAGGACCATGCGGCAGTGACCTTAAGGATGCTAAAACAAATCCCCTTTACCAAAAAACTCAAGAACATCCCTGCTTTTGCCGGAGCCCATCATGAGTTTATCAATGGCAAAGGCTATCCTCTGGGTCTGAAAGGAGACGAAATCCCCTTTGAAGGGAAATTGATGGCTGTCACAGATATTGCCGAGGCCCTGACCGCATCAGACCGACCCTATAAAAAAGCCATGCCTTTAGAAACCGTCTATCGAATTCTCAGATCCATGGCCGAAGGTGGAGAACTCGACAACAGCCTGGTTGAATTGTTCATCGAAAAAGACGTTTACAAACTGTACCAGGAAAGACACGAAAACAGCCCTGCCGAAAGTAAAACAATTTAGCTCTCCCCTTACAAATATCCACCCTGCCCCAAAATATTCAGCGTCACGCTGGCTCATTTACTTTTAGGTTTATAAGGCCCGGTTCGAAGGTAGTTATCGTTCATTTTCACATGAACATCGAGTTGGGGAATTTCCTGTTTCTCGCCATCGGGATGACCATCCCCGAATTTTTTTGATAGAAGATTTTTAGTTTTATCTGATAGGATTGAAGTCCTTCGTTTTCGAACCGTAGTTTTTCGTTTGGCAAACGATTTGTTATATTTTTTTTTGTCCTCATGGGACATATTCAGAACCATATTATTCCCCTTGATGATGGGTTTACAGTTTTCCAGCGCCTTCAGAATACGACATTTTCAACTCAGTTTATAACTATTTTTATGCCAATCGGAAAAATAAAAGAAGCCTTCAAAGACCCTGATTGCCGGGATGATTCATTGCGGGTGCTCATCGCCGGCCTGGACCTTTTTGAAATTGCCCGCAGGCTCTATGAGTTGAATCTGGATGAAAAAGTAAGGGTCTTTCACCTTCTGGGAGATGATGAAAAGCGGCAAAAATTTCTTTATGAAACCGATATGGATAGCCGACTGGAGATCCAGGAAACTCTGGACCGAAACTATTTGGCCGCTCTTTTGGATGAGATGCCGGAAGATGAAGCGACCGATATCATTCAGGAACTTCCTGACGATACTCAGGAGGAACTGCTCAGTAAGATGGAGGTTCACAAGGTCATCAAAGACCTGATCCGTTATGAAGAAGAAACCGCCGGCGGCCTGATGACTCCGCATTTCAACAAAATCCGTTTTGACGATAAAGCGGGAGATATATTTACTAAAATAAGGCGGGAATCCAACAGAGATATCCCGCCCTATTTCTATGTGGTCAATGAAAAAAACCAACTGACCGGTTTTTTTAAGTTGAGGGATTTACTGAATATTCAAACCTCCGCCATGGCAAAAGAATTCACCCGCCCGGAAACTCCCAAAGTCGACCTGAATGCCCCTTGTGAAAAGGTCGCCCATATTATGGGGCAGGAAAACTTGAGTAGCCTGCCTGTTGTAGACAATGACAATGTGATTCAGGGAATCATTACTTTTGACGATGTCATTCGAGCCGTACAGGACAGCGCCAGCGAAGACATTTATACAATGGTCGGAACAGCCAAGGTAGACCCTTTCGCAAAAAAGATCAGCAGTAAAATTATCGCCCGAGCACCCTGGTTATTCACAACCTTCATAGGGGGCTTGGTCAGTGCCTGGATATTGGGGGTTTATCAGGTAACACTCGCAGATTATGCCGCCATTATATTTTTCATTCCCTTTGTGATCGGGTTGGCAGGCAATGTAGGAATTCAGGGCGCGACCGTCATCGTAAGGGGTATGGCAACGGGAGATATTCAAAAAGATAATCTTGCCATGGTGGTTAGGAGTGAAATTTCTGTTGGAATACTAAATGGTGTGATTTTTGGATTGGCCTGCGGGGGCCTTATCGCCCTGGTGGCCGAACCCATTTTGCAGACCAACCCGGTACTCGGCTTGGCGGTTGGAACGGGGATCATCCTGGCTGTTTCCCTCGCATCCTTAATGGGTTCATTGACCCCTATTCTGTTTATAAATCTGGATATTGACCCCGCTATCAGCACCGGCCCTATCATTACCGTCATCAACGATATTCTTGGGCTGGCTATTTATCTTGCAACAGCGGCATATTTTTTTTCAACTTTATAGTGGCCCAGCGTCACGCTG